>DATFBR010000041.1:0-11201 GCA_035253685.1 Jiangellaceae bacterium
TGGCGCAGATGGTACGAGGTGGCGCCGCTGGACTCGCCGAGGAGACGGCCGAGATCCGACGCGGTGGCCGGCCCGTCGGAGCGAAGGGCGGCGAGCAGCCGCATGCGCAGCGGGTGTGTGAACGCGCGCAGGGGCTCGAGGTCCTGTACGTACTTCTGCCTCAGCGCCATGAGTACCAGACTAGACCACAAAGCATTCTTTGCAAAGTTGCCTTTGCGATTCCGCGCACGGTCGACCCGGAAGAGAAGTCGTATACCGTGCGTTGTCCGTCGAGTTGACAGCAGCAGCCGCCATGGCCGCACACTCACCCTCGGCGTATCCGAGAAGGAGCATCCCCGTTGGCCCGCACGAACAGCGACGTCCCACGCCGTCTGGTGATCGTCGAGTCGCCCGCCAAGGCGAAGACGATCGCCGGGTACCTCGGCGGGGGCTACGTCGTGGAGTCCTCGTTCGGGCACATCCGCGACCTGCCGTCGAAGAAGACCGAGGTGCCCGCTGCCCAGCGCGACCGGTTCGGTGCACCGGTCGGCGTCGACGTGGAGCACGGCTTCGAGCCGCTGTACGTGGTTCCGGCCGGACGCGCCAAGGAGCAGGTGCGCAAGCTCAAGGCCGCACTCAGGAACGCCGACGAGCTCCTGCTCGCCACCGACGAGGACCGGGAGGGTGAGGCGATCGCGTGGCACCTGCGTGAGGAACTCCGCCCGAAGGTCCCCGTCCGCCGAATGGTCTTCCACGAGATCACCGGCGACGCGATCAGGGCAGCCGTCGAAAACCCGCGTGAGATCGACGAGAACCTCGTCGATGCACAGGAGACCCGGCGCATCGTCGATCGGCTCTTCGGCTACGAGGTCTCCCCGGTGCTGTGGCGGAAGGTGATGCAAGGCCTGTCGGCGGGACGTGTGCAGAGCGTCGCCACCCGGCTCGTGGTCGATCGCGAGCGTGAGCGCATGGCGTTCCGATCGGCCATGTACTGGGATCTGGTGGCCACTTTCCGGACCGGTGCAGCCGACGAGGCGGGTGCCTTCGATGCGCGGCTGCTGACCGTGGACGGCGGCCGAGTCGCACAAGGCCGTGACTTCGACTCGACGGGCTCACTGCGAGGCCGTTCGGCCGATGCCGTCGTGCTGGACGAGCAACGTGCCAGGGCGCTGGCGGCGGCACTGGGCGAGGTGCCGTTCGAGGTCGGCTCCGTGGAGGCGAAGCCGTACCGGCGCAGCCCCTACGCGCCGTTCCGGACGACCACGATGCAGCAGGAGGCGTCGCGCAAGCTCGGGTTCGGCGCCGCCCGCACGATGCAGGTGGCCCAGCGGCTCTACGAGAGCGGCTACATCACCTACATGCGGACCGACTCGACGACGCTGTCCGGTGCTGCTGTCTCGGCGGCCCGGGCCCAGGTAGCCGAGCTGTACGGCGCCGAATATCTGCCGGAGTCCCCGCGCACCTACGCGAGCAAGGTCAAGAACGCCCAGGAGGCGCACGAGGCGATCCGCCCTGCCGGCGAGTCGTTCCGCACGCCTGCCGAGACCGGACTGAGCGGTGACGACTTCCGGCTGTACGAGCTGATCTGGATGCGCACCGTGGCCTCACAGATGCGCGATGCCGTGGGTCAGACGCTGACCGTGCGGGTCACCGCGACCGCAACCTCGCGCGAGGCGGTCGAGTTCGGTGCGTCCGGCCGCACGATCACTTTCTTCGGGTTCCTCAAGGCCTACGTCGAGGGGTCCGACGACCCGGAGGCCGAGCTCGACGACCGCGAGCGCCCGCTCCCGTCGTTGCGGGAGGGTCAGGCGCTGACGGCGGCCGCGGTCGAGGCGGAGGGCCACGCCACCAAGCCGCCGGCCCGCTACACCGAGGCCACGTTGGTGAAGGAGCTCGAGGAACGCGAGATCGGCAGGCCCTCGACGTACGCATCGATCATCCGCACGATCCTCGACCGCGGCTATGTCTTCAAGAAGGGGACGGCCCTGGTGCCGTCATGGCTGGCGTTCGCGGTCGTCCGCCTTCTCGTCGAGCACTTCAGCTGGCTGATCGACTACGAGTTCACCGCCCGGATGGAAGACCGTCTCGACGAGATCGCGGGCGGCCGGGCGAACCGTCCGACCGAACTGGACCGGTTCTGGAATGGCGGCGAGGGCCTCGAGGGGCTCAAACACCTGGTCGACAACCTGGGCGAGATCGACGCCCGCGGCATCTCCTCGTTCCCGCTGGCGGACGGCCTGGTCGTTCGGGTCGGGCGCTACGGCCCGTACGTCGAGGACGCAGAGGGCAACCGCGGCAGCATTCCCGAGGACCTTCCGCCCGACGAGCTGACCCCCGACCTCGCCGGCGAGCTGCTGACCGCCGGGAACGGCGACCGCGAGCTGGGCGTGAACCCCTCGACCGGACGGATCGTCGTGGCCAAGGCCGGCCGCTACGGGCCGTATGTCACCGAGATAGTGCCCGACGACGCTCCCAGCGGCGAGCGGCCGCCCACCTCGTCGCTGTTCCGCTCCATGTCGCCGGAGACGGTGACGCTCGAGCAGGCCCTGCGGCTGCTCGAACTGCCGCGGCCGGTCGGCAATGCCGCGGACGGTACGCAGATCGTCGCGGCGAACGGGCGGTACGGACCGTACGTGAAGAAGGGCTCCGAGTTCCGGTCTCTCGCCGACGAGGAGTCGATCTTCACCGTGACGGTCGACGAGGCCGAGAAGCTGTTCGCGGAGCCGAAGGGCCGGCGTGGTCGTACGGCGCCGGCGCTGCCCCTGCGGGAACTCGGCGCAGACCCGGCGAACGGCAGGCCGCTGACGGTGAAAGACGGCCGCTTCGGCCCCTATATCACCGACGGCGAGACGAACGTGACCGTCCCGCGTGGGACGTCGATCGAGGCGCTGACGCTGGATCGGGCGGCCGAGTTGATGGCCGAGAAGCGGGCCAAGGGTCCGGCCCCCAGGAAGCGGACTCGCACCCGCAGCCGCACCTGACGACTGCTACCGAACCAGGCGGAGCGCGTCGCCCTTGTCCGCCGCCTCCGCCCCGTCATGCCCGGCCTTCACGCCCGACCTGGTGCGCCTGCGGGCGACCGCCTGTTGGAGCCCGGCCAGGGCCGCTGCCACCACGAAGCCGACGACGACCGCGATGCCGACCTGAAGCCAGATCGGGCCGTCCATGGTGTCGCCGACGACGTAGCCCAGCCCGACCATCCACAGCGCCCAGCTCGACGCTCCGAGCAGGCTGATCCAGACATAGCGGCGGGGCGGGATGCCGACCAGGCCGGCCGTGGCGGCGGCCGCGGTGCGGCCGAACGGAATGAACCGCGCCATCGCCAATGTGACGGTGCTGACGCGCTCGATCCGACCGTAGGCGCTCTCGGCGTTGCGGTGCAGCCGCCGGCCGAGGCGCGAGCGCTCCAGGACGCCGGGCAGCCGGTGGCGTGCGACGGCGAACACGAGGTGGTCACCGGTCATCGCACCGGCGACCACCGCCACCGCCGCCCACGCGAGGTCGAGGTGCCCGGCGGCCGCGAGTGCACCCGCGGAGACCACGAACGCATCGGACGGTATCGCCGGGAACGTGGCGTCGAGAGCCACCAGGCCGACCACGAGCAGGTAGGCCAGCAGCGGCGTCGCGACCAGCGCGGCGAGGTCCATACCGTCCAGCGTCCGTCCGGTTCGTGGCGATGGCAATGGTGTCGGCTCGAGTCCGGGGTGAATCCAGGGCGAACCCCTGCGGGACGTGCGTGATAGTGCCGAGGGCCACGGCGGCTGCGACGGGCGTGTCGTGCGACGTCACTACGCTGGGCGCGTGTCCGGGACGGCAGGTGTGTTCATCGCATTCGAAGGCGGCGAGGGCGCCGGCAAGTCCAGCCGCGCGCAGGCACTCGCCGAGCACGTCAGAGCAGGTGGCCGCGAGGTCGTGCTCACCCACGAGCCCGGCGGCACACGCGTCGGACTCCACGTGCGCAACCTCGTGCTCGACCCCTCCAGCGCCGGCCTCGACCCGCGGGCCGAGGCCTTGTTCTACGCGGCTGACCGCGCCGAGCACGTCGCCTCCGTGGTCCGGCCGGCCCTCGACCGCGGCGCGGTGGTTCTTACCGATCGCTACGTCGACTCCAGCCTCGCCTACCAGGGCGTCGGCCGTGGTCTCGGCGTAGCGGCGGTCGCATCGGTGTCCGCGTTCGCGACGGGCGGCCTGGTGCCTCACCTCACCGTTGTGCTCGACGTTTCCCCGTCGCTCGGCCGCAGCCGGCTCGCCGGACCGACCGACCGGCTCGAGGGTGAGTCCGACATCTTCCACGAGCGGGTGCGGCAGGCATTCCTCGACCTGGCGGCGGCCGCGCCTCACCGCTACGTCGTCGTCGACGCGACCCTGCCGGCCGCACATGTCGATGCCGCGATCCTCGATCGGGTCAAGGAGCTGGGCCTGCCGTGACCGTCTGGGATGACGTCGTCGGGCAGACCGTGGTACCGGAGCTGCGACGCACGGTGGCCGACGCCGCCGCGCTCCTCGAGGACATCGGTGCCGGTGCGGCCATGACGCATGCCTGGCTGTTCACCGGACCACCAGGATCGGGGCGGTCGGTGGTGGCGCGGGCATTCGCCGCGGCGTTGCAGTGCCCGGACGGAGGTTGCGGGCGCTGCGCGGAGTGTCGTGACGTCCGCAACGGCACCCACCCCGACGTCGTGAACGTCGACACCGACGGATTGTCGATCAAGATCAAACAGATCCGCGAGCTCGTTCCCCGGGCGGCCCTTCGGCCGTCACGCGGCCGATGGCAGGTCGTCGTCGTCGAGGATGCCGACCGGCTCGGCGAGGACGCCGCCGACGCCATCCTGCTGTCGGTGGAGGAGCCGCCGCCGCGCACTGTCTGGATGCTGTGTGCCCCCACGCCGGAGGACATCGTCACGACCATTCGCTCCCGCTGCCGGGTGGTCACACTGCGCACGCCGCCCTACGACGACGTCGCCGACCATCTGGTCCGCACCGCAGGGGCCGATCCCGAGCTGGCCGCCTTCGCAGCCCGCGCTGCTCAAGGCCACATCGGGAGGGCTCGGGCTCTTGCCACCGACGAGGAGGCGCGAGCACGGCACGCCGAGGTGCTGCGGCTGCCGTTCGCCCTGGCCGACCTCCGCACCTGTCTCGACGCCGCAGCCGAGCTGGTCGAGGCCGCGAAGGCCGACGCCGAACGCCACTGCGACGAGGTGGACTCGCGGGAGGTCGACCAGCTCAAGCAGGCCCTGGGCGTCGGTGCGGTCGGTCGGCGACCACGCAACGTGGAGGCGGCGGTCAAGGAGCTCGAGCGCGAGCAGAAGCTGCGCCGCACCCGGGTACAGCGCGACTCGATCGACCGGGCGCTCGTCGACGTGATGGCGCTCTACCGCGACGTTCTCGTCCTCCAGCTCGGCGCTCCGGCCGAGCTGGTCAACGGGCACATCCGCCCGTCGATCGACCGGCTGGCGCGGGCGTCCAGCCCCGAGAGCACGGTGCGTCGGATGGAGGCGGTCGTCGCGGCGCGTGAGGCGCTCGAGGCCAACGCCGCTCCGCTGCTCGCGCTCGAAGCGATGGCGCTGGCCCTACGCGAGGGCTGACCGAGGGGCCACTCCCGCACCGGGGTCGTAAGGTGGCGGCGTGGGCATGGTCATGGCCGTCGCGTTCACCCGCTACGGCCGGCTCTACTACCTCGATCCGGGCGAACACAACCCGCGGGTCGGCGACAAGGTGCTCGTGCCCACCGATGACGGCCCGGAGGTCGCGGAGTGCGTCTGGGCACCGCAGTGGGTCAGCGAGGACATCGGCGGACTTTCCGTCTGTGCCGGACCGGCGGCCCCCGAGCACGTCGAACGCGACGAGCGGAACCGCCGCCGACGCGCCGAGGCCAAGGTGGTGGCCCGCCGGCTGGTCCGTCAGCACAAGCTGCCGATGAAGGTGGTCGCCGCCGACTTCGTCGACACACGCGAGGATGTCGACCAGCTGATCACGATCTATTTCAGCGCACCGCACCGCGTCGACTTCCGTGACCTGGTGCGTGACCTGGCACGGTCCCTCCGCGCCCGGATCGATCTGCGTCAGCTCGGCGCGCGGGACGAGGCGCGGGTACAGGTTGGCATCGGCCCCTGCGGCCGGGACACCTGCTGCTCGACGTTCCTCACCGACTTCGAGCCGGTGACCATGCGGATGGCAAAGGATCAGGACCTCCCGCTCAATCCGCTGAAGATCTCCGGCGCGTGTGGGCGGCTGATGTGCTGCCTGAAGTACGAGCATCCCCTGTACCAGGACTTCAAGGTCAGTGTCCCGGCGCTCGGCTGCGGCGTGAGCACGGACGACGGGGTCGAGGGCACGGTCGTCGGTTACAACGTTCCGGCCCAGACGGTGTACGTGCGCGACCGCGAGACCGGGCGCAAGGTCGCCTGCCCCAAGGCGGCCGTCTGCGGCTCACGGCAGGCGTACGAGGGTGCTGTCGCCACCGGCATGCGGGCGACCGCCGACCAGGAGGATGCGTGACGCGTCGCGCGCTGCCCGCGCTCGCGGCCGTCGCGGTGTTCGCGGCGGCCTGTTCGTCGGACCCGCCGGACAGCGGCCAGAAGCAGACTTCGACGCCGGTTCCGGACGCCACCGCCGGCGTCGACGAGGCGCTCGCGCCGTTCTACGGCCAGACCCTCGAATGGGAGACCTGCCGCGAAGAGTTCGAGTGCGCGACGGCGCAGGTGCCCCTCGACTACGACGCACCCGACGGCGAGGTCATCGAACTCGCCCTCCTGCGCGCGCCGGCCACCGGTGACGACCGGCTCGGCACGTTGTTGGTCAACCCGGGAGGACCCGGTGGGTCGGGAATCGACTACGCGGCGTCGACGGTCGTCAACGACGCCGTTCACGAGCGCTACGACGTCGTGGGATTCGACCCCAGGGGAGTCGGCGAGTCGACACCGGTCGACTGCCTGTCCGACGCCGACCTGGACGAGTTCGTCTCCGCCGACGGCTCACCGGACGACTCCGGCGAGGTCATGCTGCTCCAGGTCCAGGCCGCGGAGTTCACCGGCGGATGTGCCACCCGGGCCGTCGAGCTCCTGCCGCACATCGGCACCTCCGACGTCGCGCGCGACATGGACGTGCTGAGGGCGGTGCTGGGAGACGAGCAGCTGAACTACCTCGGCAAGTCCTACGGCACGTTCATCGGCGCCCTCTACGCCGAGCAGTTTCCCGAGCGGGTCGGGCGAGTCGTGCTCGACGGGGCCATCGACCCGGTCCTGACCGGAGCAGAGCTGGTGCTGGGACAGGCCGACGGCTTCGAGCGGGCACTGGGCGCGTATCTCGACCACTGTCTCGAGGGCGAAGAGTGTCCGCTCGGTCGCATCGAGACCGAGGCACGTTCCACCTTGGCGAACCTGCTCGACGTCATCGACGCCACGCCATTGCCCACGGCCGACGAGTCGAGGCCGCTCACCCAGAGCCTGGCCCTGCGGGGGATCGCCCTGCCTCTCTACCTGAACCCGGATGAAGGTTATGCGGTGCTGAGCCTCGCCCTCGACGATGCCCTCGCGGGGGACGGCGCGGCTCTGCTGACACTGGCCGACCTGTATCTGTTCCGGAACCCTGACGGCACCTACGACGGCAACACGAACGAGGCCATCTACGCCGTCAACTGCCTGGACCGGCCGCACGCCGGCTCGATCGCGGAGATCGAGGCCGCCACCCCTGCGTTCGAGGCGGCATCGCCGATCTTCGGACCCTTCCTGGCCTGGGACGAGGTGACCTGTGTGGAGTGGCCGGTGCCGCCCACGTCGGAGCCGGCGCGCGTGTCGGCCGCGGGTGCTGCCCCGATCGTCGTGGTCGGGACCACGGGTGATCCTGCGACACCCTACGAGTGGGCGGAGTCGTTGGCGGCGCAGCTCGAGTCGGGGGTGCTGGTCAGCTATGAGGGATCGGTGCACACCGCCTACCGGGAGGGCAGCGACTGCATCGACGAGGCCGTGGACACGTACCTGCTCGACGGCACGGTTCCCGACGACGGTCTGCGCTGCGACTGACGGTCAATCTCGGCGTTTGCGCAGCCGCTCGACCCTCCCGTTCATGATCATTGAACCGTCACTGGGCCTCGGACCCCGGTGACGGTTCAACGATCAACGAGCCGACCAATCGAGGACGAACGTGTCGTGGGCAGTCGCGGCACCGCGGCCGGGTCGGGATTCGGCATCGTGCCTCGGTGAAGGTACGGTCGAGGTGATGAAGCCCCGGACGCCCGCTGCGCTCGCTGCTCTCGTCGCCGTACTCGTGGTCGGCGCATGCAGCTCCGATGGCGGCTTCGGGCTGGGTGAGCCGGACCCGACCGCGACGATTGCACCGGAGCTCGTCGCCCCCGTCGGCGAGGTGCCGTTCGACCAGCACGTGACGGTCGAGGTCCAGGACGGAACAATCCAGGAAGCGACCGTCACCTCGGACGGTGGTGAACCCCTGGCCGGCGAGGTCGCCGACGAGGGGACGAGTTGGGTGAGCGACGACCTTCCGCTGCCCGGCGCAACGTACTCGGTGAGCACCGAGGTCGCGGATGAGGTCGGCGACCCGGTCACCTTGACCGGCAGCTTCGTCGTGGCCGCCGTTCCCGAGGCGAACCGGCTCACGCTGACGTTGCAGCCCGGCGACGCCGATGTCGTCGGCGTGGGTGCCCCGATCATCGTCCGCTTCGACCAGCAGGTCACCGAACAGGCCGAGGTCGAGGCGGCGATGCACGTGTCGTCCGAGCCCCAGGTCGTCGGAGCGTGGCGGTGGCTCAGCTCGACGGAAGCACATTTCCGCCCGCAGGAGTTCTGGCCGGCGGGCACGCAGGTCGGCGTCCATCTCGACCTCAACGGCGTCCAGGCGGGCGACGACCTGTGGGGCGGGCGCGCCTACACCTACCAGTTCACCGTCGGGAAGGCCCAGGTCGCGACGGTCGATGCGGCTGCGTACACGATGACGGTGACGGTCGACGGGACGACGGCGGGAACCTGGGACGCCAGCCTTGGCCGGCCGGAGTACGCGACCCGCAACGGCACATACATCGTGCTGTCGAAGGACGCGACTCGCCAGATGACGTCGTGCGGCGCCAACATCACCTGCGACAAGAGCAGTCCCGAGTACTACGACGTCGAGGTCGACTGGAGCGTCCGGCTGACCAACAGCGGCACCTTCGTGCATTCGGCTCCCTGGTCGGAGGGTTCCCAGGGCAACGAGAACGTGTCGCACGGCTGCCTCAACCTGAGCGAGGCGAACGGGCACACGTACTTCGAGATGGCCCAGTACGGCGACGTCGTGACGGTCACCAACTCGACCCGCGGGCCGGAGGACCTCGTCGCGCGCGGCGACCCGGGCATGGCCGACTGGAATCTGCCCTGGTCGGAGTACGTCGCCGGCTCGGCTCTCGGGCAGCAGGTGACGACGGAGCCCCTCGGCGGCTGATTCGGGCACGATCACCGGCGCCACCTATACTCGTCCAGGCTGCCGGTCGACCGGCACGTGCCGCCTTAGCTCAGTAGGCCAGAGCGACGCACTCGTAATGCGTAGGTCCGGGGTTCGATTCCCCGAGGCGGCTCCACCAGAGTGTGCTAGTTCGGCTGTTGCTGCCCATCCGGGTTTCGGTTGAGGGGTGACAGTGTTTCGGCTGATGGGTTACGCCTACTTCGGTTGATTGGTGACACTCCCGGTGCATGCGGGAGTTGTCGGTGGCTGAGCAGCGGTATGAGGCCGTGCGGGCGGTGATCGCCGACGGCGAGTCGGTGACGGATGTGGCGGCCCGGTTCGGTGTCGCCCGAAAGACGGTGCACGCGTGGCTGGCCCGATATGAGGCCGAGGGTCTGGCGGGGTTGGCGGATCGGTCGCATCGGCCGCGGTCGTGTCCGCATCAGATGCCGGCGGTGGTAGAGGTCGCGCTGGTGGAGTTGCGGCTGGCGCATCCGTGGTGGGGGCCGCGGCGGCTGGTCTTCGAGCTGGCCCGTAGACGGGTGGCCCCGGTGGTGTCGGAGTCGGCGGCTTATCGGGCGCTGGTCAGGTTGAATCTGGTCGACCCGGCGGCGCGGCGCCCGCGCGACCGCAAGTGGAGACGCTGGGAGCGCGGGGCGGCGATGGAGCTGTGGCAGTTGGACGTGGTCGGCGGGTTCCTCCTCGCGGATGGCACCAGGGCCAAGGCGTTGACCGGGATCGATGATCACTCCCGGTTCTGTGTCAGCGCATATCTGATGACCCGGGAGAGCTCGCAGAGGGTCTGCTCGGGGCCGGTCAGGGCGCTGCAAGTGCACGGGGTGCCGGAGCAGATCCTGACCGACAACGGCAAGGTGTTCACCGGCCGGTTCAACCACCCACCGGTGGAGGTGCTGTTCGATCGGGTGTGCCGGGAGAACGGCATCGAGCACCTGCTCACCGCGCCGCGATCGCCGACCACGACCGGCAAGATCGAGCGGTTCCATCGCGCGATCCGCACCGAGTTCCGCACCGACCGGGTGTTCGCGTCGCTGGCGGCGGCGCAGGCCGAGCTGGACAAGTGGGTCGAGGACTACAACACCCGCCGACCGCACCAGGCGTTGGGCATGGCTACCCCGGCGCAGCGGTTCTGCCGCGACGGCCTGGCCGAGGTCACCCAGCTACGGCCGCCGTCGGCCGGGCCTGGCCGGCCGCACGCGGATCGATCCGACGGGTACTGGGTCGCCCGGCGCGCGTCCGCACTAGGCGTGGTGTCCGTCAGCTGGCAGCAGGTCTGTCTGGGCAAAGCAGCAGCGGGCCGGTCGATCGACGTGTGGGTCACCGACCACGTGCTGCAGTTCTACGACGGTGACCATCTACTACGCACCCAACAGCGTGAGCAGCGAGGGGAGGTCCGCAAGAAACGAGCGTCCATCCCTGGCGGTCGTCCTACTCTGAACTCGAGTGTTACCAATCCACCGAAGTAGATCTGTCACCCATCAACCGGAGCCCCACAGCGGCTCCACCAGAGCGGCTCCACCACAAAATGGCCATTGACCTGGGCTTTTGTGTTCCGGCAGCCCGCGTCCGTCCAAGATCGTCTCTCGTTGCGGTTCTAGTTGCAGTCGTGTCCGCGCCGTGATCGTCACTGCGTCCCCCGGCGGCGGCTCTGGGACACCGACGTCATGGGCGATGGGATCCTCGGGGTCCGAAGCGGGAAGGTGAGGTTGTAGTAGGCCCAGAGCAGGAACACGGCAAGACAGCAGAGCGCCACGAGCAAGCAGAGTGCGATCCAG
>DATFBR010000042.1:0-17564 GCA_035253685.1 Jiangellaceae bacterium
CATCGCGATGAAGTCCTTGAACCGCCCGGGCACGGGGTTCCACCGGGCGTGCACGATGCCGAGCACGGCGTAGCAGTCGCGGACGGACTCCACCAGCACGCGGATGCCCACCAGGTCGTAGATGTCGGCGAAGTCGCGCCCTCGCACGATCATCTTCTGGTAGATCGAGTAGTAGTGCTTGGGCCGGCCGGTGACCGACGCCTTGAGCTTGGCGCCTCGCAAGTCGCCCTGCACCTGGTCGATCACCGAGGCAAGGTAGTCGTCCCTCGACGGGGCCCGTTCGGCCACCAGGCGGACGATCTCGTCGTAGACCTTCGGGTGCAGCGTGCCGAAGGAGAGGTCCTCGAGCTCCCACTTGATCGTGTTCATGCCCAGCCGATGGGCCAGCGGCGCATAGATCTCCAGGGTCTCGCGCGCCTTACGCCGTGCGGACTCCTTCGACACGTAGCGCCAGGTGCGGGCGTTGTGCAGGCGGTCGGCCAGCTTGATGACCAGGACCCGGATGTCCTTGGCCATCGCGACGACCATCTTGCGGACGGTCTCGGACTGCGCCGCCTGCCCGTACTTGACCTTGTCCAGCTTGGTGACGCCGTCGACCAGCATGGCGACCTCGTCGCCGAACTCGTCGCGGAGGTCCTCCAGGTCGTAGTCGGTGTCCTCGACCGTGTCGTGCAGCAGCGCGGCGGCCAGCGTGGGCGGGGTCATGCCCAGCTCGGCGAGGATCGTCGCGACGGCGAGCGGGTGGGTGATGAAAGGGTCGCCGCTCTTGCGCTTCTGGCCGCTGTGCGCCCGAGCGGCCGCCCGGTAAGCCCGCTCGACCACGCCGAGGTCGGCCTTCGGGTGGGTGGCATGGATGATGCGGAACAACGGCTCGAGTGCGGGATCGGTCTGGTGCCGCTGCGCCGTGAGGCGGGCGAGCCGGGCCCGCACGCGGACAGGTGTCGACGCGCTGGTGGCGGGGATGGTCTCCTCTGCCACGGACCTCCTCGCGGCTGTCGGGCGTCCAGTCTACGGGGGATTGCCCCTGGATGCCGTGACGGGCGCGCGTGGAATGGACGCGCCGTCAGACGCTCAACAACGCGTGGAGGTCCACCTGGCCGGCGAGCCGGTCGCGGCCGGCCAGGAAGCCCAGTTCCATCAGCACGGCGACCGCCACCACCTCGGCGCCCGCCTCCCGCACCAGCCCGGCCGTGGCCGCGACGGTGCCGCCGGTGGCCAGCACGTCGTCGACGACGAGCACCCGGTCGCCCGGCTCGAACGCGTCGCGATGGACCTCGACCGTCGCCTCGCCGTACTCCAGGGAGTACCGGGCCGATCTGGTCTTGTACGGCAACTTCCCGGCCTTGCGGACCGGCACCATCCCGGCGCCGAGAACGTGCGCGACCGGCGCGGCCAGGATGAACCCGCGCGCCTCGATGCCCACGACGGTGTCGACGCGCCGCACGCCGGACTCGTCGCGACCGACGGCAGCCAGCGCCGAAATCACCGTCGCGAAGGCGGTGTGGTCGTGCAGGAGCGGGGTGATGTCCTTGAACATCACACCGGGCTCCGGCCAGTCCGCGATGTCCCGGATCCGCGAGAGGAGAAGCTCGCGGGCCGCGGTGTCGAGCACGGCGCCGTCGGTGTCTGCGGTCACTGCGCGAGGCTACCGTGCCGGACGGCCACCGGCGCCGCGTCGTTGCGACCGGGTCTGACGCTGCGGCTGACGCCGCTCACCGCGCTCCACCACGGTGTTCCCGTGTGCGGCAGCGGCCGCCACCACCGACGGTGCCTGCGCGGGCTCGCCCCGCTGGGTCTTGGCGGCGCCGCGACGCGCCTCGACCCGCCGGGCCAGGCCGGCGATGGTCGGCTCCCGGTTCTTGAGGTCTACCAGCAGCGGTGTCGCGATGAAGATCGACGAGTAGGTGCCGACGGCCACTCCGATGAACAACGCGAGCGCCAGGTCCTTCAGCGTGCCGGCGCCCAGCAGTCCGGCTCCGACGAACAGGATCGAGCCGATCGGCAGCAGACCGATGATCGCCGTGTTCATCGAACGCATGAGCGTCTGGTTGAGACCGAGGTTGGCCGCCTCCGCGTACGTGACCTGGTTCTGCGCCGTAATGCCCTTGGTGTTCTCACGCACCTTGTCGAAGATGACAACGGTGTCGTAGAGGGAGTACCCGAGAATGGTGAGGAATCCGATCACCGTCGCCGGAGTGACGTCGAAGCCGACAAGGGCATAGATCCCGACAGTGAAGATGACGTCGTGCAGCAGCGTCACCAGCGCGGCGACGGCCATCTTCCACTCATAGGCGATCGAGAGGAACACCGCGATCGCCAGCACGAACAGGGTGAGGCCGACCACGGCCTGACGCGTGATCTGCGCACCCCACGAAGGCCCGATCACCTGAGCCGCGATCTCGTCCGGTTCGACGCCGAGCTCGGCGGCCATTGCCTCGCGAACCGTGGTCGTCTCCTCCGGGGTCAGACTGCCGGTCTGGACGCGGACGTTGTCGTCGCCGACGACGACGACACGCGGCTCGGCCGCCTCGTCGAGCCCGGTACTGATGACCGCGTCGCGGACGTCGGGGACGGTCGCGTCCGTCGTCTCCGACACCTGCGCCGTGAGCTCGGCGCCGCCGGTGAACTCGACGCCGAGCTGCAGCCCGCCGCGCAGCAGCACCGCACCGATCGCGATGGCCATGAGCACGGCACTGATGGCGTACCACCGCTTGGAGTGCTGGACGATCGGCAGCGACACTTCGCCGGCGTAGAGGCGGTTGGCAAGTGGTCGCCTGCTCACGAGGTCGCCTCCTTCGGTGCCGGGCTCACCAGTTGCTCGCGCAGCCGTCCGGCCCGGCTTGGCGCGCCGAGCCGCTGCGGATCGAGCCCGGACCAAGGATGGCCGGCGCCGAAGAACCGGCTTCGCGCCAGCACCGTGACCAGCGGCTTGGTGAACAGGAACACCACCACGAGGTCGACCAGGGTCGTCAGCCCGAGGGTGAACGCGAAGCCGCGGACGTTCGCGACCGAGAACACGTAGAGGAAGAAGGACGCCAACAGCGAGACCGTGTCGCTGGCCAGCACCGTACGGCGGGCCCGCACCCAGCCGGTCTCGACCGACATGCGGACACTTCGACCCTCCCGGATCTCGTCCCTGATGCGCTCGAAGAACACGACGAACGAGTCGGCGGTGATGCCGATCGAGACGATGATTCCGGCGATGCCCGCGATCGTCAGCGTGAAGCCGATGGCCACACCGAGCAGGACGATGGCCGCGTACGTGATCAGACCGGCGATCACCAGGCTGGCCATGACCACGAAACCGAGGCCCCGGTAGTAGAACAGCGAGTACAAGAGCACAAGCCCGAGACCGATCGCACCAGCCAGCAGTCCGGCCTTGAGCTGGTTGGAGCCGAGCGTCGGTGTGACCGTGGAGACGTCACTCGTCTCGAAGGTCAGCGGCAGTGCACCGTAGTTCAGGACGGTGGCGAGCGCCTGCGCCTCAGCCTGGGAGAACTGTCCGGAGATGGTCGCACGACCTCCGGCGATGGGCTCTTCGACGGTCGGATAGGACACGACCCGGCCGTCGAGCACGATCGCGAACGCGTTGTTGGGGAAGGTCTGCGCGGACAGCGCCTGGGTGGACTCCAGGAACTTCTGCGCGCCCTCGTCGGTGAAGTCGAGGTCGACGACCCATGACACGTCGTTCTGCGGGATGACCGCCGTCGCACTGTCCACGTCGGTGCCCACGACGTCGGCCGGCCCCAGCAGGAATCTGCTGGTGTTGTCCTGGTCGCAAGTCATCAGGGAGGCGTCGGGATCGTCGACGGTCCCGGCCTGCAGGTCGCCGCAGTCCAGTGCGGCGAGCTGGGCCTGCTCGTCGGCCGTCGCCGGCCCTTCCGCGGCCGGCGGCTGGGTCGGCGCCGTTCCCGGGGTCGGTGTCGGAGTGGGGGTGGGCGACGGTGTCGGGGTCGGTGACTCGGTGCCCTGGGCGACGAGACCTTCGGTCAGCGCCCGCCCGGCGGCGGGACTCGCGGTGGGCGCCGGCGTCACGGCAGGCGTGGGCGTCGTCCCAGGCGTCGGCGTTCCGGTCTCCCCCGGAGTCGGCACCGGAGCCGGGCTGCCGCCCTGGATCACAGCACGGACCGGCCGGAAGCGGAGCTCCGCGGTCTGGCCCACGAGCTGCACGAGTTCTTCCTCACCCACGTCGGGCACCTGCACCACGATGTTGGTCCGGCCCTGGGTCGTGATCTCCGATTCGGCCACACCGGACCCGTCGACGCGCGCCCGGACGATGTCGACCGCCTGCCGCATGCTGTCGTCGGTGACCTCGGTGCCGTCCGACGTTCGGGCCGAGAGGGTGATGCTCGTGCCGCCGCGCAGGTCGAGCCCGAGCCGCGGTGTCCACTCACCGAGAAGCGCCATCGTCCCGTAGAGGACGACGAGTATCAGCGCGAGCGCTCCCAGCGGGCGCCACGGGCGTGGCGCGTTGATGGATGCCACGGTCGGATCAGGCCGTGGTGCCCGGCGTGGTGTCGTCGATGGGCCGCGTGGCCGGCTCCTCGGCGGTCGGTTCGTCCGGGTCCTGCTCCGGTCGGCCGTCGTCGAGGACCCGCATGATCGCCCTGCGGACGTAGCGGTTGTTGATGCCGGGCGCGACCTCGATCAGTACTTCGTCACCCTCGATGGCGACGATCGTGCCGATCAGGCCGGCGCTGGTCATGACCCGGGTGCCGGGGGTGATCGTCGACTGGACCTCCGCGATCTCACGGCGCTGCTTCTGCTGCGGCCGGATGAGCATGAAGTAGAAGCCGACGAGAAGCAGTAATGGGAGGAGGAGCTCCATGGATACGCAAATCCTTCCCCGTGCACCGGTCCAGCCGGTCTGCACAGGACGACGTTCGGCAGCCAGGCGGCGGCCGCCCGCGCATTCTAGTCCTCGGCGCCGGTGAACAGGTCAAGCGCCCCGTCGTCCGGGCCGGCTCCGGCGAACGGCGCCCGAGGTGGCACGGCCAGCCCGAGATGTCGCCATGCGCCCGGCGTGGCCACCCGACCCCGCGGCGTCCGTGCCAACAGCCCGGCGCGGACCAGGAATGGCTCGGCCACCTCCTCGACGGTCTCGCGTTCCTCACCGACGGCGACGGCCAGCGTGCCCAGCCCGACCGGGCCGCCGGCGAAGCGGCGGCACAACGCGTCGAGCACGGCGCGGTCGAGCCGGTCCAGGCCCAGGTCGTCCACCTCGTAGACGGCCAGCGCCGCCCGCGCGATGTCGCCATCGACCGTTCCGTCGGCGCGGACCTCGGCGAAGTCGCGCACCCGCCGCAGAAGGCGGTTGGCGATCCGCGGCGTCCCCCTGGACCGGCCGGCGATCTCGATGGCACCGTCGGCACGGAGCGCCACGTCGAGCAGGCGGGCCGACCGCACCAGTACGCGCTCGAGGTCGGCGGGCTCGTAGAGCTCGAGATGGCCGGTGAAACCGAACCGGTCGCGCAGCGGCCCCGGTAGCAGTCCGGTCCTTGTGGTCGCACCGACCAGGGTGAACGGCGGCAGGTCCAGCGGTATCGCCGTCGCTCCAGGGCCCTTGCCGACGATCACGTCGACCCGGAAGTCCTCCATCGCGGTGTAGAGCATCTCCTCGGCCGGCCGGGCCATCCGGTGGATCTCGTCGAAGAAGACGACGTCGCCCTCCGACACCGAGGACAGGATCGCGGCGAGGTCGCCGGCGTGCTGGACGGCCGGGCCGCTGGTGATCCGCAGCGGCGCCTCCATCTCGGCCGCGATGATCATCGCCAGCGTGGTCTTGCCGAGTCCCGGCGGGCCGGACAGGAGCACGTGGTCGGCCACGCCGGCCCGGCCGCGCGCGGCCTCGAGCACGAGGGAGAGCTGCTCGCGCAGCCGCTCCTGGCCGACGAACTCGTCGAGCGTGCGCGGCCGCAGCGTCGCCTCCATGGCCCGCTCGTCACCGTCGGACTCCTGGGTGACCAGGCGGGTGACGGCGTCGCCGTGGCCGGCGCCGCTCACGGGCGGGCCAGCGTCCGTAGCGCCGCCCGAAGCAGGCCGGGCACGTCGGCGCCGTCGACGCCGTCGCCCACCAGCGGCGTCACCTCGTCGACGGCCGCATCGGCCTCGCGGCCGGACCAGCCGAGCCCCAGCAGGGCGGCATGCACCTGGCTCTGCCAGCCCTCGCCCACCGGCGTGCCCGGCCGATCGGCGGCGCCCGACGGGTGCGATCGCGGTGGACCGAGCCGGTCCTTGAGCTCGATGACGATCCGCTGGGCGCCTTTGGTCCCGATGCCGGGGACCTTGGTCAGCGCGACCAGGTTCTCCGTTGCCACCGCCCGGCGCAGGCCGTCCGGTGAGTGCACCGCGAGCATCGCCTGGGCCAGGCGCGGACCGATCCCGCTGGCCGTCTGCAGCAATTCGAAGACCGCGCGCTCGTCGTCGTCGGCGAAGCCGTACAGCGTCAGCGAGTCCTCGCGGACGACCAGGCATGCCGGCAGCTGCACCTGCTCACCCACCTGAACCGAGGCGGCGGTCGACGGTGTGCACTGCAGCGTGAGCCCGATCCCGCCGACGTCGACGACCACCTCGGTGGAGAAGGCCTGGGCCACTCGCCCGCGAACGAACGCGATCACCGGGGACCTCCTGCTGCGACGGCGGCCTGCAGCCGGGCCTGTGCCGATCCACGCCACAGCGCGCAGATGGCCAGAGCCAACGCGTCGCTGGCATCGGCCGGCCGCGGCCGCTGGTCGAGGCGGAGCAGACGCACGACCATGGCCGCCACCTGGCTCTTGTCGGCGCGCCCGTGGCCGGTGACCGCGGCCTTCACCTCGCTGGGCGTGTAGGTCGACAGCGGCAGCCCGTGCCGCACGGCGGTCAGCACTGCGACGCCGCTGGCCTGGGCCGTGCCCATGACGGTACGGACGTTGTGCTGACTGAACACGCGCTCGACGGCCACGGTGTCAGGACCGTGCTCGCGGATCCAGGTGCTAACCGCTGCCTCGACGGTCATCAGCCGCTCTCCGAGCGGCGTACCTGCGGGCGTCCGGACCACGTCGAACGCGACCAGGTCGATCCGGCGGCCGGGCATGCCGTCGACCATTCCGAGGCCGCAGCGGGTCAAGCCGGGGTCGACTCCCAGCACGCGCATGACCCTGCCCGCCTCCCGACCGAACACCTGTTCGGACGACACGCTACCGGGGACTTCCGCGCTACCGGCGACGCGACGCGCCGCGTGCGGCCGATCCGTCGCGGCCGCTCAGCCGACGGCTTCGATGACTTCGTCGGAGACCTCGTAGTTGGCGAAGACGTCCTGCACGTCGTCGCTGTCCTCGAGCGCCTCGATCAGCCGGAAGATCTTGCGGGCGCCGTCCTCGTCGAGTGGGACCGTCACCGACGGCACCCACGACGACTCTGCGGACTCGTAGTCGAGTCCGGCCTGCTGGACCGCGGTCCGAACCGCCACCAGGTCCGTGGCCTCGGAGCGGATCTCGAAGGCCTCGCCGAGGTCTTCGACGTCCTCGGCCCCGGCGTCCAGAACGGCCTCCAGGACGTCGTCCTCGGTGAGGTTACGGCCGTCCTGTTGCCGGGGCACGACGACGACCCCCTTGCGGCTGAACATGTACGCCACCGAGCCGGGATCGGCCATCGACCCGCCGTTGCGGGTCATCGCGATCCGCACTTCCGACGCCGCCCGGTTGCGGTTGTCGGTCAGGCACTCGACGAGGACGGCGACGCCGTTCGGGCCATAGCCCTCGTAGGTGACCGCCTGGTAATCCGCGCCCCCGGCCTCGGCGCCGGACCCGCGCTTGACCGCGCGGTCGATGTTGTCGTTGGGGACCGAGGCCTTCTTCGCCTTCTGGATCGCGTCGTAGAGCGTGGGGTTGCCGGCCGGGTCGCCGCCGCCGGTACGCGCCGCGACCTCGATGTTCTTGATCAGCTTGGCGAACAGCTTGCCCCGCCTGGCGTCGACGACCGCCTTCTTGTGCTTGGTCGTGGCCCACTTGGAGTGGCCGGACATGGGGCTAGCTCTCCTTCACGATGTCGAGAAACAGGCGGTGCACGCGAAGGTCGCCGGTCAGCTCGGGATGGAACGAGGTCGCGAGCAGCGCGCCCTGCCGGACGGCGACGATCCTACCGGCGGCGGGACCCGCGGCCACGGTGGCCAGCACGTCGACGCCGGGACCTGCCTCCTCGACCCAGGGTGCCCGGATGAACACGGCGTGCACGGGCGGGCCCGACCCGAGTCCGGCCGTGTCCAGGTCGACTTCGAACGACTCGACCTGGCGACCGAACGCGTTGCGCCGGACGGTGACGTCCATGCCACCGAGGGTTTGCTGGTCGGCCGTGCCGCCGACGATCCGGTCGGCGAGCATGATCATGCCGGCGCACGAGCCGAAGGCCGGCATCCCGCGCTTGATCCGCTCCCGCAGCGGCCCGTCGAGGTCGAACGCCCGCACCAGCTTGTCCATGGTCGTCGACTCACCGCCGGGCAGCACGAGCGCGTCGACGCGTTCCAGCTCCGTCGGCCTCCTCACCAGCACGGCTGTGGCGCCGCACGCCGTGAGCGCGCCGACGTGCTCGCGGACGTCGCCCTGCACCGCGAGGACGCCGACGACCGGCTCGGTCACGTTGCCTGGCCTCCTCCACGCCGTTTCCTGGGCCGAATGGGTCGGTGCAGCACCGAAGAGGCGGGGTTCGGGCACGCTGCGTCCGAGCTCACCAGCCGCGATCGGCGAGGCGGTGCGGCGCCGGGATGTCGTCGACGTTGATACCCACCATCGCCTCACCGAGGCCGCGCGAGACCTTGGCGATGACGTCGGGGTCGTCGTAGAACGTCGTCGCCTTGACGATCGCTTCGGCTCGCCGCGCCGGGTCGCCGGACTTGAAGATGCCCGAGCCGACGAAGACACCCTCCGCGCCGAGCTGCATCATCATCGCCGCGTCGGCCGGCGTGGCGATGCCGCCCGCGGTGAAGAGCACGACGGGCAGCTTGCCCGCCTTCGCGACCTCGCGGACCAGCTCATACGGCGCCTGTAACTCCTTGGCCGCGACGTACAACTCGTCCTCTGGCAGCGTCGTCAACCGGGCGATCTCGGCCCGGATCGCGCGCATGTGGGTGGTGGCATTGGACACGTCGCCGGTGCCGGCCTCGCCCTTGGAGCGGATCATCGCCGCTCCCTCGGTGATCCGCCGCAGTGCCTCGCCGAGGTTGGTGGCGCCGCAGACGAACGGCACCGTGAACCGCCACTTGTCGATGTGGTTCGCGTAGTCGGCCGGCGTGAGCACCTCGGACTCGTCGACGTAGTCGACTCCCAGGCTCTGCAGCACCTGGGCCTCGACGAAATGGCCGATCCGGGCCTTGGCCATCACCGGGATCGACACGGCGTTGATGATGCCGTCGATCATGTCCGGGTCGCTCATCCGGGAGACGCCGCCCTGCGCCCGGATGTCCGCCGGTACCCGCTCCAGCGCCATGACGGCGACGGCACCCGCGTCCTCGGCGACCTTCGCCTGGTCGGCGGTGACGACGTCCATGATCACGCCGCCCTTGAGCATCTCGGCCATGCCGCGCTTCACGCGCGCCGTGCCGGTCTCCGGAGTGGTCGTGGACAGCTCGGACATGGGGAACCTCGTGACATGAGCGTCGGGTGGATACGCCTCCATGGTAGGCCGCGGCCGGCACGGCGACGACGCACCAAGCGGTCGGCACCCGCTTGATCCCCGCCATCTTGTGGTGGTTTCGACACGCCTCCCACGCCGCGAAGACGTTGAGAACCCGCCACAAGACGGGGACGAGGCCGGTGGACAGGACTGTCCAGGAGGTGCTCGCGGGAGGCTGAGCCGGACGGATCAGCCGGTCAGCCCCTTCGGCACCTCGTCGTCGAGCTCGACGGTCTCCGGCCACGGAGCGTGTCCGGCCAGGCCCAGCCAGCGGACCAGCACCTTGCGCCGCAGCCGCCGGGCCGCTCGAACCGTGTCGTTGTAGAAGCGGCGGGCGTGGCTGGCCCGGCGACACGCCGCGGCGAGTTCGTCCAACGCAGCATCCGCACCCTGTTCGGATCGCAGCGTTGCGGTATAGGCAGGATCGGCAAGAGCTGCGCCGAGGGCCTCGGTGAGCTCGCTCTCGGCCTGCTCGCGCCCGTCCTCGTCCACCGTCCGCGCCCTTGACGCAGCGTCGGCCACCAGCACTGCGCTGGCCGGGTCCAGCAGCCCGGTCCCGGCGAGGTCGAGTGCCGCACCCGAGCGACGCAGCAACTGGGCGTCGAGAACGGCGCGGGACGCGTCGACCCGCCAGTGCAGGCGATCGAGGCGGCCGGCCGTCCAGGACAGGTAGATGCCGAGGAGGACCACGGCGACGGGGATGATCCACTCCACGACGACGGAACCTACCGACCGGACAGGCGGTACCGTCCGTACCGGTGGCCGGTCCCGGCGGCCACGGCCATCTCGTACACCGCGAGCACGTCGTCCGCGACCACCGACCAGTCGTAGCGCCGCACCGCGACCCTGGCCGCGTCGGCCAGGTCGCGTCGCCGGTCCGGAGCCGCCAGCAGGTCGAGGGTCGCTGCCGCCAGGGCTTCGGAGTCCCCGACGGGGACCAGGACACCCAGCCGGCCCTCGTCGAGGACGGTGCGGAACGCGACCAGCTCGCTGGCCAGCACCGGCGTGCCTGCTGCCATCGCCTCGGCGAGCACGATGCCGAACGACTCGCCACCCGTGTGCGGCGCGACGTAGATGTCGCTGGAGGCGAACATCGCCACCTTCTCCTCGTCGGTCACCCCGCCGAGGAAGATCACGTCGTCCCGGCAGTCCGTCGGAATGCCGCGCCGGATTTCGTCGATGTCGCCGCGGCCCGCGACGAGCAGCCGGCTGCCCGGCCGTTCGCGATGGACCGTCGGCCACGCGTCGAGCAGGACGGGCAGGCCCTTGCGGGGCTCGTCCAGGCGGCCCAGGAACGACAGCGTGCCGCCCTCACCCTGCCACTCCGGTCGTGCCGGCACTCCGGTGAAACGGTGGACATAGAGCCCATTCGGGATCAGCACCGGATCGCCGCCGAGATGCTGGACGACGACCGTCCGCGCCTCCTCGGACACCGCGATCCGGGCCGAGATCTTCTCGACCGCCGACTGCAGGATGCCGGATGCCGCGCTCATCGCCCTCGACCTCGGGTTGGCCTGGTGGAAGGTGGCGACCACCGGCATGTCGGCCCACCAGACCGCGAGCAGGCCCAGGCTCGGCGACGCCGGCTCGTGGACGTGCAGAACGTCGAACTTGCCGTCGGACAGCCATCGCCGGACCCGGGACGCGGACAGCGGGCCGAAGGTCAGCCGGGCGACGGAGCCGTTGTAGTGGATGGGCACCGCCCTGCCGGCGGAGACCACGTACGGCGGCACCGGGGTGTCGTCGTCGGCGGCGGCGATCACCGACACCTGATGGCCCCGGCTCATCAGCTCCTCGGCCAGGTCGCGGATGTGCACCTGCACTCCCCCGGGCATGTCCCAGGAGTACGGGCACACCATGCCGACCTTCATGTGCTGGCTCCACTGGACACGGTACGTCGCGGGTCGTCGCCGGGCAGGTCGGCCAGGAACATCGGCTGCAGCATGTGCCAGTCGTGCGCATGAGCGGCGATGCCACGGCTGAACTCGTCGGCGAGGTCGCGTGTCATCCGGGTGATCCGCTCGGCTCCCCGCACGCCGGCGGAGGGCGTCAGCTCCTCGTGGAAGCGGATGACCAGCCGGTGGTCGGGCTCGGTGCCCTCGTACCAGAGGCTCACCGGCAGCAGCGCCGAGCCGGTGCGCAGCGCCAGCGCCGCCGGGCCGGCCGGCATCCTCGTGGCCTCGCCGAACAGCGTGACATCGATGCCGCGGCGGGACAGGTCGCGGTCGGCGAGCAGCGGTACCAGGCGCGGCTCGCGCAGCCGCGCCGCCAGCGTCGTGAAGACGTCCTCCTTGCCGCCGGTGAGGGGCAGGATCTCCATGCCGAGGCCTTCTCGGAACGCCACGAACCGCTCGAACAGGGCCTCCGGCTTGAGCCGCTCGGCCACGGTGGTCACCGGCGCGCCGGTCAGGCATGCCCAGGCTCCGGCGTGGTCCCAGTTGGCCATGTGTGGCAGCGCTGCAACGACCCCCCGCCCAGTACGCAACGGGACCCGCAGGTTGTCTTCGCCCTCGACCCGGACCCGGGACACTATGCGCTCGGTGTCCCAGTCGGGCTGGCGGAACGCGTCGCACCAGTACCGCAGGTAGGACCGCATGCCGGCCCGGGACGCCTCGCGCACCTCGTCGTCGTCGGTGGTTCCGAGCGCCCGGGCCAGATTGGCCTCGAGCCGGCGCACGCTCGGACCTCGACGTCGCCACACCCGGTCGGCGATCCTGCGGAACGTTCCGTAGGCGGCGCGGTCGGGCAGGTGGCGGACGGCCGACCAGCCGCCGGTGTATCCGAGCAGCATGATGCGCTCGCTGACGCGCGTGTTCATGCCGGCTCGGCGATCGACTGCCGGTACACGGTGCGGATCCGCTGGAACACCGTCCACGCGCTGGCGGCGGCGAGCAGCCACAGCACGACCTCGAGGACGACGACCGGCAGGTCGAACCAGCCGACCAGCCCAGTCGTGACGAGCACGGCGACCAGCCGGTCGGCACGTTCGGCGATGCCGACGTCGGCGCTGTAGCCGAGGCTCTCGGCCCGGGCCTTCGCGTAGGAGACGACGGCACCGAGCGCCAGGCAGGCCAGGCACAACGCCACCATGCGAAGGTCGTCGCCCTCGCCGGCGAACCACAGCGTCAGCCCGATGAAGATCGCCGCGTCGCCGAACCGGTCCAGGACCGAGTCCAGGAAGGCACCCCACGGGCCCTGCCGATCGGAGAGCCGGGCCATGATGCCGTCGACGTTGTCGGAGAACACGAAGGCCGTGATCACCAACGTGCCGACGAGAAACTGTCCGCGTGGGTAGAACCACAATGCTCCGGCGCACACGCCGAGGGTGCCGACGACGGTCACGACGTCGGGCCGGACGCCCAGCCGCAGCAGTGCGGTGGCGATCGGTGTCAGCAGGCGCGTGAAGAACGCGCGGGCGAAGCGGTTGAGCATGCGGGGCATTCGCTCCGTTCGGGTCTGCGGGCGGCGCCATGCTAGTCCTGGCGGGTTCGACCTCCCCCTTGTGTCGTGCGCTCGGTCACGCCAGGGTGGAATTACCAGGTGCACGTGAGTTGGCCGGAGCGTGACCGGCGTCGCCGGGCCTCCGGAGGTCGAGTGTGGAGGCGAGCGCGATGGCGGACAAGAACCCTGCGACGGCCGACGGCACAGTGCCCGGGGCCGACCAGAGCGGCGACGGGCAGAGCGTGCGCAACGTCGTCCTGGTCGGCCACACCGGAGCCGGCAAGACCACGCTGGTCGAGGCCCTGCTCGTCGCGACCGGCACGATCCACCGGGCCGGGCGCGTCGAGGACGGCACCACGGTCAGCGACCACGACGAGGCCGAGCTACGCCAGCAGCGTTCGGTCAGCCTGTCGCTCGCGCCGTTCCACCACCAGGGCATCAAGGTCAATCTGCTCGACACGCCGGGATATGCGGACTTCGTCGGCGACCTCCGTGCCGGCCTGCGGGCGGCCGACTGCGCGCTGTTCGTCGTTTCCACCGCCGAGGCCATCGACGGCTCGACGCGGATGCTCTGGGCGGAGTGCGCAGCGGTCGGGATGCCGCGCGCCGTCGTGCTCACCAAGCTCGACCACCCCCGGTCCGACTACGAAGGGACGCTGGCCGCCTGCCGGGAGGCGTTCGGCGAGAAGGTCCTGCCCCTCTACCTGCCGGTCGCCGGCTCCGACGGATCGACGAGCGGGCTGATCGGCATGCTCAGCGGCCGACTGTTCGACTACTCGACCGGCACTCGCACCGAGTCCGACCCGTCGCCCGACGACGCCGACCGGCTCGGAGCCGCGCGGGGTGAACTGATCGAGGGCGTGATCGAGGAGTCCGAGGACGAGAGCCTGATGGACCGCTACCTCGGCGGCGAGGAGATCGACCAGAAGGTGCTGATCGACGACCTCGAGCAGGCGGTCGCCAAGGGCTCTTTCCACCCGGTCATCCCGGTCTGCGCCGCGACCGGCCTCGGCACGGCCGAACTGCTCGAGATCATCACCAGCGCTTTCCCATCTCCTGCCGAGCACCCGATCCCCGAGGTCTACACGATCGCCGGGAAGGCCCGGGACGGCCTGAACTTCGACCCGGCCGGCCCGCTGCTCGCCGAGATCGTCAAGACCACCACCGACGCCTACGTGGGCCGCATCAGCCTGGTCCGGGTCTTCTCCGGCACGCTGCGGCCGGACCAGACGGTGCACGTCTCCGGTCACTTCCTCTCCGACCGCGGGCACGAGGACCACGACGAGGACGAGCGCATCGGTGCCGTCACATCGCCGCTGGGCAAGACGCAGCGGCCGGTGTCGTCGTGCGCCGCCGGCGACATCTGCGCGATCGCCAAGCTGTCGCATGCGGAGACCGGGGACACCCTGTCCGGCAAGGACGATCCGCTGGTGATGCGGCCGTGGGTGATGCCCGAGCCGCTGCTGCCGGTCGCGATCGTCGCGCATGCCAAGGCCGACGAGGACAAGCTGTCGCAGGGCCTGCAGCGGCTGGCCGCCGAGGACCCGACGCTGCGCATCGAGAACAACCCGGAGACCCACCAACTGGTGCTCTGGACCATCGGCGAGGCCCATGCCGACGTGCTGCTGGACCGGCTGCGCTCGCGCTACGGCGTGGCCGTCGACCAGGTCGACCTGCGGGTGCCGCTGCGGGAGACGTTCGCCGGCACCGCCCGGGGGCACGGCCGGCACGTCAAGCAGTCCGGCGGCCACGGTCAGTACGCGGTCTGCGACGTCGAGGTCGAGCCGCTGCCGGAGGGCGAGGGCTTCGAGTTCGTCGACAAGGTTGTCGGCGGGTCGGTGCCGCGGCAGTTCATCCCGTCGGTCGAGAAGGGCGTCCGCGCGCAGATGGAGCGGGGCACGACGCCTGCCGGCTACCCCGTCGTGGACATCAGGGTCACACTCTTCGACGGCAAGGCACACAGCGTCGACTCCTCCGACATGGCCTTCCAGACCGCCGGCGGGCTGGCGCTGCGGGACGCCGCCGCAGCCGCGGGCGTCAACATGCTGGAACCCGTCGACGAGGTCGGCGTGCTCATACCCGACGATTACGTCGGCAGCGTGATGGGCGACCTGTCCAGCCGCCGCGGCCGGGTGCTTGGTACCGAGCCGGTCGGCGCCGGTCGGACGCTGGTGCGCGCGGAGGTGCCGCAGACCGAGATCGTCCGCTACGCCATCGACCTACGGGCGATGAGTCACGGCACCGGCACGTTCACCCGTGCGTTCGTCCGCTATGAACCGATGCCGCAACACCTGGCCGCGAAGGCGAAGGCCAAGGGCGACTGACTGAGCCGCCGGTCTGTTGATCAACGGGCGGCCGGCCAGTGGCCGGCGATCAGGTCGCGGGTGTCCGCCAGCAGCTGCGGCATCAGCTTGGTGTGTGCCAGTACGGTCATGAAGTTGGCGTCCCCGTTCCATCGGGGCACGACGTGCTGGTGGATGTGCTCTGCCAGCGACCCGCCGGCGACGCTGCCGAGGTTGATCCCGACGTTGAACCCCTGCGGCCGGGAGGCCGCTTTCACCGCCAGGACCGCGTCGCGCGTCATCGTCGACAGGTCGGTCAACTCGTCGTCGGTGAGGTCCTCGATCTCGGCGACGTGGCGGTAGGTGACGACCATCAGATGCCCGGGGTTGTACGGGTGAAGGTTCAGCACGGTGTAGACGAGCCGCCCGCGGGCCACGACCAACCCGCTCTCGTCGTCGAGAGTGGGGATCCGGCAGAACGGGCACCCGTCCTCGGCATCGCGCCCGCTGCCCGGCTCGCGCTTGATGTAGGCCATCCGATAGGGCGTCCACAGCCGCTGGAGCCGATCGTCGGGCTGCACGTCCATCTGTCCCGGTGAGCTGTCCGCCGCGGCCGCCCTGCGATCGTCTGCCGACACCGGTACAGGGTCCCACGCGGCAGGTCAGGCCCGGACCCGGCTCTCGACCGCGCCGACGATCTCCGCAACCGCATCCGCCACCGGCACCCCGTTGTTCTGCGAGCCGTCGCGGTAGCGGAACGACACGGCACCCTTGGCCACGTCGTCGTCGCCCGCCAGCAGCATGAACGGCACCTTCTGTCGCTGCGCGTTGCGGATCTTCTTCTGCATCCGGTCGTCGGAAGCGTCGACCTCCACCCGGATGCCACGCTCTCGCAGCGTCGCAGCGACGTCCCCGAGGTAGCCCACGTGCTCATCGGTGATCGGGATCCCGACCACCTGGACCGGGGCCAGCCAGGGCGGGAACGCGCCGGCATAGTGCTCGGTCAGGATGCCGAAGAAGCGTTCGATCGAACCGAACAGGGCCCGGTGAATCATGACCGGACGCTGGCGCGAGCCGTCGGCCGCGGTGTACTCGAGCTCGAATCGTTCGGGCATGTTGAAGTCGAGTTGGATGGTCGACATCTGCCAGGTCCGACCGATCGCGTCGCGCGCCTGCACGGAGATCTTCGGACCGTAGAAGGCGGCTCCCCCGGGGTCCGGCACCAGCTCGAGGCCCGACTGCTCTCCGGCCTGCCGCAGCACCTCGGTCGCCTCGTCCCAGGCCTGCTCGGTGCCGACGTGCTTGTCCGGGTCCTTCGTCGACAGCTCCAGGTAGAAGTCGTCGAGCCCGTAGTCGCGCAGCAGGTCGAGGACGAAGGTCAGCAGCGAAGTGAGCTCGGCACCCATCTGCTCCCGGGTGCAGTAGATGTGCGCGTCATCCATCGTCAGCCCGCGGACCCGGGTGAGTCCGTGGACGACGCCGGACTTCTCGTAGCGATAGACGGTGCCGAACTCGAACAGCCGCAGCGGCAGCTCGCGGTACGAGCGTCCCCGGGCCTGGAAGATCAGGTTGTGGAACGGGCAGTTCATCGGCTTGAGGTAGTAGTCCTGCCCGGGCTTGCGGACCTCCCCGGTCTCCTTGTCGATCTCGGCGTCGACGTGCATCGGCGGGTACATGTTTTCGCGGTACCAGTCCAGGTGACCGGAGGTCTCGAACAGCGCCGCCTTGGTGATGTGCGGGCTGTTGACGAACTCGTACCCGGCCTGCTCGTGGCGCTCGCGCGAGTAGCCCTCCATCACCCGCCGGATCACGCCACCCTTGGGGTGGAAGACCGCCAGTCCCGACCCGATCTCCTCAGGGAACGAGAACAGGTCGAGCTCCGCGCCCAGCCGGCGGTGGTCGCGCCTCTCGGCCTCAGCGAGGTGGTCGAGATGGGCCTGCAGCGCCTCGCGGCTCTCCCACGCGGTGCCGTAGATCCGCTGCAGCTGCGGGTTCTGCTCGCTCCCGCGCCAGTACGCGGCCGCAACCCGGGTGAGCTTGAACGCCGGGATGTGCCTGGTGGTCGGCAGGTGCGGCCCCCGGCAGAGGTCCTTCCACGCAAGCTCGCCGTCCCGGCGGAGGTTGTCGTAGATCGTGAGCTCGTCGCCGCCGACCTCGGCATCGGCGCCGTCCGCGCTCTCGGCGGCCTCCGGTCCC
>DATFBR010000043.1:0-9161 GCA_035253685.1 Jiangellaceae bacterium
TGGGCGTCTCGGTCCGTCCGCGGGCGCTGCTCTTCTCCTGCTCGATGAGGGCGTCGACCATCTCCGCGGGCGCCGCGACGGCCATCGCCAGCGCACGACCGAGGTCGTCGCGGTCGACGTCCTCCTCGGCGGTACGCCGCAGCCGGTCGGACAGGTCGAGGACCTTGTCGGCAGAGCCGAGCGCGGAACGCGAGGCCATCAGGTGGCGGCGCTGCAGCGGCCGTCCGGCGATCATCAGTGCCAGTGCCTCCGCGGTGTCGCTCCAGTCCGCCTGCGGCGCCGGCTCGCCGACGAGACCGGCGACGCCGACGATGACGCGGTCGGACGCCGCGATGAGCTTGTCGGCGGTGTCGGAGTCGCTGTCGAGGGCGGCGAGGCGTAGGGCGACGCCGGTGACGAGCGCACTGTCGGCGGGACTGCGCCGAGGTTGTGAGAGCAGGCGCACGGCGCGCGAGACGAGCGGACGGGTGGGCAGCCGGTCCTCCAACACGTGGATTACCCCTTGTCTTCAGTGGCTGGCCGTCAGGCCATGTGTGGGTAGGTATGCGTGGTCGGCGGGACGAAAGTTTCCTTCAGGGACCGTGTGCTCGTCCACCGCAGCAGGTTCTGGGCGGCGCCGGCCTTGTCGTTCGTGCCGCTGGCCCGCGCACCACCGAACGGCTGCTGGCCGACGACCGCACCGGTGGGCTTGTCGTTGATGTAGAAGTTTCCCGCCGCGAAGCGCAGGACCTCGGTCGCCTCCGCGATGGCGGCCCGGTCCTGGGCGATGATCGCCCCGGTCAGAGCGTACGGCGCCACCGACTCCATCTGCAGCAGCACGCGGTCGTAATCGGCGTCGTCGAAGACGTGTACGCCGAGGATCGGCCCGAAGTACTCGGTGGTGAAGATCTCGTTCTCCGGGTCCGTGCTCTCGAGGACGGTCGGCCGGACGAAGTATCCCTCGCTGTCGTCGTAGCGGCCTCCGGCCACCGCCGTGACGGTGTCATCGTGCTCCACCCGGTCGATCGCTGCCTTGCACTTGGCGAACGCACGGTCGTCGATCACCGCCCCGATGAAGTTCGACAGGTCGTCGACGGGTCCCATCGCCAGCGAGTCGGTCAGCGCCACGAAGTCGTCCCGCATCCGGTCCCACACGCTGCGCGGAACGTAGCACCGGGAGGCCGCCGAGCACTTCTGGCCCTGGTACTCGAACGCGCCACGCACCAGCGACGTCCGCAGGACATCGACATCGGCGCTGGAGTGTGCCACGACGAAGTCCTTGCCACCGGTCTCGCCCACGATGCGCGGGTAGCTGCGGTACCCGGCGATGTTCTCGCCGACGGTGCGCCACAGGGTGTGGAAGGTCCGCGTCGAGCCGGTGAAGTGGATACCCGCCAGGTCGGGGTCGGCCAGCGCTACCTCGGACACGGCCAGGCCGTCTCCGGTCAGCAGATTGATCACGCCGGGGGGCAGGCCGGCCTGCTCGAGCAGGCGCATCGTGTAGTGCGCCGCCAGCTGTTGGGTGGGGCTCGGCTTCCACACGACGGTGTTGCCCATCAGCGCCGGGGCGGTCGGCAGGTTACCGGCGATAGCCGTGAAGTTGAACGGGGTGATCGCGTAGACGAAGCCCTCGAGCGGGCGGTGGTCGATGCGGTTCCAGACGCCGGGGCTGTTGAGCATCGGCTGTTCCTCGAGGATCTCGCGGCCGAAGAACACGTTGAAGCGCCAGAAGTCGATCAGCTCGCAGGCACTGTCGATCTCTGCCTGGGCGACGGTCTTGGACTGGCCCAGCATGGTCGCGGCGTTGAGGGTCTGCCGCCATGGTCCGGCCAGCAGCTCCGCCGCCTTGAGAAAGACGGCGGCCCGGTCGTCGTAGGACAGGGCCCGCCACCGCGGTGCCGCCTCCTTCGCGGCTGCGATCGCGGCGCCTGCATCCGCCGTGGTCGCGTTGCGCATCGTGCCGAGCACATGGGAGTGCCGGTGCGGCTCGACCACGTCGATCTCGTCACCCCCGCCGAGCTTCTGGTCGCCGCCGATGGTGCAGGTGAGCTCGAGCCGTTCCGCCGCGAGCTCGACCATCCGCAGCTCGACCTCAGCGCGCTCCGGGGTTCCGGATGCGTAGGTGAGGACCGGCTCGTTCACCGGCATGGGAACCTGGGTGACGGCGTCCATGGCGGGGCTCCTCGACGTCGGACAGGGACATCACCCATCGTGGCACGACCCGGCGTCGCCATCACCCGGGCACGTGGACCGTACACCAGGGCCGCGCACCCGGCGAACGGACGGCCCGGGTGGTCAGCGTGTCAATCGACGAGCTCGGGGATCTCCTGGGTGGCGAACCAGAGCAGCTCGAAGCCCTCCGGCTCCTCGACCACTGCCTCGGCATCGGCGTCTCCGGCGCGGGCGGCATCGAGCGCTCCGACCGCCGCTCGAACGGTCTGCTCGGCGTCGCCGTCGTCGAGATGAACGGCGGCGACCTGCTCGAGACCCACCGGCGACACCAGCCGGACCGCAGCGCGCCCGGCGGCCAGGTCGGGCGTCGCATCGGGCACGTCGACGGCGATCACGAGCCGGCGGCAGGGCGCACCCGGATCGGCCGCCAAGAGCCGTAACGACGCCCTGGCGGCATCGGCGAGCGCCGCGTAGTCGAGCTCCTCCGCGTCGCCGGCCGCGTACCACTCGCGCAGCGTGGGCGTGACGGCGTAACCGATCCCATCCACCGCCGCCAGCCGGCCCGAGTCCTGCAGCACCGCGAGCATCGGCAGGGTTGCCGGCAGGAACACGCGCATCAGCCGGCGTCCGCCGCACCGAGGTGAGGACCCGCTGCCAGGGCCGCCGCCGACGTCCGCAACGACGTCTCCAACACGGTGACGCGCCGCGACACCTGCATCACGTTGACGCCGATCGCCTCGAGGTCCTCGACGCCGGGTCCGAGGATCGTGACCCTAGTTCCCTCGGCGCGAAGCTTCAGCGTCTCGTGCAGGCAGCGCCGCGTGACCGCCGCCCGCCAGCGGCGCTCCATCCGCCCCAGCAGCGAGGAGGGATGGTCGAGCTCGCGCGAGACCATGGGCGCCACCACGTAGACCTCGTCGAGCCCCAGCCCCGTGAACAGGTCGACCGACGTTGCCGAGCACGCACCGCCGTCGACATAGCGGTGTCCGCCGATCGTCACCGGCGCGTACCAGCCGGGGATCGAGCACGACGCCGTCACGGCCTCGGCCAGCGAAGCCGGTGGCTCACCGGGGCGGCCGAACGGCACCCGCCGGCCGTTCTCGAAGTCCATGGTCACGATCCACACGCCCCGGTGCTTCGACCACCCGCCCGGCGCCGCCAGAGCGTCGACCATCGTCCCGAGCTCGTCCAGCGATCCGCGGCCCACCGGGAGCAGAGCGGCGAGGACGGCGGTCGGTGGCAGGCGGCGTAGCCGGTGCGCGTTGCGCCGGAACAGCGCCGGCGACCCGAGTCCCAGCCGCGGCATCGGCGGCAGCGCGCCTCCCGTGGCGTGGTCATAGTTCCACGGCAGGGAGGCAAGTGGTCCGTCTACGGCGCGACCGAGTTGGTGGTCGCGCATCTGGGCGGGTGACACGCCCGCTCCGAGCAGTGCCGCCAGAACCGAGCCGGCCGACGTGCCGAGAATCTGGTCGCAGGTGCGCAGGTCGACGCCGACCGACTCCTCCAGCGCGCAGAGCGCACCGACCGTCCAAGCCGCTCCGAGCACACCGCCGGCACCGAGGACCAGTCCCCGGCGCGGCTGCGATGCCCGGCTCACCAGATCAGTCTGCAAGATGCGAACCTCGTTGTGCACGCTGGACGATGGGTGTCCGCCGGATTCGTGGTGCTGCTGCCAAGATGAGTCGTCCGCCGTCCGGCCCCTGCTGGAGATCAGAGTCCCGATGCCGACCACACGACCCGGCCGGCACCCCGCCGCACCCGCCACCTTCGCGGTCATGCTCGTCCTCGCTGCGTGCGGCGCCGACGACGGTCGGGGCGACGCCGCTGCCACCGACATGCCGGCCACCACCGCGCCGTCGGCACCGCCCGACACGCCCGACGCCTCTGCGACACCGCCGGCCGCGGCCCACGAGATCGAGGTCGCGATCACGGACGGCTCGGTCGACACGGCCGAGGACAGCGTCGAGGTGGCGGTCGGCGAAACGGTGCGGCTCACCGTGACCAGCGATGTCGACGACGAGGTGCACGTGCACGGCGTGGAGCAGACCGCAGAGCTGTCCGCCGGCAGTCCGACGACGCTGGAGTTCACCCTGGCCGAGCCCGGCGTGTACGAGGTCGAGACTCACGAGAGCGGGCTGCTCCTGTTCCAGCTGATCGTCCGGTGAGCCCCGCTACCGTGCTCGCTCACGGCGTCGGCGGCCGGCAGGACCTGCCGATCCCGTTCGGCCTGGCGGTGGCCGGCGCCGCAGCAGCGCTCGTCGTCTCGTTCCTCGTCCTGCTCATGGCCTGGCGCCGGTCGAGGTTCCACGGCGACCGGAGCGGGCGGCCGCTTCCCCTCGCCGTCAGCCGGGCAGCCGACTCGTCCTGGATGCGCTGGACGCTGCGCGTGCTCGGGCTCGTCGCGACCGCCTATGTCGCGGTGGGCGCCGTCGCGGGGCCCGACCTCGCGACCAACCCGACCGCCGGCGTCGTCTACGTGCTGCTGTGGATCGGCATCGTGCCGCTGTCATTGCTGTTCGGCCCGTTCTGGCGGTTGGTCAACCCGCTGCGGACGCTGCACCTGCTGCTCTGCCGGGCGGTCCGGCTCGACCCGGCAGTCGGCATGCGGGCGCTGCCGCCGCGTGTCGGCCTCTGGCCGGCCGCCGCCTGGTTGGTTGCGTTCACCTGGCTCGAGCTCGTGGCGCCCGACCGGGCCACCCTGCCGGTCATCCGTGCCTGGTTCGCGGTGTTCGTCGCGGTCATGGTGCTCGGTGCGGTCGTCTTCGGAGCGCGCTGGTTCGACCACGCCGATCCGTTCGAGGCGTACTCGTCGCTCGTCGCCCGGCTGTCCTGGCTCGGGCGCCGCACTGACGGCCGCCTGGTCGCCCGGAACCCGCTGGAGAACCTGGACGGGACGCCGGTACGGCCGGGCCTGACCGCGACGGTGGCGGCACTCCTGGGCTCGACGATGTTCGACAGCGCCTCCGCCTCGCCGGCGTGGGACCGTTGGGTCCAGGAGTCCGGAGTGCCGTCCACGCTGGCCGGCACCGTGGGTCTGCTCGCCGCGATCCTGCTCGTGTACCTCACGTTCACGCTCGCGGTCCGATGGGTGGCGTCGCTGGCCGGTTCCGAGGGCCGCGGGCTGGCCGACCATTTCGCGCACTCGGTCGTGCCGATCGTGGTCGGGTATGTCATCGCCCACTACTTCACGCTGTTCGTGCTCGAGGGGCAGCGCACGCTCGTCCTGCTCTCCGACCCGCTGGGGACCGGAGCGGACTGGCTCGGGACGGCCGGCATGACGGAGAACCGGTGGATCGCCGGACAGCCGACGCTGGTGGCCAGTGTCCAGGTCGGCGCGATCGTCGTGGGGCACGTGCTGGGCATCGTGGCCGCGCACGACCGGGCGGTGCGACTGTTCCCGCTCGCCCGCCCGGACTGTCAGGTCCCCCTGCTGGTGGTCATGGTCGCCTACACCGTCGGGGGGCTGCTCCTGCTCTTCGCCGCCTGACCGAATCCGATGCGTCTACCCGAGGACGCGCGCCCTCCCCCGTCGTCGCGGCCGGGAGGCCTTGGCGACACCAGCCAGGTCGGCCGCGATCGCTGCGATCGCCCGCCGGACCGCCGACGCGGGCGCAGCCTCAGCCAGCGTCCGGCCCTGCAAGAGCGCCGCATCGACGGCCGCCGGGTCGTCGGGGACGACACCGACCCGCTGCAGTCCTGCGTACCGCTCCAGGGCCGCGCGGACCTGCTTCTCGGGCTCCGGGCCGACGACCGACGATCGCAGCCGGTTGACGACGACGTGGATGTCGGCTCCGGGCACCGCCTCGCGCAGATCGGACAGGGCCCGGACGAAGCGCTGGAGCCCGACCGGGTCGGCGGCACCGACGGCGAGAACGACGTCGGCGGCCTGCAGGGCACTCAGGGTTGCACCGTTGCGCTGCGGCGCGGCGGTGTCGAAGGTGAGCTCCTCGTCTTGCTCCAGGCAGAAGCCGCAGTCGACCACGGTCGTCTCCGCCAGACCACGAGCCAAGGCCCAGACCACCTCCAACGAGGTGGCGCGGACCTCCGGCCACCGCTCGGTGCGGGTGATACCGGTGAGAACCCTCAACCGCGGTGTGACCTGTCGCGCGTGCCGGGCCAGTGCCGGCAGGTCGAGCTGACCGTGGTTGGCGGCACGGGCTGCCCCCGCCAAGCCGGGAGCCTCGTCGAGCAGGCCGAGCACCTGTGCAACAGCGCCACCATAGGTGTCGGCGTCGACGAGCAGGGTCGCCCGGCCGAAGAGGGCGGTCTCCGCCGCCAGGTTGACCGAGAGTGTCGTCCGGCCGGGGGCACCGGTCGGACCCCAAACGGCTACCAGCCGGCCGACCGGTCGCTCCGGCGCGGATGCGGCGTCGGCGGGACCCGCCACGCCGGGCTCGGAGACCCGGTCAGCATCACCGGGCCGATCCGCTGCGGCGGTCACGCCACCCACGGCCGCGTGGACGGCATCGGAAACGGCCGATACGTCGGCATCGGCCATGACCACCGTGTCGACGCCGAGCTGCCGTAGCCGGCGTTCGCCCTGCTCGTCGTCGCCCGACGCCACCCCGACGACGGCCACACCTGCTGCCCCGACCCGGCTCAGCACATCCCGGTCGAGGCGATGGAGGTCGGCGGAGAGGAGCACGGCCCGGCCGTGCCCGGCGGCCACCGCTGCCAGCATGTCGGCCACGTCGACGCAGCGGCGCGCGACGAACACGCCGCCCTGTCCGGCCTCGAGGGCGGCGACGAGCCGCGACTCCCACTCCGCTCCCGAGACGGCTGTGAGCACGGGCACTGTCATCGCGGTGTCTCCGGCACCTGGACGAGGTAGACGAGGCCGTCGCGCGCTGCGGCCACCAACCCGGCGACGGCCTCGTCGATATCGGTTCCCGTGCCCCCTGCCACCGCCAGCGTGATCCGGGCGACGCCACCGGATCCGGCCAGGCCGCCGCCGCCGGAGTCCACCGCGGTCACGCTCACATCGGCCAGCAACCGGTCGGCAATGCGGTCCTCGGCCTGCTCGGCTGGCGCGCGCCACACGTCGACCACCGCCGCCGGGCCCAGACCCGCCGGCACCTCGGTGACGGGAACGGCCACGGTGACGTAGCGGAGTACGTCGGTGTCGGCGACGGCGACGGACGACCGGGGCAGGAGTTCGCCCGCACCCACCGGCCGGACCACGACGTACCCGTCGCCGACGTCCCCGGTGTGGTAGAGATCGAGACCTGCCCCGAGCCCGACCTGCCGGGTCTCGACCATGGAGGCGGTCAGCGGTTGGCCGGGTGCGAGGTCCGTCGCTGCGACGAGAACGGGGACCGTGTCGTCCGCGGCGGCGATCACCTTGATGCCGACGACGACGGAGCCGAGCACCAGCAACAGCCCGGTGACCAGCCGTGGATCGAGCCATCGGACGCGCACCAGTCGTGCCGCCGGCGGCGAGGACGGGTCCGGCCCGGGGACCACCGGCCGCGTGCTGACGGAGTCGGTGTCCGACCGGACCATTTTGTGCTCCTCGTCATCGCAGCAGTCGGCGCCGGATGGCTCGCGGGCCCGCCCGCGGCGACCGGTACCGCGGCAGACTAGTCGTTCTGTGCCTGTGGACAACCGGGGCTGTCCACAGGCAACCCGTGGCAGACTGCCGCATCGGGACGTACCAGGACGCGGTGGGGAGATGCCATGGCGACGCGAAGCCCTCGGTTCCTCCATCTCGCCGACGTCGCCGAGGTCCTGAACATCTCCTCCGCGCAGGCCTATGCCCTGGTCCGTAGCGGGGACCTGCCGGCCATCAAGGTCGGCGGCCGCGGGCAGTGGAGAGTCGAGGCCAGCATCCTGGAGGAGTACATCCAGCGGCTCTACGCGGAGACCCGCGACTTCGTCGCCACGCATCCGTGGGTTCCGTCGCCGGAGTCGGCCGGGCCGACCGACCCGCTCGGTACACGCGATACCTAGACGGTGCGGCGAAGGGCACCGATGGCCGAGAACGGCACGGCCCGCGTCCCGAGCGGCTCGGCACCGCCGTCCAGCGTTCCGGCCCAGACGGCGATGTCGACGAAGTCGGCACCCACCCGGTCGACCCGGCCGGTCAGTGTCGACCCGTCGGTGATGCTCATGACGACGTCGGAACGGTCCCGAGCGATTCCACGGAGCACGTAGGCGAGGCCGAGCCTGGCGCCGACCTCACCTTCGGTGCCCGCGACCGCGGCCTGCGAGCCGAGACCGGCGACGCTGACTACGGCGGCGATGCGGACCACCGTCTCGCTGCCCGTGCGCTCGGATACGAGCAGCCAGTCCGGACCCGCGGCCTGCACTGATCCCGTCACCCGGCCCAGACCGGCGACGACGATCGTCACCTGTCGACCGACGGCTGATCGGAACCGGTCGGCCAGCCGAACCCGGGCCAGTTCGCGTCGAGTCCGGTCGGCCACCTCGGCGCCGAGTGACGCGTGCTCAGCCTCGGCGACCTGTGCTTCGAGATCGTCGAAGAGTCGTTCCCACCGCATTCCGTCTCCATTGGCACGACCGACGGGCGCGACGCTACTCCTGTCTCGACGAAGCCAGTTGTGGACATGACTTGACAGCTTGACGGGAACTTCGATAAGTAAACACATGCAAACGAAAGACGTCAGGCGAGAACGGATCCTATCGTGATCACCAGACTCTGCGGCTCGGCTGCGCTCGGCGTCGTCCTGCTTGTCACCGCCCTGTTCATGTCCGGCGCGGAAGGGGTGGGTTGGATCACCGCTCGCGTGGGCTCCGCCGGCATCGACGACGTGGTGGGTCTGCTGGCCGGGCTGGTCGCCTGCGGTGTTCTCGGCTGGATGGGTCTGCTGTCCGTCATGGCGGCGGCCGTTCAGGTTCCCGGCCTGGCCCGGCGGATAGCCGCCCTCACGGCGCGTCGGCTCCTACCGTCGACGGCCGCCGGCCTGCTCCGCATCGGCCTGGGCATGGCGGCCGTCTCCACGCCGGTGACTGCGACGCTGCCCGCCGCCGCGGCCGATGTCTCGGTGGGG
>DATFBR010000044.1:0-3048 GCA_035253685.1 Jiangellaceae bacterium
GATCCTGCTGGTCGACGGTAAGGAAGCGGCACGGCGGGTGCTGTCGGAGAAGGTCATCGCCAAGCCGGTCACCGAGGTGATCCTGGTCGGCACCAAGGAACGACCCGCTCCCGAGCCCATCGACACCTCCGTCGACGGCGAGCAGCGCGTGCTGTCCGAGCAGGTGATCGCCGCTGCGGTGACGGAGATCGTCAATGTCGGCACCAAGGAACGGCCGGCTGCGCCGGCCGAGCCGATCGACACCTCGGTCTCCGGCGGCGTGTGGGACCAGCTCGCCGAGTGCGAGTCGGGCGGCAACTGGTCCATCAACACCGGCAACGGCTACTACGGCGGCCTGCAGTTCTCGCTGAGCACCTGGCAGGCCTACGGCGGTTCCGGCTACCCGCACGAGAACAGCAAGGCCGAGCAGATCCGGATCGCCACCAAGCTGCGCGACGCCACCGGCGGCTACGGCTCGTGGCCGGCCTGCGCGGCAAAGCTGGGCCTGCCCACCTGACGGCATGATCGTGGGCGGTTTGCTGCGGTTCGAGGCCCAGCAAACCGCCCACGATCATGTTGGACCTGAGCCGGCCTGATCGGCGTCGAACACCAGCCGGAGCTGGCATGGCACGCTCAGACGCTCCACGAACCTGGCAAACCAGGCACGAGGACACCACCCCGGTGTGCCATGAGCCACCTGCCGGAAGTCGATTGGCCACCTAGGCTCGGGTTTCATGGTGAGCGGCCAGCCGTCTGCCGCCTCCCGACTGCTGGGGCCCGCCGACGTCCGCCGGCTCGCCGCGGCGGTGGGGTTGCGGCCCAGCAAGTCGCTGGGCCAGAACTTCGTCGTGGACGCGAACACCGTGCGGCGCATCGTGCGCCTGGCCGATGTCGGGCCCGATGACGTGGTACTCGAGGTGGGACCGGGCCTCGGCTCACTCACCCTGGCGCTGCTCCCGGAGGTGGCGCGGGTGGTGGCGGTGGAGGTCGATCACGAGCTCGCCGACGCTCTCCCCGCGACGGTGCGTGAGTTCGCCCCCGCCGTCGCCGACCGTCTCGATGTCGTCGAAGCGGACGCGGCTCGGATCCGCGTGCTGCCCGATGGCATACCGACCGTCATGGTCGCCAACCTGCCTTACAAGGTCGCCGTCCCGGTGCTCCTGCACCTGCTCGACACGTTCCCGGCACTGGAGCGGGGACTGGTCATGGTGCAGAAGGAGGTCGCCGACCGGTTGGCTGCGGCCCCCGGCAGCCGAACCTACGGCGTGCCCTCGGTCAAGACGGTCTGGTACGCGTGGGTCGGGCAGGTCGGCACCGTCACCCGGACGGTGTTCTGGCCGATGCCCAACGTGGATTCCGGACTGGTGGCGCTGGAGCGTCGTGACCCGCCGGTCGGCGCCGACCGTCGCGCGGTGTTCGCCGTCGTCGACGCGGCATTCGCGCAGCGGCGCAAGACCCTGCGTGCGGCGCTCGCCGGTTGGGCGGGATCGCCGACCCGGGCCGAGCAGATCGTGCACCGCGCCGGTGTGGACCCGGGCGTCCGGGGCGAACGGCTCGGCGTCGAGGATTTCGTGCGCATCGCGGGCGCCGCGAGCGGCGGACCGGCCGCCTCCGGTGGTGTCGACCGGTAGCGTCGCCGACATGCCATCGGTCACCGTCCGGGCGCCGGCCAAGGTCAACCTGGTGCTCTCGGTCGGACCGCGCCGGCAGGACGGCTTCCACGAGTTGGCGACGGTCTTCCATGCTGTGTCCGTATACGACGAGCTGGTGGCAGAACCGGACGAGCAGGTCACCGTGACCGTCGAGGGCGCCAGAGCCGGACTTGTCCCTACCGGCGAGGACAACCTTGCGGCCCGTTCCGCGCAGGTCCTGGCGGCCTACGCCGGCGTCGCCTCCGGCGCCCGATTGCACCTGCGCAAGAACATCCCGGTCGCAGGGGGGATGGCGGGGGGGAGCGCAGACGCGGCGGCGGCCCTCGTTGCCTGCGACGCGCTGTGGGGCACCGGCCTGGGCCGTGCGGAGTTGTCGCTACTGGCCGCGCGCGTGGGCAGTGACGTCCCGTTCGCGCTGGCCGGCGGTACCGCACTCGCGACCGGCCGCGGCGAACGGCTCACGCCGGCGATGGTGGGCGGCACGTTCCACTGGGTGCTGGCGGTCGCCGACGCGGGACTGGGGACGCCGGAGGTCTACGCCGAGCTCGACCGCATCCGCGCCGGCCGGTCCGTCGCGGCGCCCGCGGTCGCGCCGGAGGTCCTGGCGGCGTTGCGGTCGGCCGAACCCGAGATGCTCGGGGCCCTGCTCGGCAACGACCTGCAGGTGGCCGCGTTCGCGTTGGCCCCGGGGCTCGAGGCGACCCTGGAGGCCGGCATGGGCCTGGGTGCGCTCGGAGCCGTGGTCTCCGGCTCGGGGCCGACCTGCGCGTTCCTCGTCCACGACGCGGAACACGCACTCGACGTCGCCGTCGGTCTGGCCGCTGCCGAGGTCTCCGCCGACGTCGTCCGCGCCACCGGCCCGGTACCCGGTGCGCGGCTCGTGACATGACGTAGACGTAGGGAGGGGTCGCGGGGGTGGTGCGTCCGTTCGGCACGTCGACGCTGCGGACCCGGATGCCGCACGGCATCGACCGGTACTTCGAGGGGAGGGAGGCGTGCCGCCGGCGGTGGCGGTCCCCGGCTACACAGTCAGGCCGTGGTCTGCCATCCAGGTGCGTGGATTGACCGCGTCGCCACCGTCGGGATGCACCTCGAGGTGCAGATGCGGCCCGGTGGAGTTGCCCGTCGACCCGACCTTGCCGATCTCGGTGCCGGGCTTGACCTCGCCGGAACGCTGCAACATCCGGGACAGGTGGCAGTACCAGATCTCGGTGCCGTCCCAGTGCTCGATGACGATCTTGTTGCCGTAGGGCCCGTCGTATCCGGACCAGATGACCTCGCCGCTCGACATCGACCTGACCGGCGAGCCGTACGCCAATGAGAGGTCGAGCCCGGTGTGCCGGCTGGACCACAGCCGGCCCACCGCACCGAACCCGGCGCTGACCCGGTAGCCGGAGACGGGCAGCACCCACTGCTT
>DATFBR010000045.1:0-2761 GCA_035253685.1 Jiangellaceae bacterium
GTCGGCTGATCACCATCCGTTCGCTCGTCGACCGTTTGACACAGCTCGTCGGCGCACAGGTGGAGCCGTTGTTCGGGGCCTTGGACGATCGGCCCCTCGAGATCCGGCGGGTCGCAGACGTCGGTCGGACCGAGACCCTCATCGGATGGCGACCCAATACTCCGCTGGACGTCGGTCTCCGACGCACGATTCGATGGTTCGCCGAGCGCGAGAAGGATGCACGGTGGGAGCCATGACCCGGGCGCGCCGCCCATACCTACCATGCCGTCCGCTCCTCGTGGCGCGCGCCGCTTATGGGCCGCCAGGCGCGGGATTGCAGGTCAGTACAGGCCCACGACCGTCTTGTCGACCACGAATCCCTCGGCGTAACCGGACCGGCACTCGACTCCACGAAGCCGCATCAGGCCGGCAAAGGTGTCGCTGTCCCACCAGCCGCGCTCCACCTGCGATGGGAAGCTCTCGTCGAGGAGCGCAAGCTTGCGTTGCGCCACCTCGGCGTCCAGGGGGACGTAGTGCGTCACGCGCCCGAGATCGCCGTCCCACTTGGGGATCTCGTAGCGCACGACCAAGCAGTCGCGCCATACCGTCGACACGATCTCGGCAACGACGCGATGGTCCTGATGGGCGTCGTCGAGCCGCGGCGCGAAGACGATGTCCGGCGTCGCCGATCGTGCGAGATCCTCCAAGCCCTCCTTCACCTCACGCCAGGCGGTCGGGAGGAACCCGTCTCGCAACTCCAGCACACGCACCTCGACCTCGGCGCCGGGAAGGAAACGCGGTGCGGCCTTCATCGCCTCGTCGTACCGTCCACCGGAACCGGTCGCGACCACCACCGTTGCGCTGAGCGTGCGACCGGACTCGGCGAGGCTGAGCAACGTTCCCCCGCAGCCGATCTCGACGTCGTCGGGATGGGCGCCGACGCACACGATGCGGAGCTCGTTCGACGGCAGCAGCAGCGGCATCATCTGGGAGTGTCCTCGACCAGCACCGTGTGCACATCGTGGACCTGCACCGGATCGCTGGTCCACGAGCGCAGTCGCGCAACGGACGGCACAGGCAAGCCAGTCCTCCTTTCAGAACAGCAGACACCGCGCCTGACTACACCGGGGGCCAAATCCACACCCACGTACGACCGCGTCGTCCACCACAGTACGGAAACCACATCCTCTCCGTACGCACGGCAGCACAATCCGGGTTTCCGATGGGCGCCGCAGCGCTGCTGGCGATAGGGATGGCGGCGATCAGGCAGTCAGCTCAAGAAGTGTCGGCGCCCCTCCGTCAGCGCGGAATCTCCGGAAGGCCGACTCCCTCACGCTTCCGTCTGCGTACATCTCAACCGTTGTAGACGTTCTGCGCGTAGGCCAAGCCGTCGACGACGAGCGCCTCGACCGCGTCGGCGGCGCGGTCGACGAGGAGGGGAAGCTCGCTCCGCTCCGTCGCCGAGAACGGTTTGAGCACAAAGACGGCCGGATCGAGCCTCCCGGGAGGCCGGCCGATGCCGATCCTCACCCGGCAGAACTCGCCCGTCCCCAGCGCGGCGCGTACCGAGCGGACGCCGTTGTGGCCGTTGTCGCCACCGCCCCGCTTCACCCGCAACGTGCCGAACGGGATGTCGAGTTCGTCGTGGACGAGCACCAGGTGGACGATGTCGATCTTGAAGAAGTCGCGCAGCGCGGCGACCGACCCACCGGACTCGTTCATGTATGACCGGGGCCGGGCCAGCACCGTCCGAACGCCCGGCGGATCGCCCAGCCGTGTCTCCAGAAGGTCCGCGCGTCCGCGCCGGTGCGACTTGAACGGCGCGCCCAGCCGTTCGGCGAGCAGTTCGACGACGAGCCGGCCCACGTTGTGCCGGGTGGTGGCATACGAGGAGCCGGGATTGCCGAGTCCGACGACCAGCCATGTCGCGTCGGACATCGCCACGCGGCCCCTTCCCGGTCAGCGAGCTCAGGCCTCGCCGGACGGCGCCGGCTCGGCCGGGCCGGCCTCTGCCGGAGCGGGCACGCCTTCGACCTCGGCCTCGGCCTCGACCTCGACCTCGGCCGCCTCCTCCACCTCGCCGGCGCCCTCGGCCTCGAGCTCCTCGGCCGTCGGTGCCATGGTGACGTTGACGACGAGCAGATCCTCGTCGGACTCGAGTGTGGTGCCGGCGGGAAGGGTGAGATCCCTGGCATGGATCTGCGTGCCGGCTTCGAGGCCCTCGACCGAGACCTCGATCCGCTCGGGCAGCTGTGTGGCCTCCGCCTGGACGGCGACCGTCGGGTTCTCGAGGGTGACCAGCGTCTCGGGCACTGCCTCACCCACCGGAACGACCCGGACGTCGACGACGACCTTCTCGCCGCGCCGGACGAGGATCAGGTCGACGTGCTCGATGAAGCCCTTCAGCGGATCGCGCTGCACGTGCTTGGGCAGCGCCAGTTCGTCCTTCCGGCCGTCGATGTCGAGCGTGATCAGCACGTTGCGGGACTTGAGGGCCAGCATGGTCTCGTGGCCGGGCAGGGACAGGTGCAGCGGATCCGTCCCGTGGCCGTAGAGCACCGCGGGCACCTTGTCGGCGCGGCGCAGACGACGCGCGGCACCCTTGCCGAACTCGGTGCGCAGCTCGGCGATGATCTTGACGTCGGACACGGGAGAACTCCTCGACAGGACGGCGGACGGTCGGGCGTGGTGGTGCGCTGGTCTGGGCGCTCGGTGCGGCACACGCCGACGTACCACCGCGTCGATCACGGAGCCGGTCAGCTGGCGCCCTCGCCGAGGCAAC
>DATFBR010000046.1:0-10602 GCA_035253685.1 Jiangellaceae bacterium
GACGAGGGCTTCTCGGTCGGGGCGCCAGAACACAAGCTCGGCGTCAGGGGCTCCCCCACGCGTGAGCTGCTCTTCGACCGGTGTCCTCTACCCGGCGACCGCGTCGTCGGCGAACCGGGTCAGGGCCTCAAACTCGCGTTAAGGACGCTGGATCACACCAGGGTCACGTTCGGGGCGCAGGCGGTCGGTATCGCCGCGGGCGCCCTGGACGTCGCCACCGCGTACGTCAAGGAGCGCGCGCAGTTCGGCCGGGCCGTGGCGGAGTTCCAAGGCGTGCAGTTCATGATCGCGGACATGGCCATGAAGCTCGAGGCCGCCCGTCAGCTCGTGTACCGCGCCGCCGCTGCGAGCGAACGAGAAGAGGCGGCCCTGCCGTTCCTCGGTGCCGCAGCGAAGTGCTTCGCCTCCGACGTGGCGATGGAGATCACCACCGACGCGGTCCAATTGCTGGGAGGCTACGGCTACACCCGGGACTACCCGGTGGAGCGCATGATGCGGGATGCGAAGGTCACGCAGATCTACGAGGGCACCAACCAGATCCAGCGGCTGGTGATGGCCCGCCACCTCCTGCGCGGTGTCGTCTGACCGACCCCGCCTCGCCGGACGCCGGGGCAGCCCGACAGGATGGCGGACATGACGGACTGGCAGGACCCTGAGGTCATCCAGCGCCTGCTGACCACCCCCGCGACGTGGGCCGTCGTCGGACTGTCGGCGAACTCCGCGCGCACGGCCTTCCGGATCGGGGCGTACCTGCGTGACCGCCTGGGCATGACCATCGTCCCGGTCAACCTGCGCGGCGAGGATGCACTCGGCGAACGTGGCTACCTCCGGCTGGCCGACGTCCCTGGCCAGATCGACGTCGTCGACTGCTTCGTCAACAGCACCCGGGTCGGTGCGGTGGTCGACGACGCGATCGCACAGAAGGACCGGCTGGGCATCCAGGCCGTCTGGCTTCAGCTCGGTGTGGTCGACGAGGCGGCAGCCCAGCGGGCCCGGGAGGCCGGCCTGGACGTCGTCATGGACACCTGCCCCGCCATGGAGGCGCCCGCTCTCGGCCTGTGACGCGGCGCGGCTTCCGCTGATCAGCCGAGCCGGTCGTGCAGTGCGCGACCCTTCGCCCGAGCGGCGTCGGCCAACGACGACCTGTCCGCCTCGAGCCGTGCGTACAGGTGCGGGTCGGAGGCGGCCAGGATGCGTGCGGCGAGGATGCCGGCGTTGCGGGCACCGCCGATCGAGACCGTCGCCACCGGGATGCCCGCCGGCATCTGCACGATCGAGAGCAACGAGTCCAGCCCGTCGAGGTGGGCCAGCGGTACCGGCACACCGATCACCGGCACCGAGGTCGCCGCAGCGAGCATCCCTGGCAGGTGCGCGGCCCCGCCCGCACCCGCAACGACGACCCGCAGCCCCCGGCGCGCGGCGGACGCGCCGTACGAGAGCATGTCGGCCGGCATCCGATGCGCAGACACAACGCCGACCTCGTAGGACACGCCGAGGCCACCGAGCACATCGGCTGCCTCCGACATGATCGGCCAGTCCGAGTCGGACCCCATGACGATCCCGACCCGTGCGGGGCCGTCCCCGACGGTGCGGACGAGCGCGTCCACCCCCTCGTCCGGCGGCGGTACGGTGGCGTCCGACACGTCATTCATCGATGTCTCCCCGGAGAAAGGCCGCTGCGTGCCGGGCACGGTCGCGCAGATCGTCGAGGTCGTCGCCGCACACGGTGACGTGACCCACCTTGCGACCCGGCCGCACCGACTTGCCGTACCAGTGAACCCTCAGGTCTGGATCCCGCGCGAGCACGTGCCGGTAGGCGGAGTAGGCGCCCGGCAGGTCGCCGCCCAGGATGTTGACCATGACGGTGACCGGTGCCCTGGCCGCCGGTGAGCCCAGCGGCAGGTCGAGGACGGCACGCAGGTGGTTCTCGAACTGGCTGGTCACGGCACCGTCGATGCCCCAGTGACCGGAGTTGTGCGGACGCATGGCCAACTCGTTCACCAGCAGTCGACCGTCGACGGTCTCGAACAGCTCGACGGCAAGGACGCCCTCGACGTCGAGCTCCGCGGCGACCGTCAGCGCGATCCGCTGGGCCTCCACGGCCAGGTCGGCGGAAAGACCGGGCGCGGGTGCCACCACCTCGACACACATCCCATCGCGCTGGACCGACTCGACGACCGGGTACGCCACGCCCTGCCCTGACGGCGACCGTGCCACCACTGCGGACAGCTCGCGCCGGAAGTCCACGAGCTCCTCGGCCAGTACCGGAGCACCCGAGCGCAGCGGCTCGGTCACGTCGTCGGCCGACCGAGCGACCCACACCCCTCTGCCGTCGTACCCACCACGGATCCGCTTCAGCACCACCGGCCAACCAACCTCGGCGGCGAAGGCCGACACGTCGCCCGCATCCGCCACGGCGCGGTGGCGTGGGCAGGGCACGCCCACGGCGTTCAGCCGGGCCCGCATGACGCCTTTGTCCTGGGCATGGAGCAACGCCGCGGACCGCGGCCGGACAACCACCCCCGCGGCCTCCATGGCGCGGATGTGTTCGGGCGGCACGTGCTCGTGGTCGAAGGTGACGACGTCGCACTCGGCGGCGAAGGCCATCAGGTCGGCGAGCGCCTTCTCGTCGGCCACGACCGGGCGGGGGATCACCTGGGCGGCCGAGCCGTCCGGCGAAGCGACCAGGACCGCCAGCCGGACCCCCAACGCGATAGCCGCCGGATGAGTCATCCGGGCCAGCTGGCCGCCACCGACCATGCCGACGACCGGCCAGCTGGCGGGACTCGTCACGGAGGCACAGGCTAGCGACGCAGGCATCGGGCCCCGCCGTGCTCTACCCTTGCCGGGTGCTCGACACCGCCATTCGCCCGCCAAAGCGTGCGCCGGCTCCCATCCACATGGTCTTCCGCATCTGGTACCAGCTGCACCAGCTCATCCGCGAGAGCCTGAAGTTCGCGACCGTGGGCAGCGTCGGTTTCATCGTCGACATCGCCGTCTTCAACGCCCTGCTGTACTCGGGCGGCGAGGGCCCGTTGCAGCACAAGCCACTCACCGCCAAGACGATCTCGGTGTTGGTCGCGACGGTGGTCACCTACACCGGCAACCGGGTGTGGACGTTCCGGCATCGGGCCCGCCGGGGCGTCGCCCGCGAGTACGCGCTGTTCTTCGTCCTCAACGGGATCGGCCTCGGCATCGCGTTGACCTGCCTGGGCATCTCGCGCTACGTGCTCGGCCTGTCCGGGCCGCTGGCCGACAACATCGCCGCGAACGTGATCGGGCTCTCGCTGGGCACCCTGTTCCGCTTCTGGTCGTACCGGCGCTGGGTCTTTCCCGCACCGAGCGGGCGCCCTGTCCAACAGACCGCATCGCTGTGAGATTTCAGTCCCGCAGCGCGTAGACCGGGAAGCGGCCCACCGTCGCCTCCCGGAGGTACCGTCGTTTCAACAGCAGGGAGAGCTCTCCAGCCGGGTCGAGCAGGTCCGGTGGCTGGACCAGCGCCACCGCTGCCGGCGGGTCGGGGCCGGCGACCTCGTCCACGATCGCTGCTGCCGCACCGTCGATGTAGCGCACCGGACGGAACCACAAGTACGGCGTGGCGGGCTCCCGGTCGGCGTAGGCGTAGACGGAGGCGGCCGCCCAGACGACCAGCACTCGCTCGTCCGGGTCGGTCAACGCCGCCAGCTCGCGGCCGATGCCTTCGGCCGACGCGAGCCGCTGGTCGCCTGTCGTCTCGGTCACGAGCTCGGCGGGGGTGGAACTCTGCAGGAATGGCACCCACGCGAGGGCGAGAACGGAGACGCCGGCGACGACCGCCGGCAGCACCCGGTGCGGCAGCCTCGCCCAGGCGACCCCGGCCGCGACGGCACCGAACGGCAGGAGCTGCAGCCAGTAATGGGCATGGAAGAGCCCGCCCCCGACGACGCCGACCAACCCGCCGGCCAGCCAGGCCGCGTACACCAGGTGCCGGCGGCGGAGCCGGGAAACACAGACCAGGCCCACTGCAAGCAACGGTGCGGCGTCGAGTGCCAGCGCGGGCAGCGACTGCCACAACAGGTCCAGACGGCCGGCCAGGCTTTCGGCCGCCGGGTCGCCGTGGAACCGGTAGCCCACCACGGCGAACCACCACCGGTCGAAGCCCAGGGTGACGCCGTGTGTCGCTGCCACGAGCCACGGCGCGACCGCCCATCCCAGTGCCGGCAGCCGGGCGCGAGCGTGCGGCGCCACCAGGACGACAGCGACCAGCAGGCCTTCGAGGGCGGACTGCTTGACCAGCGGTGCGGCACTCACCAGCAGCATCCCGGCGGCGAGCAGGCCGGGCGAGGCACCGCCGGCCCGCCGCCAGGCCAGCAGGCTGGCGATGCCGAGGGTGGCGAAGGCACCGGCGAGCAGCTCACCGTTCGCCGCCCAGCCCTCGAGGCGCGGTGCGGACGACACGAGCAGGTAGAGGCCCACCGCGGCCGGCACGGCGTCGCGACCGCCGAGGCTACGAGCCGCCCAGCCGACTCCGACCGCCGTCACCATGGTGGCAATCAGTGCGAGGACGCGGATCCCGGCCGGTCCGCCTTCCCAGGCGAGGCGGTACAGCAGTACGAGGGCCTGCGGCCGGTCGACCCAGGCATCGCCGTAGAGAGAGGCGCCGTCGGCCCAGCGTCCGGCAACGACGGCATAGCCGCCTTCGTCGGCCGTCAACGGAACGTCGGCGAATCGCAGCCGCAGGGCTGCGGCTGCGGCAGCGGCCAGGGCGAGCAAGAGGAACGGCCACGATCGTCGGCTCGCCGGCCGCGGCCCGACCGCGACATCGGCCGGACGGGGCTGCGCCCGGACGGCGGGCTCGACCTCCACGGCAGGGACGCTGCTCAGGCGGCGGTGGTACGGGTGCGCGGACCGGCGCGCAGCACCTGCGACGGCAACTCGTGACCGACGAGTTGCTCGGCCTGCGCGGCAACGTCGATCAGGGCCTCCAGGTCGACTCCCGTGGCGACCCCCATGTCCTCGAGCATGTGGACGAGCTCCTCGGTGGCGATGTTGCCTGACGCCCCCGGGGCATATGGGCATCCCCCGAGTCCGCCCACCGACGCGTCGAAGTCGTCGGCGCCGAGCTGCAGAGCCGCGAGCACGTTCGCCAGGCCGGTCCCTCTGGTGTTGTGGAAGTGCAGCCCGAGTGCGAGGTCCGGGTGGGCCGAACGGGCCTCCCCGACCAGCCGCGTGACTCGGGTCGGAGTGGCCATTCCCGTCGTGTCGCCGAACGCCGCCGAGTCGACACCGGCGGCGACGGCCCGGGCGAGCACGTCGAGCACTTGCGACACCGGCACGTCGCCTTCGTACGGAGATCCCCAGGACGTCGCGATGATGACCTGGATCGTGCCTCCGCGCGTATGGACCAGGTCGACCACTGCCGGGAGCTCAGCCAGCGACTCGTCGGTGGACCGGTTGATGTTGCGCCGGTTGTGAGTGTCCGACGCCGAGATCACGACCTCGATCTCGCGGAAGCCGGCGTCCAGCGCGTGCTGCGCGCCGCGCAGGTTGGGGACGAGCGCGGAGTAGCGAACCGCCGGGTTGCGCCGGATCCGTGCCCACACCTCGTCGACGTCGGCCATCTGCGGGATCGCGCGCGGGTGGACGAACGCGACGGTCTCGATCCGGGTCAGGCCCGTGCCGGACAGCGCGTCGATGAGCGCGACCTTGCCATCGGTCGGCACCGGATCCTCGTTCTGCAGTCCGTCTCGCGGGCCGACCTCGCGCAGGCTGATCCGCTCCGGTAGATCGCTCATCTGGTGACCACGCTCCTCCTCCGTCGCGCCCGGCGTCACATCACTGTTTCGGCCAGTCCGGACGTCGCCTCTCGTTGAACGCTGCGACCCCCTCTCTCCTATCCCCGCTGAACGCGGTCGCCCGCCAGCAGGCGTCCTCGATCTCGAGACCAGCCGCCAGCGGAAGGTCGAGTCCGAGCCGCATGGCGCGCTTCGCGTTGCGGGTGCCCACCGGCGAGTTGCTGCTCACAACCGCCGCGAGCTCGAGCGCCGCGTCCCGATCCGTCCCGGCAGGGACCAGCCGGTCGGCGAGGCCGAGCCGGAACGCCTCGGCCGCGTCGACGCGCCGGGCGGTGAAGATCAGGTCGGCGGCGCGGCCCCAGCCGGTCCGACGGGCCAGCAGCTGGGTACCGCCACCGCCCGGGATCACACCCACCGACACCTCCGGCAGGCCGAACACCGCGGTCTCGTCGGCGACGATCAGGTCACAGGCCAGGGCAAGCTCGCATCCGCCGCCGAGTGCATAGCCGTGAACGGCCGCGATGGTCGGGACCGGCAGGTCGAGGACGCCGCCGTAGGCACGGCGGGCGGTCGGCCGCTGGCGTTGCATCTCGTCGTCGGAGACGGTGTTGCGCTCCTTGAGGTCGGCGCCGACGCAGAAGGCCTTCTCCGCCGACGACGACAGCACCACGACGCGAACGCCGCGGTCCGCGGCCAGCTCCGAGGCCGCCGACGCGATGGCCGCTGCCTGTGCGGCAGAGACGGCGTTGAGTGCCGCCGGGCGGTCCAGCACGAGTTCGGCGACGTGGCCCGCCTCGTCGACGCGGCGCACGATCACACCGGTCCCGGGGCTGCCCACGCCCCGACCCTAGCCCCGCACTGGCGGTCGGCCGGCGGAGGCAGGACGGCGGCTGACGGCGTACGGCATCACTCGCCGACGTCCTCGCGCGGGTAGCGCTTGGGGGCTCCGGGCAGCAACCGCTCGACGTCGTCCGGTGCCGGGCGTGGGTCGGTCACTGCTCGCCCGGCTCGTCGCGGCTCCAGTCATACGGTTCGTCCCGGGGCAGCCGCCTGGTGGGTGCCGGGCCCGGATCGGTGACTGCCTGGGTCTCCTCGACCGGGTCATCCGCAGGCCGCCGTCGCGGGGCCGACCATCCGTGTGCCTGTCTGATCAACTCGCTCATCTCGAGTTGGACGTCCTGAACGCGCGGGACGTCCCGCAGGACGATCGTTCCCTGTTCACTGGCCGCCGAGACGTTGAGCGACCCGCAACGGAGCATTCGGTCGATGACGTCCTGGTGGTAGGCGACGTCGTTGATCCGCCCGAGGGGGATGTCCCGTCCGTGCCGGTTGATGACGCCCTGACGGGTGATGAGGCGCTCGCTGGTCACCGTGTAGGTCGTGCTCAGCCACACCAGGAACGGCCACAGCGACCACCGCAGGATCACGGCCACCGCGACGAGTATCACCCCCCAGCGGCCGACTGAACCGGTTCCGCTCTCCGGCAGCACGGCGATGCCGAAGCCGATGGCGGCCGCCATCGCTATCAGGACGAGGATCGGGACGATCAGCGCCTTTGCGTGCGTCCGCATGTGCAGGATGACGCGCTCGTCGTCGCCGAGAAGACGCGCCGGGAACCCCATGGCCGCAGCCTATCCCCGTGATCATGGGGATTCGGGCGGTCAGCCGTGCACGGGACGGAGGTGGACGATGTCGCCTGCTCCGACTGCGGCCGCACCGCCGGCGGTCATCAGGACCAGCCGTCCCGCGGCGTCGATGTCGACCGCCCTGCCCTCGACCGTCGCACCACCCGGCAGGTCGGCTCGGACCTCGCGGCCGAGCGTGTCGCACAGCGCCGCGTAGGCAGGAGCCAGCCAGGCGTCCGGATCTCCGTCCCGCCGCCGCCACGACCCGTACCGTGCGCCGAGCCGGCCGACCAGCGCCGCGAGAACCGCCGCGGGGTCGACGGCCTGGCCGGCGTGCGCCGCCAGGCTCGTTGCTCCTTCGGGAGCGGCCGAGACGTTGACCCCGACGCCCACCACCGCGGCCGGTCCGGTGCCGGTCTCCACCCGCTCGGCGAGGATCCCGGCCAGCTTGGCGCCGTCGAGCAGGACGTCGTTGGGCCACTTCAGCGCCGACTCGACGCCGGGGTGGATTCGCAGCGCCTCCACCACGACGACCCCTGCCAGCAGCGGCAACCACGGCCAGCGATGGGTCGGCACACTCGCCGGACGCAGCAGGAACGACACCGCCAGCCCGACGCCGCGTGGCGTGTCCCAGGAGCGGCCGAGCCGTCCTCGTCCGGCGGTCTGGTGGTCCGCGGCGACCACCAAGCCCTCGGCGGCTCCCGCCCGGGCGGCCGCTGCGACATCCGCGTTCGTCGACCCCGTCTCGGGCAGCCGTTCGATCCGCCATCGGGTCATGGCTCACGCCTCAACCCGTTGATCATGGCAATGTGGGCCTTCCGAGCGCTCCAAATCCCCCGATTCGCCATGATCGACACGCGCGGGTGGAAGGCACGGGCGCCGTCCTTCGCCCGGCAGTCGGATATCGGCGCGCAGCGTCTCGGCCGGTCGAACCACGCAGCCGCACGACCCTGTGGCGTGCCGGACACCTCGCCAGAGTAGTGGTCTAGCCTGCGGACCATGACCGCCACGAACGAGGGCGTCGACATCCACTCGACCGCAGGAAAGCTCGCCGACCTGCGGCGTCGTATGGACGAAGCCGTCCACGCGGGGCCGGCTCGCGCCGTGGAGAAGCAGCACGAGCGCGGGAAGTTGACCGCCCGCGAACGCATCGAGCTGCTTCTCGAGCCGGGTTCGTTCGTCGAGTTCGACGAGCTCGCCCGACACCGCTCCACGACCTTCGGCATGGAGGCGAACCGGCCGTACGGCGACGGCGTGGTCACCGGCTTCGGCACCGTCGACGGCCGGCAGGTGGCGGTGTTCGCCCAGGACTTCACCGTCTTTGGCGGCAGCCTCGGACAGGTCTTCGGCGAGAAGATCGTCAAGGTCATGGACTTCGCGCTCAAGACCGGCTGTCCGATGGTGGGCATCAACGACTCCGGCGGTGCCCGCATCCAGGAGGGGGTGGTCTCACTCGGCCTCTACGGCGAAATCTTCCGCCGCAACGTCATGGCATCCGGCGTCATCCCGCAGATCTCGCTGATCATGGGACCGTGCGCGGGTGGCGCGGTGTACTCACCGGCGATCACCGACTTCACGGTCATGGTCGACGGTACGTCGCACATGTTCATCACCGGACCGGACGTGATCAAGACGGTGACCGGCGAGGACGTCGGCTTCGAAGAGCTCGGCGGCGCCCGCTCGCACAACACCAAGAGCGGCAACGCTCACTACATGGCCACCGACGAGACCGACGCGATCGACTTCGTCCGGGCGCTGCTCTCCTACCTTCCGCAGAACAACCTCGACGACCCGCCGTCGTTCGCGTCCGAGTCCGAGCTGACCGTGACGGCGGAGGACGAGGCGCTCGACGCACTCGTGCCCGATAGCGACAACCAGCCGTACGACATGCACCGCGTCATCGAGGGCGTCGTCGACGACGGAGAGTTCCTCGAGATCCAGCCGTTGTTCGCGCCGAACATCGTGGTGGGCTTCGGGCGCGTGGAGGGCCGATCGGTCGGGGTCGTCGCCAATCAGCCGCTGCAGTTCGCCGGCACCCTGGACATCGATGCCTCCGAGAAGGCCGCCCGGTTCGTGCGGACGTGCGACGCCTTCAACCTTCCGGTGCTCACCTTCGTCGACGTGCCCGGCTTCCTGCCCGGCACCGACCAGGAGTGGAACGGCATCATCCGCCGCGGCGCGAAGCTCCTCTACGCGTACGCCGAGGCCACGGTGCCGCTTGTCACCGTCATCACCCGCAAGGCGTACGGCGGTGCCTACGACGTCATGGGCTCCAAGCACCTCGGCGCCGACATCAACCTGGCATGGCCCACGGCCCAGATCGCCGTCATGGGAGCGCAGGGCGCGGTCAACATCCTCTACCGACGCGAGCTGGCAGAGGCCGCCGACCCGGACGCCCGCCGCAGCGAGCTCGTCGCCGAGTACGAGGACACGCTGGCCAATCCCTACCTGGCCGCGGAGCGGGGGTACGTCGACGGCGTCATCGAGCCGTCACGGACGCGGATCGCCGTGTCGCAGGCACTCCGGGCGCTACGCACCAAGCGCGCGACCATGCCGCCGAAGAAGCACGGCAATATCCCGCTGTGAGTCCGTGATGAGCGATGTCGACGGCCTGGATCTGGGTCCGGAGGAGGCGACGTGAGCGAGAGCGTCGAGCCCCCGGCCGTGCGGGTTGTCAAGGGCGAGCCGACGCCCGACGAACTGGCGGCGCTGGTCGCCGCCGTGGCCGCGCGGCGCGCCGACGAGTCGGCGCAGTCCGAGCGCCCATCGACTTGGGCGGCGTACTGGCGGTCCGTCCGGGCGCCACTACGGCATGGCCCGACCGAGTGGCGCGACAGCGCCCGCCCTCGGTGAATTGTCTCGCGGTTGGTCCTTGCTTCGTGGTCACCGGACCGACATGGCACGCTGAACGACTCCTCCAACCGGGCAATAGCCCACACCTACAACCGCTCGCCGTGCCATGCGCCATTTCGTGGTGTGCCACCTGCGGAGGTTCGGCGGACAGCAATGCCCTGGCTGCGGGCATGTCGTCCGTGCGGCGGCTCGCCGGCGTCCTGTTGGGCCGCCCCGCCCGCAGGTCTAGGGTCGTGGATCGTGACCCGCGACACGCCACGGACCGTGGACGAGATCGCCGAGACCTACGTCGACGACTTCGCCGCGCTGGACCCGTTCGAGGCCACCTACGTCGGCATCCCCGGCCACGA
>DATFBR010000047.1:0-3307 GCA_035253685.1 Jiangellaceae bacterium
ATGCGTCGCCGAGCGGTGACTCGCAGACGGCCACCAGTGGACCTGCTGTCCGTAGACGATCTCCCACTCGTGCAGGCCGAGGCATCCGAGGAAGGCGGACCTGGCGGACAGTGCGCTCAGCAGTCGGCGGATGAACCGAACTGTTTCGCCGCGGTGAGTCAGGAACCGGTCCACGTCCAGGACGACGAGGCCATCAGGATCGGTCGCGTACAACCGCCAGGTGGTGTCTCACCCGCGGCCCGCCGGGCGCGGTGTGCCTCGGTGAGGGTGTCGGCTCGCTCCGCGTGAGCGGCGGCCAGGTGCTGCCACGTCCCTGGGGGAAGGAGCTGCATCAGACCTCATCGACGGGTGGCCGCTCCTGCATGAGGACGAGCTCGTGTCCGTCCGGGTCGCGGAAGAAGCTCATCCACAGCGCGGTCGTCTCGTCGCGGTGGACGACGTGTGGCGGGCTGTCGAAGGTCACGCCGCGATCCGTCAACCGGGCGTGCTCGGCCTCGATGTCGTCGACCCAGAAGTACACCAGCACCGTCGTGCGGAACCTGGGCGCCTCGGGGACGCCGAGATACAGGCGGACGTCACCGGCGGCGAAGAACGCCATGCCCTGGCCGGGCACCTGGAAGAGCAGTGGGAGCCCGAGTACGTCCCGGTAGAACGCGATCGAGCGGTCGAGGTCGGTGACGCTGATGTGGATCTGTCCCACGGCACCGAGGGCCATGGTCTTCCTATATACACCGCTACGCTCCCTGCCGTGCGCATCGCGAGGTTCACCACGGGGGACGAACCACGGTTCGCCGTGGTCGGTGAGGAAAGGTCCGGCGGAACCGTGCTGGCCGTGGTGGACGGCGATCCGCTGTACCGGCCGATCCGGCTGACCGGCGAGAAGGTCGACCTGGTCGACGCCCGGTTGGTGGCTCCGGTGATCCCCCGCAGCAAGATCGTGGGCGTCGGGCGCAACTACGCCGAACACGCGGCCGAACTGGGCAACGAGGTCCCCGCCGAGCCGCTGCTGTTCCTCAAGCCGAACACGTCGGTGATCGGACCCGGCGAACCAATCGTGCTGCCTCACCAGTCCACCGAGGTCCATCACGAGGCAGAGCTCGCAGTGGTCATCGGGCGCGTCTGCCGCGAGGTGCCGCGCGAGCGGGTCGCGGACGTCGTACTCGGGTACACCTGCGGCAACGACGTGAGCGCGCGCGACCTGCAGAAGCGCGACGGGCAGTGGGCGCGGGCGAAAGGATTCGACTCGTTCTGCCCGCTCGGCCCGTGGATCGAGACCGACCTCGACCCTGCCGACCTCGCGGTCACCTGCACGGTCGGCGACGAGATACGCCAGACCGGCCGGACCTCGCAGATGGTTCACGACGTGGCCGCGTTGGTCTCGTACATCAGTGCAGCCTTCACTCTGCTGCCGGGTGACGTGATCCTCACCGGAACGCCGGCGGGCGTGGGCCCGCTGCGCGACGGGGACGAGGTCACGGTCTCCGTCGAGGGGATCGGTGCGCTGACCAACCGTGTCGTCTCGGCGGACTGACGATCCTCGGACGACCGGTACCCTCGACACGTGCCCGACCCCGTCCTCGGTGACCTCCCGCCGGCCGACGTGCGGGTTCGGTTCTCACCGTCTCCGACCGGCAACCCGCACGTCGGGCTGATCCGCACAGCCCTGTTCAACTGGGCGTTCGCGCGCCATTACGGCGGCACCTACGTGTTCCGCATCGAGGACACCGACGCCGCCCGCGACACCGAGGAGTCGTACGGCGCGTTGCTGGACTCGTTCCGGTGGCTCGGACTGACGTGGGACGAGGGTCCGGAGGTCGGCGGGCCCCATGCGCCGTACCGGCAGTCCGAGCGCGGCGACATCTATGCCCGGGTCGCTGCGAGCCTGCTCGAGTCCGGTCACGCCTACCACTGTTACTGCACGCAGGCGGAGCTCGAGCAGCGGCGCGAAGCCGCGCGCGCCGCGGGCCGGCCCAGCGGATACGACGGCCACTGCCGTGCCCTCACCTCCGACCAGGTCGCCGCCTATCGGGCCGCGGGCCGCGAGCCCGTGCTGCGGTTCCGCATGCCCAACCGTGCCGTGTCGGTCGAGGACCTGGTCCGGGGCCGGATCACCGTCGACGCCGAGAACGTTTTCGACTACGTCATCGTCCGGGCCAACGGGCAGCCGCTCTATCCGCTGGTCAACCCCGTCGACGACGCGCTCATGGGCATCACCCACGTGCTCCGTGGCGAGGACCTGCTCTCGTCGACCCCGCGACAGGTCATTCTGCACGAGGCGCTTAGCGACCTGGGGATCGCCCACGGCCCGCTGCCGCGTTACGGTCACTTGCCCTTCGTCATGGGTGAGGGCAACCGCAAGTTGTCCAAACGCGACCCGGCGTCGTCGCTGCAGCTCTACCGCGATCGCGGATTCCTCCCCGAAGGCCTGCTGAACTACCTCGCGTTGCTGGGCTGGTCGATCGGGGAGGACCGGGAGATCTTCTCGCTGGCCGAGATGGCTGCCGCCTTCGACGTGACCCGGGTCAACCCCAACCCGGCCCGATTCGACCCGAAGAAGGCCGAGGCCATCAACGGCGTCTGGCTACGCCGGCTCGACCCGGACGACCTCGCCGACCGCATCGTCTCGTATCTGCAGCGCGCCGGGTTGCTGGCCGACCCGCCCCCGGTGGAGCAGCGTGCGCTGGTGCGCGCTGCGACTCCGTTGGTCCAGGAGCGGATGACGGTCCTCGAGCAGTCGGTTCCGATGCTGGGGTTCCTGTTCCTCGACGACGTCCTGCACCTGGACGAGGCCGCGACATCGACCGTCCTCACTGCGGACACCAGGCCCACGCTCGCGGCGGCCCGGGACGCCGTGGCTGATCTGCCGGACTGGACGACGGAGTCGATCGAGAAGGCCATGCGCTCGGCACTGGTCGACGGGCTCGGCCTCAGGCCGAAGCACGCCTTCGGACCCGTGCGGGTGGCCGTCACCGGCCGCCGGGTGTCGCCGCCGCTGTTCGAGTCGCTCGAGTTGCTCGGCCGGGAGCGCACGCTGGCCCGCCTTGACGCTGCACTGGAACACCCGGGCGCATCGGCGACCGGAGCGGCCAGCGATGGGTCCGCCGACGGCGCTGGGTGGGCGGACTAGCCGTGGAGCGCTAAGGGCGACGCATCCCATCGAACCTGGATACGCAGGTGTCACATTGTGGCCTCTGCGTAACGCGCCGACGGCGCACAGCGTCCACCTTCACCCGTGTCCACGGTGCACAGCGGGTCGGACCTGCCCTCGGCGGCCATGTTCCGTCGCGGCGTCCGCAGGTTTGGTTCG
>DATFBR010000048.1:0-5251 GCA_035253685.1 Jiangellaceae bacterium
CGAGCTCGACCCCGGACGAGCAGGACGCTACGGCGGAGTACAGGCTCCGGTCGCGCAGGACCGCCTCGTCGGCCGGCATCTCGATCTCGCCCAGGGCGACGGCGACGCCGAGCCCGGTGCATCCGTTGGACAGGTCCATCGATTCCAGCGTGTGCTCGGTCCACACCGTCTGCCCGCGGGCCTTCGCATCCCGGATCGAGTCGATCGTCAGCAGCGGCGTCTTGGTTTGCACGTAGTGGACGTCGGCGGGATCGGTGATGCCGGCGGCCGCCATCGCGGCCCGGACGCTGTCGGCGACCTTCTCGATCATGCCGCGGCGTCCGATCTCCTCCGGCCGGATGACATCGCTCATCGCGTATCCGACCGCGAGCCGCGGCTCTTCGGTCTGCTCGGCCCGGTCGGCCGGTACGGTCGCGAAGATCGTCGCGTGCGGGCTGATGATGCCGTCGGTGCCCCCGGACCACACGATCGGGATCTGCGCGACGTGCTCCGCTGATCGCGTCCCCTTCGCCACCAAGATCTCCCGAAAGGCCCGGTCGGCGATGATCCGCGTGTAGTCGTTCACGCCTCCGTTCCCCTCGGTCTTGCCGACGACCGCCACCACCCGGTCGGCGTCGATGACGCCCTCGTCGACCAGGTCCGCGAGCCCGGAGGCGTCGCTGACATTGCGGATCGGCACCTTGCGCACCTCGACCGGTTCGAGCACCTGTCACTCCTTCTCGATCAGCGTTCGACGACGGTCCCCGCGGTGCCGGCCACCGCGCCGGCGATCCGGTCCAGCGACGTGATCACCGTACGGCGCCCTCCGGCCTCGACGAACCGGCACGCCGCCTCGACCTTCGGGCCCATGCTGCCGCTGCCGAAGTGGCCCGCGCGTGCATGTCCGCGCAGTTCGGTCACGCTCAGCCGGCCGAGCGTGCGCTGGGCCGGCGTGCCGAAGTCGAGCGCGACGTGGTCCACATCGGTCGCGATGACCAGCACGTCGACGCCCAGCGTCCGCCCGAGGACCGCGGCGGCGAGGTCCTTGTCGATGACCGCCTCCACACCCCGGAGCGTGCCGTCGTCCTCCCGCGCGACCGGGACACCTCCGCCGCCCGCACCGACGACCACGAAGCCGGCCGCGAGCAGGGCCGCCACGGCGGGAGCGTCGAGAACCTCGATCGGCTCCGGGCTGGCCACGACACGTCGCCAGCCCGGATCGCCGCGGTCCTCCCACGACTGGCCGTGCTCGATCATGACCGCAGCCTCGTCCGGGGGCAGGTAGCGCCCGATCGGCTTGGTCGGCCTGGCGAACGCCGGATCCGCCACGTCGACGAGCGTCCGGGTGACGACGGCTCCCACGGGTCGCACCGTGCCGACCTCAGCGAGGCTGCGCTCCAGGGCGTTGAGCAGGACGAACCCGATCGTCCCCTGCGTCTGGGCGCCGCACCAGTCCAGTGGGACGGGAGGGACGACCGATGCGGCGATCTCGTTCTTCACCAGCAGGTTGCCCACTTGCGGCCCGTTGCCGTGCGTGACCGCCACCTCGTGGCCATCGGCGACGACCTCCGCGATCCGGCGGGCTGCCACGCCGATGGCGGCGATCTGGTCGTCCGGCCGGGCCCGTCCGCCGGCCGCGGTCATGGCGTTGCCCCCGAGCGCGATCAGTACCCGCACGCCGCGAGCTTAGGGCCGGCGGGCTGCCGGTCCGGACAACCAGGCCCGCACCGGCTCGTCGTCCGCGCCGAGAGCCGGCGGCGGGAGGTGGGTCTCCCGCCCACCGGCGTAGGGCCGGTCGCCGAAGCGCAGCGGCGGGCCAGGCAGCTCGATGCGCCCCAGGACCGGATGGTCGACCGAGATGACCAGGCCCTGCGCCCGGGTCTGCTCCCACTCGTACACCTCGTCCAGCGAGCGCACCTTGCCGGCCGGGACGCCCAGGGAGTCCAACCGCTCCAACCAGACGGCCGCCGGGGCCGCGGCCAGTGCGGCGTCGATCGCCGCCAGCAGTTCGTCGCGATGCGCCACCCGGAGCCGGTTCGTCGCGAAGCGGGCGTCATCCGGGTCGAGGCCGACCACCGGTGCGAACGTCCGCCACTGTGTCTCGCTGCCGACCGCGACCTGGATCGCCCCGTCGGCGGCGCGGAACAGCCCGTACGGCGCGATCGATGGATGGTGGTTGCCCGGCCCGTCCGGTACCTCGTGCGCCACCGTCCAGCGGGTGCCCTGGAAGGCGTGCACACCGACGATGGCGGCCAGCAGCGATGTGCGGACCACCGTGCCGCGGCCGGTCCGCTCGCGCTCGAGAAGCGCGGCCAGCACCCCGAACGCGCCGTACATCCCGGCGAGCAGGTCGCCTATCGGTAAGCCGACGCGGGTCGGTTCGCCCGGAGGGCCGGTCATGGACATCAGACCGGCCTCGCCCTGCGCGATCTGGTCGTAGCCGGCGCGCCCGGCCGCGGGGCCGTCGTGTCCGAAGCCGCTGATCGACAGGACGACCAGCCGCGGGTTGATCTCGTTCAGCCGCTGCTCACCGAATCCCAACCGGTGCAGGACGCCGGGGCGGAAGTTCTCCAGCAACACGTCCGCACGGCTCACCAGCTCCTCCATCAGCGAGCGTCCGTCCTCGGTCTTCAGGTCGGCGGTCACCGACTCCTTGTTCCGGTTGCACGACAGGTAGTACGTCGACACCGGGTCGTCGTCGGGACCGACGAACGGCGGCCCCCATCCGCGGGTGTCGTCACCGTCACCGGGAGTCTCGACCTTGATGACCCGGGCGCCGAGGTCGGCCAGCATCATCCCCGCGTGGGGGCCCGCGAGAGCCCTGGTGAGATCGACGACGAGCAGGCCGTCCAGCGGACCGGGCACAGAAGTCTCGGACATGCTCGCAGCGTACGGACGGCACCGTGACCCGCGCCGTCGCGTCTGGTAATGATGCCGCGTGGACACCCCCACGCCTGACGTCGCTGCCGCGCGCGCACACGCCTCCGGTGCGGAGCTCCGTCATCGTCTCGACACGGCGACGAAGGGGTACGAACCGCCGTTGGCAGTAGTCGAGATGGACGCCTGGGACGCGAATGCCGCCGACCTCGTCCGGCGCGCCACCGGGGTGCCGATCCGGGTCGCCACGAAGTCGGTCCGCTGCCGCGACCTCGTTCGCGACGTGCTCGCTCGCGACGGCTACTCCGGCGTGCTCACGCTCACCCTGCCCGAGGCACTCTGGCTGGTCGCCACCGGCGTGACCGACGACGCGGTCGTCGGGTACCCGACGGCCGACCGCGGGGCGATCTACCGACTGGTGCACGACGCGGCGCTGTCGTCGCAGGTCACGATCATGGTGGACGACCCGGCGCAGCTCGATCTGGTCGACGCGGTGTCCCCGCCCGACCGGCGCGAGACGGTCCGCGTGTGCGTCGAGCTCGACTGCTCGTGGCGGCCCTTCGGCGGTCGCGTGCGGATCGGCGCCCAGCGGTCTCCGCTGCACGCGCCAGCGGCGCTGGCCGGGCTGGCGCGGCTGGTGGCCGACCGCCCCGGCTTCCGGCTGGTCGGTGTCATGGCCTATGAGTCGCAGGTCGCCGGGGTTCCGGACGCCCCACCCGGTCGCCGTGCCTATGGCTGGGCGGTCCGGCGGATGCAGCGCTGGTCGATGCGGGAGTTGCGGCGCCGCCGTGCCGCGGCGATCGCGGCGGTTCGCGACGTCGCGGACATCGAGTTCGTCAACGCCGGTGGCACGGGCTCGGTCGACCGGTCGGCCGCCGAGGACGCCGTCACCGAGGTCGCCGCTGGTTCCGGGTTGTTCGCGCCGCGGTTGTTCGACGGGTACTCCAGCTTCGACGCCCGCGCGGCGGCGTTCTTCGCCCTTCCTGTCGTCCGGCGGCCCGGTCCCGGCGTGGTCACCGTGCTCGGCGGGGGCTACGTCGCCAGCGGCGCCGCCGGCGCCGACCGGCTGCCCGCCCCGTGGTTGCCCGCGGGCCTTCGCCTGGACACCGCCGAAGGTGCCGGTGAGGCCCAGACACCGCTGCTCGGCCCGCCCGCGGACGCGCTGGCCATCGGCGACCGGGTCTGGTTCCGGCACGCCAAGGCGGGCGAGATGGCCGAGCATTTCGAGTTCCTCCGCCTCGTCCGCGGCGAACGCCACGTGGGCACGGCGACGACCTACCGTGGCGAGGGCAAGTCCTTCCTGTGACGATCCTGGCGTTGAACGCGGTGCTGAGGTCCCTGCGCGCCGCACCCCCGCGGGCGGGGCGGACCCGGGTGCTCGCCATCGACGGGCGCGGCGGCTCGGGAAAGTCGACGCTGGCCGGCCGGATCGCCACGCTGCTCGACGCGCCCGTCCTGCACATGGACGACCTGTACCCGGGATGGGACGGGCTGGCCGACGCCGCTCCGCTGCTGCGGCAGTGGGTCCTGGAACCACTGGCCAGGGGCGTGCCAGGGCGACACCCGCGCTACGACTGGGGGCGCGGCGCGTACGGCGAATGGTCCGAGGTCCCTGCCGCGGAGCTGCTCGTCGTCGAGGGATGCGGGTGCGGATCGCGGGTTGCCGCGCCGTACCTGTCGCTGTTGCTGTGGGTCGACGCGCCGCTGTCCGTCCGGTTCGAACGCGGCATTGAGCGCGACGGAGAAGACTACCGGCCGCACTGGGAACGCTGGGCCCGGCAGGAGGACGTGTTGTTCGCGGCAGAGAAGACCCGTGAGCGGGCCGACTACCGCATCGACGGCGCGCCGTCGCTCCCGCACGACCCCGAGCACGAAATCGTCCTGGCGTGAGCCCGCACGCTCACAGCCAGTCGACGGGCGCGGCCTTCGCTCCGCCGGCCAGCCGCGCGTAGCCGGGTCCGCGGTCGAAGAACGGCTCGTCCCCCGGCCGCGACCCGCGGCACTCCGCCCGGAGCGCGTCGCTGCTCGCAACGTCCACCGCGGGCTCGTCGGCGCCGCCGGTCACGACCACCCCGTAGTCGGCGGCGGCGCCCGCCACCGAGACCTTGCCCCAGCGGACGTCGCGCAGGACCTCCTCGTAGGGACGGTCCAGCGGGTCGCCCCAGCCGCCGCCGCCGGTCGTCCGGATCCGGATGACCTCACCGGCTCGAACCGGCTCGGCGTCCGCGAGCGCGTCCACGTCGCGTTCGGCCGGCCCGTCCGGGTCGATCGTGACGGAGAACGGCCGGCCGGCCCGCCCGCCGCGCAGACCCCAACAGGACAGGATCGAGCGGTCCGCGATCGACATGAAGTGCGCATCGCGGCGCATCCGGATGTGCTTCTCGTACCCGAGGCC
>DATFBR010000049.1:0-8422 GCA_035253685.1 Jiangellaceae bacterium
CGTCATAACCGGCGAGCGCCCGTTCGGCAGCCTCGCGATGCACGGTCGAGCCGGTGAGCGCGGCGAAGGTGAGCAGAGCTCCGGCCGCAGCGGCCCGGCCCGACGGCGTCGCGTTGTCCGTGGGGTCCTGCGGACGCCTGATCCCGGCCAGGCGCCGGTCGGTCTGGTCGTCGGCGGTGTCGAAGAAGTCGCCGTCAGCGGCGAAGCGCACCAGGACGACGTCGAGCACCTGCTCGGCGAAGGACAACCAGACCGGGTCGCCGGTCGCCGACAGGAGCGCGAGGAACCCCTCGGCGGCATCGGCATAGTCCTCGAGGACGCCAGGGTGCCGGCCGGGCCGGCCGTCGCGAGAGGTGCGCACCAGCCGACCATGGTCGCCGAGGTGGACCCGCACGAGCAGGTCGGCGCAAGCAGCAGCGGCCGCCACCCACGACGGTTCCTCGAGCAGGGAACCCGCCTCCGCGAGAGCGGCAACGGCCAGGCCGTTCCACGCGGTGACCACCTTGTCGTCGCGGGACGGCTGCGGCCGCGTCGCCCGGGCGGAGAGCAGTCTCCGGCGCAGCTCCACCCATCGCTGCGGGTCGTCCGGGTCGTGCCGGAGCTGCAAGGTGGACGCGCCGTGCTCGAAGGTGCCCGCCTCGGTCACACCCAGCAGCGCGGCCGCCCATGCCCCGTCGTCGTCGCCGACGACCTCGCGCAGCTGTTGCGGGGTCCAGACGTAGGTTGCTCCCTCCGCCGAACGGCCGTCGACGGTCGTGTCCGCGTCCAGCGCACTCGCGAAGCCACCGTCGGTGGTCCGCAAGTCGCGCAACAGGAACTCGGCAGTCTCGCGCACGACTCGCTCGGCCAGTGGTGAACCGCTCGAGCGCCACCAGTGGGAGTAGACGCGCAGCAGCAGCGCGTTGTCGTAGAGCATCTTCTCGAAATGCGGCACGACCCAGGCCCGGTCGACGCTGTATCGAGCGAACCCGCCCCCGAGTTGGTCGTACATCCCGCCGCGCGCCATTTGCTCGCAGGTGGCCTCGACCATCGTCATGGAGCGGGGATCGCCGGTGCGGGCGTGGTGCCGGAGCAGGAACTCGAGCACCATCGACGGTGGGAACTTCGGCGCGCCACCGAAACCGGCGTGTTCGGTGTCGAAGTCGTCGGCGAGCCGCCGGGCGGCGACGTCGAGCCGCTCCGGCCCCGGCGGTTCCGCGCCGAGTAGCCCGTGCGGCGCGGCGAGCCGGCCGGCGATGTCGGTCGCGGCGTGGTCGACTTCTCCGCGTCGGTCGCGCCAGGCTCGCCAGACTGCGTCCAGGACCTGACGGAACGACGGCATCCCGTGCGCCGGCTGCGGCGGGAAGTAGGTGCCGGCGTAGAACGGCCGGCCCTCGGGTGTGAGGAAGGCCGTCATGGGCCAGCCACCCTGACCGGTCAGCACCTGTACCGACTCCATGTACACGGCGTCGACGTCCGGCCGCTCCTCGCGATCGACCTTGACCGCGACGAACCTCTCGTTGACCTCGGCGGCGGTCGCCTCGTCCTCGAACGACTCGTGCGCCATCACGTGACACCAGTGGCAGGCGGCGTACCCGATGCTGAGCAGGACGGGGACGTCGCGCCGGCGCGCCTCGGCGAAGGCGTCGTCACCCCACTCCCACCAGTCCACCGGGTTCTCGGCGTGCTGGAGCAGATACGGGCTGGTGGAGTCGCGGAGCCGGTTCGGCATGGTTACGGGGCCGGGTCGTCGCCGGTGCCGTCACGCCGCATGCGTTCGGCGTCCGATCGTCCCTCGGGGTCGAAGTCGATGCGGCGCAGCTGACGGCGCAGGCTCCGGTAGAGCAAGATCAGGGCGACACACAGGCCGGCGAACACGAGGAATCCGAGCAGGCCGGGTCCGACGCCCGATCCGTCGGCGTCGGTCGACGCCGAGCCGTTCGCCGCCATGACGACGGCATGAGCAACGCTCATCAGCCAACCTCCTGACCCATCGTCGCACCCTTGCGCAGATGTGCCGGGTCGGGGTTCAACGAAGCCCGGCGAACAGGTCGTCCTCCGGTATCTCGGCCTCGACCAGCGAACGGGCCAGCTCGTAGTCCTCGGTCGGCCAGGCCTTCTGGTGGACGTCGAGGGGGACGGCGAACCACGGGCCTTCGGGGTCGATCTGGGTGGCATGGGCGAGCAGTGCGCGGTCGCGGACCGGAAAGTAGTCGGCGCACAGGACGCGGGTGGTGATGCGCCCGTCATGGGCCCGATCGGGTGGCCAGCTGGCCAGCCGGTCGGCATACGGCGACTCGAGGCCCCGACGCAGCATCTCGTCGTGCAGCGCCTGCGTGCGTTCGCGGTTGAACGCATGGTGGTAGTAGAGCTTGAGCGGCTGCCAGGGCTCGCCCTCGTCCGGGTAGGCCTCTGCGTCGTCGGCGGCGTCGAACGCCGCGACCGTCACGCTGTGGCACATGACGTGGTCCGGGTGTGGATAGCCGCCGTTCTCGTCGTAGGTCGTCACGACGTGCGGGCGAAAGCTGCGCATCGCCGCGACCAGCGGCGCGGCTGCACGTTCAACCGGCTGGCGGCCGAAGCAGCCTTCGGGCAGCGGTGGCGGCGGCTCACCCTCCGGGAAGCCGGAGTCGACGAAGCCCAACCACTCCTGCCGGATACCGAGGATCCGGCGCGCAGTGGCCATCTCCTGCCGGCGGATCGTGGCGATGTTGGCCAGCACATCGGGACGATCCATGTTCGGGTTGAGGATCGACCCCCGCTCGCCACCGGTGCAGGTGACGACGAGGACCTCCACGCCCTCGGCGACGTAGCGCGCGGTCGTCGCGGCACCCTTGCTCGACTCGTCGTCGGGATGGGCGTGCACGTGCATGAGCCGCAGTTGTCCGGCCACCGGTCACCTCTCCCCGGGGGATTCCGCTCGGGACACAATGGTGCCTGACCGTGTCCGCCCCTCCGCGGGAGCCGTCCCGTGAGCACACCCGTCGCCCGCCCGGCCGACCGCTACGGTGACCGCACCTCCGGCCCGCGCCCATGGGTCTGGGCGGCGCTGGTCGCCGTACTGGTGGCCGCGGCCGCCGGCTGGGTGATCCTGTGGGCCGCGGGCGATCCGGTGCGAGGCACCCTGGTCGGCTGGGAGGAGCCCGCCGACGACGTGATGCCGGCGACGATCGAGGTCGTGCGGCCTGCCGGCGTCGCCGTCACCTGTGATCTGGTTGCCGTCGACCTTCGGCGCGTGGTCGTCGGCCAGATCGACGTCCAGGTGGCACCGAGCGCCGACCAGCGCGTCCGGGTCCGGGCCGAGATACCGCTCGAGGCCGACGCCGTCGCACCACAGTTGCGGAGTTGCGCCGGCGTCGACGGCGGCTGACCTGGGCGAATCGCCGGGTGCCCACTCATGTTGGTACCCTTGACGATTCCACACACCGACCCGCATCCGGGCGAAGGTCCGGTGGCTGGCCACACCCGGTTCCGGCCACCAGATGAATCACGCAAGGAGCAGATGCCGTGACCTCCACGAGCGACAACGTCGCCTGGCTGACCCAAGAGGGCTACGACCGACTCCGGAACGAGCTCGAGTACCTCATGGGTCCCGCCCGGATCGAGACCGCCAAGCGGATCGAGGCGGCCCGGTCGGAGGGCGACCTGTCCGAGAACGGCGGATACCACGCCGCCAAGGAGGAACAGGGCAAGCAGGAGGCCCGTATCCGCCAGCTCCAGCACCTCCTCCAGCGAGCCAAGGTCGGCGAGATCCCGCCCGACGACGGTGTCGTCGAGCCCGGCATGATCGTCGAGGTTCGCTTCACCGGAGACGAGGAGACCGAGAAGTTCCTGCTCGGCTCCCGCGAACTGCTGGCCTTGGACGAGTCGGTCGAGATCGAGGTCTACTCCCCGCAGTCGCCGCTGGGTGCCGCCATCAACGGCAAGAAGGCCGGCGACACCGCTTCGTACGTGACCCCGAACGGCAGAGGCGTCGAAGTCGAGATCATCGGCGCCCACCCGTACACGGCCTGACGAGGCCCGGCCGACTCGGAAGGTCGAGTCGACGCCGATCTGGAGGGATCGGCCCGCGTCCCCCTGACACCCGCCCATCGGCGCGACCTGTCAGGGCTGACCGCCCGTGGGTTCCATCCCAGCGAGTTGGCCGGCCTGACAACTCGTCGCGGCGTCGCCGGGCGGTGCTCCGGTGAGTTGTCCGGTCCGACAACTCGCGCAGGCGTCATTTCGTGGTGGTGGCCTTGTACTTGCGAATCGCCAGCGGCGCGAAGACGCCGGTGATGACCACGACCCAGATCAGTGACAGCAGGACCGGGTGCTCGGCGGGGAAGTTGTCGGTCGCGAACGGATTCGGGTTGCCGAACAGTTCGCGGCAGGCGGCCACGAAGGCGCTGATCGGGTTCCACTCTGCGATCGGCTGGAGCCACTCGGGCATGGACGGCGTCGGCACGAACGCGTTCGACAGGAAGACGACCGGGAACAGCCAGATCAGCCCGGCCGAAGCAGCCACTTGCGGGTTGGCCACAGACAGTCCGATCAGAGCGCCCACCCAGAGCATCGAGAACGCGAACAGCAGCAACAGGCCGACGGCGGCCAGGAAGCTCGGGAACCCGTTGTGAAAGCGCCAGCCGACGATGAAACCGCACAAGATCATGATCACTAGAACGATCACCTGGTTGGCCATGTCGGCGACGACGCGGCCGGCGATGACGCCCGATCGCGCCATCGGCAGGGACCGGAATCGGTCGATCAGCCCTTTGTGCATGTCATCCGCCAGCCCGACACTCGCCGGCGCGCACGCAAAGGCCATGGTCTGGGCAAAGATGCCGGCCATCAAGTACTCGCGGTAGGCCAACGGCTCGCCCTCGAAGCCCGGCACCGGAATGGCGCCACCGAAGACGTATGCGAACAGGAGCACGAACATGATCGGCTGGATGAACATGTAGATCTGGGTGTCGGGTACCCGCCACCCGCCGCGAATGTTCCGCCATGCCACGACCATGGTGTCGCGGATTGCCGGTACCAACCCGCCTCCGGTCGGGACGACCGTCGTGTTCTCGAGCGTGGTCCTGGTCACGTGGTCCTCCCGGATGCGAGCTCCTCCTCGACGGCGGCGTCGTCCTCGGCATGATGGCCGGTCAACTCGAGGAACACGTCGTCGAGGGTCGGCCGGCGCAGCGCGATGTCGTCGATGGCGATCTCGGCTTCGTCCAGGTCGCGGATCACCAGCACCAGGCCCTTGGAGCCCTGGCTGGTCGGGACCGTGAGGCGTCGCAGCTTGGTGTCGACCACGCACTGCCCGTCGCTGCCACGGTTGAGGATCTCCTCCGCGCGCGCCAGCCCGTCCGGATCGTGGATGATGACCTCGATCCGCTCGCCGCCCACCTGAGCCTTGAGCTCGTCCGCGGTGCCTTCAGCGATGATGGCTCCGCGGTCGATGACGACGATCCGGTCGGCCAGCGCGTCGGCCTCCTCGAGGTACTGCGTGGTGAGCAGGATGGTCGAGCCTTCCCGGGCCCGTTCGCGGATGACGTCCCACAGGTCGAGGCGGCTGCCCGGGTCGAGCCCGGTGGTCGGCTCGTCGAGGAAGAGCACCTCCGGGTGGGTGATGAGGCTGCCGGCCAGGTCGAGCCGCCGCCGCATGCCGCCCGAGTAGGTCTTGGCGACCCGGTCGGCAGCGTCGGCGAGCCCGAACTGGTCGAGCAGCTCGCCGGCCCGCCTGGTGGCCTCGGCACTGCCGAGCTGGTAGAGCCGACCGAACAACCACAGGTTCTCGCGGCCGGTGAGGTTCTCGTCGATGGCCGCGAACTGTCCGGACAGCCCGATCCGGGCGCGCACCTCCTGCGGTTCGGCGACCACGTCGTGACCGGCGACCACCGCCCTGCCGGAGTCGGGTCGGAGCAGCGTGGTCAGCATCCGCACCATCGTCGTCTTGCCGGCACCGTTGGGGCCCAACAGCCCGACCACGCTGCCCTGCGCAACCTCGAGGTCGACTCCGGCCACGGCCTTGACCGCCTTGTCGCCAGACCCGAACGTCTTGACCAGGCCCTCGGCGATGATCGCGTTCACGCTGTGTCTCCTCAGTCGTCGGTGTCGTCGGTGAGCTTGGCAGCCGGCTCCGACAGCTCCGGCCCCGCGACGTTCAGCAGCGCGCTCGCCTCGTCCAAGTCGAGGTCGCCCGCCGCCAGCCGGCGCAGGACATCCTCGCGCCCGGCCGTGCCCGCGTGCGCAGCTGCGTCATGATGTGCCGGCACCTCCAGACCTAGTCGGCCGAGCATCTCCCCGAAACGCTGGCGCGCCGTGGGATAGCTGACCCCCAGGTCCCGAGCCAGCTCCCTCATGTTCCCGCGGGACACCAGGAAAGTGCGAAGAATTTTTCGGTCCTGTTCACCCAGAGCGCAGTACGGGCACGACACGAACCGCCCCGCGAGCTCGCTGCCACAGGACGGGCATCCGAGACGGGTGACCTGGAGCTCGTCGCCGCAGACCGGGCAACTGCGGGGCGGAGGGTACGGCGTCGGCGGGTCACCGTTCACGCCGCGGCCTTGACCGTGGCGCTTCCCATGACGACCTCGATGTCGATCTCGGCGGCGCCGGTGCCGACCACGAAGTCACGACTGCGGTCACGCCCGTGCCGCTCGGGCTCGGTGGCGAACCGGCCGAGCTGGACGTCGGAACGCACCCTCGCGTCGGAGCCGGGCAGCAGCGTCAACTGCAGCGAGCCGGACTCGCACCGCAGCCGGGACCGGCCACGGTCCAACCGCGCCTGAACCTGCGCGGAGCCGGCCTGGACGAGCAGGTCGAACGGGCTCTCGGCGCCCCGGACCCGCAGCGAGCCGGCCGTCACCCGGACGTGGTCGAGCGCCCTGGCGTCCTCGACCTGCAGGGACCCGGCGATGACCTCCACCCCGACCGCCAGGTCGGGGCGGACCCGCACCCGCATCTCCAGGGCCTGGCCGAGGCCGTGCTGGACCCGGTCGGCCACCTCGCGCCACCGGCCGCCGGAGAGCAGTGTGAAGGCATCGTCGGTGGGAATCGGTTCGACCTCACCGGCGATGACCAGGGTGCTGCCCTCGCGGCGGACATGGTGCGGGCCGTCGACGGCATAGGTGGCGACCGACGGGTCGCCGACGACCCGGACGCGTCGCGAGGTCGCCCGCACGAGTACCCGCTCGATGTCGGGCACCGCAGGGGGCGGCGCGGGTCGTTCCGGCGCCGCATCGTCCGCTGCGGCGGAGTCCGCGGGAGAAGGCGGGCCGGCGACGTCACCGGCGGCCGCATCGAGCAGTCCGGCCGCCTCGGCCGGGTCGAGGCGGCCGGCGGCCACGTCCTCCAGGATCTGACGAGTGCTTCGTTCGCTCATGCCCACATACTGCGCTGAAGTTACTGATTCGTCAACTCGACTTTCTATTCCACCAAGAAATAGTTACTCGATCGACAACGGGTATCCGGCCTTCCGCAGGCACGACAGCACCCGGGCGCGGTGCTCGGGACCCCGGGTCTCCACCTGCAGCGCCACGTCCACCTCGTCGACGTGCAGTTGAGCACCGGTGCGTTCGTGGACCACGTCGAGCACGTTGGCGTCGGCGGCGGCCAGTTCGGCCAGCAGATTGGCCAGGGCACCGGGGCGGTCGGGAATCCGCACGCGGAAGGAGAGATAGCGCCCGTCGGCCGCCATGCCGTGCCGAATCACCCGCAGCAGCAACAGCGGGTCGACGTTTCCGCCGGACAGGATGGCCACCACCGGCGGCTCGAACGCCGTCGGGTCGGCCAGCAGCGCGGCCACGGCAGCGCCACCCGCGGGCTCCACCACCAGTTTGGCCCGTTCCAGCAGCAGGACGAGCGCGCGCGAGAGCCAGTCGTCGCTGACCGTACGCACCTCGTCGACGAGGTCACGGACCAGGGAGAACGGGACCTCGCCTGGGCAGGCCACGGCGATCCCGTCGGCCATCGTCGACATCGCCTCGATCGGCAACGGTCGGCCGGCCGCCAGCGAACCCGGGTAGGCCGCCGCGCCGCTGGCCTGGACACCGATGACGCGGGCGTCGGGCAGCGTGTCCTTCACCGCGACCGCGATCCCCGCCAGCAAGCCGCCACCACCGGTGCCCACCACCACGGTCCGGACGTCGGGGCACTCCCGCAGGATCTCGAGCCCGACGGTGCCTTGGCCCGCGACGATGTCCGGATGATCGAACGGGTGAATCAGCACCGCGCCCGTCTCGGCCGCGAACTCCCCCGCTGCCACCAACGACTCGTCGACCGACGTTCCGGCAAATCGGACGTCGGCGCCGTACGCCCGGGTGGCCTTCTCCTTGACGATCGGCGCCCCCTCCGGCATGAACACGGTCGCCTTCGCACCGAGCATGTGCGCCGCCAGCGCGACTCCCTGTGCATGGTTGCCCGCGCTGGCGGCGACGACACCCCTGGCGCGCTCCTCGTCGCCGAG
>DATFBR010000050.1:0-3256 GCA_035253685.1 Jiangellaceae bacterium
CGTCGGCCACCGGCGGGCTGGTCGCGTCGAGCCGCTTGTAGGCGACGGCGAGGATACGGAACGCCTCGCCGGAGAGGCGGTCGACGTCCGAAAGCACCTGCGACCGCCGAGAGTCGTCCAGCGGTACCACCCGGTCACCGACCTGCACATGGGTGCACCGCCCGAGCAGGACATCGGGAGCCCCCTTGGTGACGACCGCGATCCGGCCCGACCGCTCGGCGTCGACCTCGAGGCTGGACATCATCTTGCGCTCGGACGTGAACGGCACCTCGGCGACGCGCTGGAACCGTTCCAACCGGGCCTCCCGGCTGCCCAGCTTGCGCTCGGCGACCAGGAAGGCGGCCTCGGTGGGGTCACCCTCGATCACCCACTCGCCGTCGTCCTCCCGCAGGACCGCGTTGCTGGCCAGGCTGCCCCCGCCGAGCACACGGACGTCCTCCGCCCACAGCGGTCCGTTCTCGTCGATGTCGGCGCCGTCGTGCTCGACGCGCCCGTCCGGCCGATAGCCGACACCGGTGATCGTGGCCTCGCCCGACGCGGTCACGACCCGCTGGATCGTCATCTCACTCTTGGTCAGCGTGCCCGTCTTGTCCGAGCAGATCACCGACGCGGAGCCGAGGGTCTCCACCGACGAGAGCTTCCTCACGATGGCGCGGTGTGCCGCCATCCGTTGCACGCCCAGCGCCAGAACCACGGTGAGGATCGCCGGCAGCCCTTCCGGAACGGCGGCCACGGCCAGCGACACGCCGAGCAGCAGGACCGTGACGGCCTCGTCCGCGCTGTCGATCCGGGTCGTGAAAAACACGGTGGCCATGACCACGACAGCGATCACGACGACCGCGATCCCGAGCATCCGTCCCACTCGGGAGATCTCCCGCTGCAAAGGGGTGGGTTCCTCGACGGTCTCGTGCAGCAGCCCGGCGATCCGACCCATCTCGGTGGCCATGCCGGTGGCGACGACGACTGCGCGTCCCACGCCCTGGGAAACGGCCGTGCCGTTGAAGACCATGTTGAGGCGGTCGCCGAGCGCGACGGGTTCCGGCAGCGTCCTGGCGTCCTTGAGGACCGCTTCGCTCTCTCCGGTCAGGGATGCCTCGGAGATCCGCAGCGTCGCCGCGGTGACCAGCCGGGCGTCCGCACTGACCGTGTCACCCTCCGCGAGCTCGAGCAGGTCGCCGGCCACGATCTCGCTCGTCGGCACCCGCACCAGATCGCCGTCGCGGATTACGCCGGCCGTGGGTGCGCTCATGCGCTGCAGTGCCGCCACCGCGGTCTCGGCCCGCGACTCCTGCACGTAGCCCAGCACGGCGTTGAGGATCACGATCGCCAGGATCACCAGCGAGTCGAACGGCGGGCCGTCCGCACCCTCGACGACCCAGGCGGCCAGCGACACGACGATCGCGGCGAGCAGCAGGTAGATGAGCGGGTCCTGGAACTGCGCGAGCAGCTTGCGCCATCCGGGCACCGGCTCGGCCGCCTCGAGCTCGTTGGGCCCGTCGGTCGCCAGGCGGCGGGCCGCCTCCGCGCCGCTGAGCCCATTGTCCGGGTCGGTCGCGAGCCACCGGGCGACCTCGAACGCGTCGCTCACCGTGGGGTCGGGTCCGGTGTCGGTCGTCGTCACAACTTCGATCCCTAGCTCGTGCGCACCAGGAAGTGCCACCCCAGCCACCACCAGATCAGCACCATGACCACGCGCCACGCGCGGCGCGCCATGAGCAGGTCGACGACCTCGCCGAAGCGCGGCAGGCGTCCGGCCCACGATGCGGCGACGAGGGTCACCGTGACCACACCGAGCACGATGAAGCCTCCGATCGTCACGTCGCGAGTGCTCATCGGCGGATCAGCCCCCAACCGGCGTACAGCCACAGCGACCAGGCCGCGAAGCGGATCACCTGATCACTCAGCAACGGTGCGAGCAGGACGGACAGGGTCGGATGCTCGTACTGGCCGACGGTCAGCTCGCCGAGGTAGGCGCCGGCCTCCCAGAGCAGTCCGGCGAGCACAACGACCGCCCAGATCGCGGTGCCTCGGCGGAGCGCGGGCGCGGCCGTCACGGTCCGGCTCGGCCGCCGCAGTGTCAGGACCGCCACCGCCGCACCTGGAACCGCCACCGCGACTGTGGCGCCGACCGTGTTGACGCCGGTCGTGGAGGCAAGGGCCGCGTAGGCCGCCGTTGCCGCGGCGGCGAGCAGGACGACCGCCCGGCGCGCGGTGCCCTCCCGTGGCTGATCGTCGGCGGTCATGGCGGCCAGTGTTCCACCGCCGCCGTAGTCGTCGCGGTCGTGGCGGTTCGGCCAGAATGTGCCCATGCCCGGTCTCGATCCCGCTCTCGCCGTCCGGCTCAAGCGCGACGCCGACGGACTGGTGGCCGCCGTCGTCCAGCAGCACGGCACCGGTGAGGTGCTGATGCTCGCCTGGATGGACGACGAGGCACTGCACCGGACGCTGACCACGGGGCGGGCGACGTACTGGAGCCGCAGCCGGAAGGAGCACTGGGTGAAGGGCGCGACGTCCGGGCACCGGCAACGGGTGCGGGAGGTCCGGCTCGACTGCGACGGCGACGCCGTGCTGGTCAGCGTCGACCAGGAGGGCCCGGCGTGCCACACCGGGACCCGCACCTGCTTCGACTCGGGTCTGCTGACGATCGTCGGCGGGCCGCGGTCGTGACCGGACTGGACACTTCGCCGGGACTCGACGCCTTCCGGGTCCTGGCCAAGGACCGGCGGGTGATCCCGGTCGTGCGGCGCCTGCTGGCCGACGGGGAGACACCCGTGGGCGCGTACCAGAAGCTCGCGGGCAACCGGCCCGGCACGTTCCTGCTCGAGTCGGCGGAGCACGGTGGCGTCTGGTCGCGGTACTCGTTCGTCGGGGCGCAGTCCTCGGCGGTGCTGACGGAGCGCGACGGTCAGGCCCGCTGGCACGGCACGACCCCCGCGGGGATGCCGGACGGCGGTGATCCGTGGGAGGTGTTGCGCGGCACGCTCGCCGCCTTGCATACGCCTCGCCTGCCCGACCTGCCGCCGCTGACCGGAGGGTTGGTGGGTTTCGTGTCCTATGACGCGGTGCGCCGCCTCGAACGGCTGCCGGACATCGCCGTCGACGACCTGCAACTGCCCGAGATCGCGTTCCTGCTCGCCACGGACCTCGCCGTTCTCGACCACGAGGACGGCACGGTGCTGCTCGTGGCCAATGCGGTGAACTGGGACGACACCGACGAACGCGTCGACGAGGCCTGGGCCGGCGCAGTCGCCCGGCT
>DATFBR010000051.1:0-6852 GCA_035253685.1 Jiangellaceae bacterium
TGCGCACGCGCCGGGCAAGGGCTGACCAGGCATGGGCCGGCGGTACCCGGTGACGACTGTCACCGTCGCACCACCCATCCGGAGCGTCCGCGGCAGAGACTTCGCCGCGGGCGCCCGGGCAATGGTGCCGTGGCTCGCCGGTGTGACGCCTTTCGGGCTGGTGATCGGCGTGAGTGCGGCACAGGCCGACATCCCGACCCTCGCCGGGTGGCTGACCGGTCCGTTGATCTATGCCGGCAGCTCTCAGGTCGCCGCCATCGAGATGATGGATGCCGGAAGCGCCCCGACGGTCGTCGTGATCACCGCGCTGGTCATCAACCTGCGGCTCATCCTCTACTCGGGAGCGATCGCGGCCCACTGGCGCGGGACACCGCGCTGGTGGCGCGCCATGGCGGCGTACCTCCTGGTGGACCCGTCGTTCGTCGTCGGGATGGACCGCTACCAGCGCTCAGGCGACCGCCATGACGCGCACACGTACTACCTCGGCGGTGCGATCACGCTGTGGGTCGGCTGGCTGCTGGCCATCGGTGCCGGGGCGACGCTCGGCACGCAGCTACCCGCCGCACTCCATCTCGAGTTCGTCATCCCGCTCTACCTGGTGGGCGAGATCGTCCCCAAGCTCGGGGACCGGGCGACCCGACGGGCGGCGCTGACCGCCGCAGTGGTCGCCGTCGTCGCGATCTCTGCGCCAATGCACCTCGGTGTCGTGCTCGCGATCGTGGCCGGCCTCGGCGCGGCAATGACCGTCAGGGAGGACAGCCGATGAACGTCTGGCTTGTCATCGTCGCCGCGGGGCTGGGGAGCTACCTGTTTCGCATCAGCATGGTGGTGTTCGCCGACCGGATGACGATGCCGGAACGGCTGGAGCGGGCGTCGACCTTCGTGGCTCCGGCGGCCTTCGCCGCGCTGGCGGCCGGTGGGATTGCTGCGAACACCGCCGGTGTCGACCTCGCCGGGTGGACCGCGCCACTCGCGGCCGTCGCCGTGGCCGTGATCGCCGTCCGCCGCACCGGCCGCCCGTACGCCGCTTTGCTCGCCGGCATGCCGACGCTGTGGATCCTCAGCGCGGTGGTGCCGGCCTGATGTCCGCCTCGAACTCGCGAAGCCCGCCGGGAAGGTTCCGGGAAGGCCACCGACCTAATTTTCGACCAGTCCGAACACCACAACCCAGAAGGGGTCCGAAATGACCACCACCACGACAGAACGACTGCCTCTCAACGGGGTCGACACGCCGACGCTGTTCGCCACGCTCGACGCGGTCAAGGCACAGCCCGACATCGCCGAGTTCCAGTTCCGGGCGAAGAACAGGTGGGTGAGCGGCACCCACAACCGCAGCAGCATGCACGGATTCTTCGGCGCCGGCCAGGAGATGGAGCACCGCAACGAGACCGTCATCGACGCCGACCACCCGGCCGTGCTCGTCGGTCAGGACAACGGCCCGGCGCCGGTGGAGTACGTGCTGGCAGCGCTCGCGGCGTGCCTGACCTCGGGACTGGCCAACATCGCGGCCGCACGCGGCATCGAGCTGACCGAGGTCGAGTCGACCGTCGAGGGCGACATCAACCTGCTCGGGCTGCTCGGGATGTCCGACGAAGTCCGCAACGGCTACGAGCAGATCCGGGTCAACTTCAAGATCAAGGGCAACGCCCCGGCCGAGAAGCTGCGCGCCCTCGTCGAGCGCTCGAAGGACCGCTCCGCCGTGTACGACGTCATCACCAACTCCGTGCCCATCGCGGTCGACGTCACGGTCGACTGATGGAGGCGTCGCGGCCGCCTGAAACCCACCGGGCGGCCGCGACCCGCAGAGACGAGGACGGCATGCGCACGATCGACACGGTCGTCATCGGGGCCGGACACGCCGGTCTCGCGACGAGCCGCGGCCTGACCGACGCCGGCCGAGAACACGTCGTGCTCGACCGAGGGCGGCTGGCGGAGAGCTGGCGCAGCTCGCGGTGGGACTCGCTGCGTCTGCTGACGCCGAACTGGATGACCCGGCTACCCGGCTGGCGATACCAGGGTCCCGACGCCGAAGGCTTCATGACAGCCGCCGAGCTGACCGGCTACCTCGATGCCTACGCACGCTCGTTCGCCGCCCCCGTCCGGAGCTGGACCGCCGTGACCGAGGTCGCGCCGCTCGCCGACGTCTACTGCGTCACCACCACGCAGGGTTCGTGGCTCGCCCGGAACGTCGTCATGGCCACCGGCGCACGTCCGCATGTACCGGACCACGCCGCCCTTCTCGATCCGACCGTCCGGCAGATCCACACCAACCGGTACCGCAACCCGGATCAGCTGCCGGACGGCGGCGTCCTCGTCGTCGGCGCTTCGGCGTCCGGCGCACAGATCGCTGCCGAGCTTCGCCAGGCCGGACGCGACGTCGTCCTGGCGGTCGGGGCGCACACGCGGCTGCCGCGGCGGTACCGCGGTATGGACATCATGTGGTGGCTGGAACAGATCGGTGCGCTGAGCCGCACGATCGACCAGATCCGCGACCCGCGAGTGACCCGCCGCGAGCCGTCCATCCAGCTGCGCGGGGAAGCGTCCACCGACGATCTCGACCTGGCGACGCTGACCGAGGCGGGCGTCGTGATCGCCGGCCGACTGATCGGCGCCGACGGTGACCAGGTGCGCTTCGGTGACGACCTGCCCGTGTCGCTCGCCGCAGCCGAGGCGCGGCTGGAGCGGACGCTGACCGAGATCGACCACTTCATCGACTCCGCCGGGCTCGAGGGCGAAGTGCTCCCGAAGCGTCCGGTTCGTCCGGTCAGCGTGACCAGCCAGCTGGACGCAGTGGACCTGAAGGCCGCCGGCATCTCGACCGTCGTCTGGGCCACCGGCTTCCAGCACGAGTACCCATGGCTGCGGGTGCCGGTGTTCGACCGCAACGGCGACGTACGGCAGCACCGGGGGATCACCCCGGCCCCGGGCCTCTATGTCATCGGCCAGCGATTCCTGCACCGGCGCGACTCCAGCTTCATCGACGGCGCCCGCCACGACGCCCGGGCCATCTGCGAGCACATCGAGGCGTCGGACCGGTCGCGTCGCGTCCGGCAACCGCTATCGGCATAGCAGGAGTGTGACGGCCGTGAACCGAACGACCCATGACGTGATCATCGTCGGTGCGCGCTGTGCCGGATCCGCGACCGCGATGCTGCTGGCCCGACGGGGTCTGCGGGTCCTCGTGCTCGACCGGGCCGGGTACGGCAGCGACGCGGTCTCGACCCACGCACTCATGCGGGGCGGGGTCCTGCAGTTGCAGCGCTGGGGCCTGCTCGACGAGATCGTCGCCGCCGGCACGCCACCGGTGACCCGGGTGGTGTTCCACTACCCGGAGGAGACCACCCCGATATCACTCAAGCCGGCCGCCGGCGTCCGAGCGCTGTACGCGCCCCGCCGCACCGTCCTGGACCGGGTGCTGGCGGACGCCGCGATCGCCGCCGGGGCCGAGGTGCGGTTCGGCGTGACGGTGACCGGGTTGCTCCGCGACGACACCGGCCGGGTGACCGGAATCGCCGGCCGCGAGGCCGACGGCCGGCAGCTGCTCGCCTCGGCGCCGCTCACCGTCGGCGCCGACGGCATCCGATCGCTCGTGGCCCGAGAGGTTGGCGCCCCGGTGATCAGGACGGCGCGGTCGGACGGCACCGCGGTCCTGTACGGGTACTGGGACGACCTCCCGGTCGACGGCTACGAGTGGCTGTACGCACCGGGTGCGGGCGCCGGCCTGATCCCGACCAATGACGGCCAGACCTTGGTGTTCGTCGGCACCAGGCCACCGCAGATGAAGGCCGCCCGGCGAGCCGGGACCGCTCACCATGTTTTCAGCACCCTGCTCGAAACGGTGTCACCTGCGGTGGCCGAGCGGGTGTCCGGGGTGAGGCCGCCGAAGCGGCTGCGCGGCTTCGCGGGCATGTCCGGCTACCTGCGGCAGGCGTGGGGACCGGGCTGGGCGCTGGTCGGAGACGCCGGGTACTTCGAGGACCCGCTCAGCACCCACGGCATCACCGACGCGCTGCGCGACGCCGAGCTCCTGGCTGGTGCCGTAGGCGACCTTCACAGCGGAACGGCGACCGAGGCGACCGCATCGGACGGATACCAGAAGACGCGGGACGCGCTCGCCGGCCGCCTGTTCGGCACGGTCGACACGATCGCGTCCTTCACCTGGACGGTCCCGGAGCTGCGGCGCCTGCTGCTCGAAGCCAGCTCGGCCATGAGCGAGCAGGTCGAGGCGCTGCAGAGGTTCGATCAGCACGAGCGGTCCAGCGCAGCGGTCCTGGCGGGCTGAAGGTATTTGCCGGCTCTCCATCGGGCTCTTCTCGGCGACGACCAGGTAGTACGTCCGCAGATCTGGAGGATGATGACCTTTGGCACGCCGGATCGAGCGCCCGGGGGCAACCATGGCGGAATCACCCGCAGCCGCCAACGTCGAGATCAGAATGCTCGGCGGCTTCGAGGTGCTGCTCGGCGGTGCCCCTGTTGCGGCGGCCGGCTGGCCGCGGCCACAAGCGGCCACGCTGGTGAAACTGCTCGCTCTCGCGCCCGGGCGCCGGCTGCACCGGGAACAGCTCATCGAACGGTTGTGGCCCGACCTCACCGTCGCTGAAGCGGCCCCGCGCCTGCACAAGCTCGCCCATTACGCCCGTCGCGCCCTGGGCGACGACCGGACGGCGATCGTCCTCCGCAACGAAACCGTCGCCCTGCTGCCCGACGCGAAGGTGATCGTCGACGTCGACATTTTCGAGCGGGTTGCGGAGAAGGCGCTGGCCGACGGAACGCCGGGTGCGGCCGCCGCGGCGGTCGCTCGCTACGGCGGCACGCTGCTCCCGGAGGATCTCTACGAGACGTGGGCGGAGAACCGCCGCGAGCATCTCCGTTTGCGCTACCGGGAGCTGTTGCGCCTGGCTTGCCGTTGGGAGGACCTGCTCGTCGAGGACCCGGCCGACGAGGATGCGCATGTCGCGCTGATGACGCAGCACGTCGAGGCGGGCGACCATCGTGCCGCCCTGCGCCAGTTCGAACGGATGGATGCGGCGCTACGCAGAGAGCTCGGAGTCGGTCCAAGTCAGCGCGCCTTGGCCGTCCGCGACCAGATCCTGGCCGCCTTCCCTGAATACCACGCAGATTCGGGCCAGGGCGGCCTGGTCGGCCGCCGCAGCGAATGCGACCAGCTCGAACGGCTGCTGGTCGACGCGGGTCACGGCGGTGGCCGGACCGTGCTCGTATCGGGACCGCCCGGTGTCGGCAAGTCAGCGCTGCTCGAATGGATCAGCGAGCGCGCTGAGCAAACAGGTTGGCGTGTCGGCAGGGGTGGCGCGGCCGCGGTCGAGGGAGCCTGGCCGTACGCACCGGTGCTCGACGCGTTCGCCGATCTGTGCCGCCGGCATCCGACCCTGCTCGACGGGCTGGGCGATACCTATCGGCAGGAGATCGAACGTGCTCTGGCGGGTGCCGAGCTCACCTGGAGCGGCGAGGGCACCCACCAGCGGCTGTTCGTCGCGGCGGCCGAGCTCCTCCGGCTCGCGGCATCGGGCACGGGTCTGCTGCTGGCCATGGACGACATGCACGAGGCGGACGAGGCCAGCCTGCGGTTGCTGCACTATCTCGCCCGATGCGTCAGCGGTGAACGCGCGCTCATCGTCGTCGGCACCCGGGACGGCGGCCGTCGCATGGAGCAGATCAAGGCAAGCCTGCTCCGCCGAAACCTCGCCGTCCATGTCACGTTGCGCCCGCTGGCCCGGCAAGGCACCGATGACCTCGTCCGGAAGCACATGGCGGATGTGTCGACGTCGACGCTGGACCACATCTGGGACGTGTCGGGCGGTCTGCCCTTCGCCATCATCGAGATGGCCGGTGTGCCGACTCCGACGGTGGCTCCAGCGCTCGGTGCGCTCACACTCAGCCGGCTGGCGGTCAAGACCCGCGAGGCACTCCAGCAGGTGGCCGTGATCGGGACCAGCTTCGACACCGACCAGTTCGTGGCGCTGACCGCGCTGCCGGAGCGCGAAGCCTATGCCGCGCTGGACGCGGCGCTGGCCGCACTCGTCGTCGTCCACACGGGATCGGGTTACCGCTTCCGGCACGCCCTGATCCGCGATGCGCTCCTCGACGACATCCCGGCCTCTCAGCAACGTGTGTTCCATCACCAGGCCGCCGCTCGGCTCAAAGCCATTGGAGCCCCGCCCGCCCGGATAGCGCACCATCTGATCGCGGCCGGGCAGCTTTCGGACGCCGTGCCGCACGTCATCCAGGCGGTCGAGACGGAAGCCGCCATCGGTGCCTACCGTGACGCGCTCGCCCTCGTCGACGCGGTGCAAGATCACGCAAGTGCTCACGACCGTGGCCGCCTGCTGGCGTTGCGCGCGAACCTGCTGGCAGCACTCGGAGATCGGTACACCATCGACGCATACCGGGATGCGCTCGCCGTCGCCGCCGAATCGGACCGCGCGTTGTTGCGCGCCCGGCTGGCGCACTCCGCCGTGATGGAAGGCGACCTCGACACCGCAGCGGCCGTTCTGGACGGCCTGCAGCCGGACGGCGGGCCCGCGGATGTGCCGATCCTGCTGGCGCAGGGAGGCCTGGCATACCTCAGGGGGGACATCGATGCGGCGTGGAAGGCGGCGGACCAGGTCAGTGGACTGGTGAAACCGGACGAGAACACCTGGCAGCGAGTGGAACTGCTGACCTTGCAGGCGCTGGTCGCACATCACCGTGGCGAGCTGTTCTCACGCCTGCGGTTGGAGTTGCGCCGCGCCCAGGACACCCCGGCGTTCGCAAGTTCCGTGTTCGACCCTTATCTGTGTGTCGCGGAGTACTTGCTGTACGGCACGACGCCCTACAGCGAGGTCAAGACGCTCG
>DATFBR010000052.1:0-6250 GCA_035253685.1 Jiangellaceae bacterium
ACGGCGACCTGTACGTCGATCTCGCGACTGCGCACGATCGCCTCGGTGAAGTCGATCGTCACCTCGCCGAGGACGCTGGTGACCTCGAGCCGGGCCGGCACCTCCCACCGGCCGGAGCGCCGGTCGTCGCCGAGCACTGCAGTGATCCGCTCCGTCCGGGCGGCCGGACCGAGCCCATGGGCGGTGCGACTGACCACGGCCGAAGTCCGCGCCGGCGGACCACTCGCAGTCACCCTCCGCCCGTGCGGGAGGTCAGCGGTGATCGGTTCGAGATCGCCGTAGGTACGGGCGCGGAAGGTGGCGTCGAGGCGTTCTTCGAGCTCGGAGAGCGTCAGCCGCCCCTCGGCGGCCGCTTCGCGCAACGCTTCGGCGACCCGCTCCCGATCGGCGTCGGAACACCGCAGGTCGCGCCCGCTGCCGCCATCCGGCTCATCCGTCACCGGTCGGCACCGCTGGCACCGCTGGCGCCGCGCTTGACGTTGACACCGCCGAAGACCGCCCTGCCACCGATCCGGACGACAGGTGCACCCGGTGCCGGCTGGCGCGTCGAGGCTTCGTCGGCGAAGCCGCCGAAGATCCCGTTGCCATCGACGACGGCGATCACATCGTCGGGAAGGAATACCTCGACGCCGCCGAAGACGGCCTTGATCTCGATGCTGATCTCGTGCGACTCCAGCCGAGCCTCGCGCAGGTCGAGTTCCGCACCGCCGAAGACGGCCTTCACGCGGTAGTCGGAGGGGACGACCCACTGTCCGCGGCGGGTCACCCCGGCGAACACAGCCTTGGCCACCCGGGAGACGGGAACGCCACCCACCCGGTCGGGAACAGCCACACGGTCGCCCGCCGGACGCACGGGCGAAGACGCGGAGGCCGACGGGCGCGGGAGCCGCACGCTGGGCAGGTCGGAGATGACCGGCTCCAACTCGGCGTAGGTCTTCGCGGCGTACAGAGCCTCGAGCCGATCTTGCAGCTCGGCGAAGGTCAACCGGCCATCACCTGCGGCCTGGCGCAGAACCTCCGCAACGCGTTCGCGATCGTCGTCGGAGGCGCGCAACGACCGGTCGTCGTGGGATCCCTCCACGTCGTCCGACCCTAGAGCACTCCGCCAAGCGGTCGCCAAGGCTGCTCTGCGCCGCCCGGCGCCCCGCGACGTCAGGGCGTGGTGTCGGTCGGTCGCTCCGTACCCTCCATCCGGTCGGCCGCGTTGCCCGCGGTGGCGGAGCCGGCCGAATCGGTGTCCGACGTCTCCCGCTCGACCGTCCCTTCCGCCTGCCGTTCGAGCTCGTCTGGCGCACCCGGTGCAGCCTCGGTCGTGCCCAGGCTGAGGTTCTCCCCTGTCGCCGGGTCGAAGACATGGACCCTGCGTAGGTCGAGCCACAGCCGCGCGGTCTGGCCCTCCGGCAGCCGGCTGGTGGTGTCGAGGGCCACGACGAGCTGGGTGCGCAGCGCCTCACTGTCGAGCTCACGTTCGAGTTCGGCCAGCTGGCGGGCGATGTCCTCGGGCGCCTCGTAGGGCACATAGGCGAACTGCTCGTTGCCGAGCCACTCGATGACGTCGATATGCGCGTCGAAGGTGAGGCCACGGTCCTTCATCGCCGCGTCGACCACGGAGGCATCGTCGAAGTGCTCAGGCCGCGCGCCGATCAGCACGACCTCCTGGTCTCCGACACCGGCCGTGCGGTCGTCGGGGAGCTGCACATCGCCGAACGGAGTGTTGAACCCGCCGTCGGTCACGGTCGCGGGGATGAAGTTCATCGGTGGCGACCCGATGAATCCGGCCACGAACAAATTGGCCGGCTGCTCGTACAGTTCGCGCGGCGTCGCACACTGCTGAAGGAATCCCTTGCGCATCACCGCCACCCGGTCGCCGAGGGTCATCGCCTCGACCTGGTCATGGGTGACGTAGACGGTGGTGATACCCAGCCGCTTCTGCAGCCGCGCGATCTCGGTGCGCATCTGGCCGCGCAGCTTGGCGTCGAGGTTGGACAGCGGCTCGTCGAACAGGAATGCCTGCGCGTCGCGCACGATCGCCCGACCCATGGCGACGCGCTGGCGCTGGCCGCCGGAGAGGTTGGCGGGCTTGCGGTCGAGGTGCTCTTCCAGCTCGAGCACGTCGGCGGCATTGCGAACCCGTTCGTCGACCTCGGATCCCGGCGCCTTGGCCAGCCGCAGCGGGAAGGCGATGTTCTCGTAGACCGTCAGATGGGGGTAGAGGGCATAGTTCTGGAACACCATCGACAAGTTGCGGTCGCGAGGTGCCCTGTCGTTCACGCGGTTGCCGGCGATCAGGATGTCGCCGCTGGTGATGTCCTCGAGCCCGACGATCATGCGGAGCAGGGTCGACTTACCGCATCCGGACGGCCCGACCAGGATCATGAACTCGCCGTCAGCGATGTCCAGGCTGATGTCATTGACGGCGGGGAACCCGTCGCCGTAGCGCTTGACGACATTGTTGAGCGTGATCTCTGCCATCGCGTGAGCCACTTCCCTTCGCGTCGGCGGTCAGCCCTTGACGGCGCCGTTGGTGAGGCCGGCGACGATGCGCCGTTGGAAGATCAGGACGAGGACCACGACCGGGATCGTGACGATGATCGCGGCCGCGGAGATGGCACCGGTGGGTTGGATGAACTGCGACTCACCGGTGAAGAACGACAGCGCGGCCGGTACCGGCCGGGCTGCCGACGTCGAGGTCAGCGAGATCCCGTAGACGAAGTCGTTCCAGGCGATGAAGAAGCTGATGATCGCCGTCGTGAACACGCCGGGCGCCGCCAACGGGACGATCACCCGACGGAACGCCTGCCACGAGGTGGCACCGTCGACCTGAGCCGCTTGTTCCATCTCCCACGGGATCTCACGGAAGAACGCGGACATCGTCCAGATGGACAGCGGCAGCGTCAGCGACAGGTACGGGATGATCAGTCCCGGCCAGGTGTCGTAAAGCCCGATGTTGCGCCACAGGTTGAACAACGGGGTCACGATCGAGACGACCGGGAATATGGCTACGGCAAGAGCCGACGTGAGGATCAGCCGCTTTCCCGGGAAGTCGAGGCGGGCGATCGCGTAGGCGGCGAACATCGCCAGCACGACGGCTATCAGGGTCGCGATCAAGGAGATGCCGATCGAGTTTCGCAGTGCCGGCATGAACAGGTCGGCCGCGGAGCCGCCGGGCAGGATCTGCTCGTAGTTCTCCGTCGACGGGTCGGTGGGCAGGAACTGCCGGTTGGTGAGGTCGGCCGGAGCCTTGAACGACAAGGACGTCAGCCAGGCGACCGGGAACAGGCAGTAGAGAATGATCAGCGCGCCGCCGACGATCCAGAAGACCCGCTGACGGGTCGAGAGCTGGTCCATCACCGCTCCCCCCTCGCCGCCGCCAGATCGATCCGGAACAGCTTGATCATGCTGAAGCTGATCAGCAGCACGGCGAGGAACAGCAGCACCGAGACCGCGGAGCCGAGCCCGATCTCGAGGCGTTGGATCGTCTGCCGGTAGGCCAGCAGCGAAACGGTCTCGGTGTTCTGCGCGCCGGCGGTCATGACGAACACGTTGTCGAAGATGCGGAACGCGTCGAGGGTGCGGAACAGCAGGGCCACCATGATGGCGGCCTTCATGTTCGGCAGCGTCACCTTGTACAGCCTTTGCCACCAGGTGGCGCCGTCGACCATGGCCGCCTCCTGCATCTCCTCCGGCACCTGGGCGAGCCCGGCCAGCAGCAGCAGCGAGATGAACGGTGTCGTCTTCCAGATCTCGGACATGATGATCACGAAGATCGACGACCCGAAGCCTCCGAACCAGTCGGTCGTCTCACTGATGCCCGGCACCCAGTCGAACCACGGGTTGACGAAACCGGTGTCGACGGCAAAGGCGAACTGCCAGGCAAAGGCCGACACGACCGTGATGATCGAGTACGGAATGAGGATCGCCGTGCGCAGGATCGGCCGCAGCCGGGTCAAGGCCCGATGCATCACCAGCGCGAGCGCAAAGCCGAGAACCAGCTCCACCACGACTGTGACCACGGTGATGAGCAACGTGACACCGACCACGCGCCACCACAGCGGGTCGGTGAGGATGACGGCGTAGTTGCCCAGCCCGATGAACTCGCGGTCGTCGGGAGTCGTGAGCCGGTAGTCCCACAGGGAGTCCCACGTCGCCTGCAGGATCGGGTAGGCGGTGACGAGCAACATCACGGCGAACGCCGGCCCGGCCAGCATCCAGCCGAGCCTGGTGTCCGCCCGCTGCTTGTCCGTGCGACGGGGCCGACGGGTGCGCGCCGTTGCCGCCGGCGCAGCCGCCGCCTCGCGGGTCTCGACGCTCACAGCAGCACCTCCTTGTTGAGCACCCCGACGATCAACTCGGCCGCCTCGTCCGGGGTACTGTCGGGCTGCACGGACGACGGCGGATGGTAGGTGCGCTGCAGGCTCTCGGAGACCTCGTTGTAGTACGGAGTCTGTGGCCGCGGTTTCGCGTTCTGCAGCGACTCGAGGATGACCTCCGCCATGGGGAAGGCCTCCACCACCTCCGGATCGGAGTAGGACTCCTCGGAGGCCGACGGATTGCCGGAGAAGAGCATGTACTCGGTCCGGCTCTCCGGCGAGGTGATGCAGGCGGACGCCTCGAGGGCCTCGTCGGGGTGCTCGGTGAAGGCGCCGATGCCGAGCGTGATGCCACCGAACGGGGGCGCAGACTCGTCGCCCTCGACCGTCTGCGGGTAGATGGTCCAGGCAAGGTCGTCGATGAAGGAGGCGTCAAGTGCGCCGGAGTCGACCTCGCCATTGGCCGCCTGCCAGATGTACGGCCAGTTGACCATGAAGCCGCCACTATCGCTCTGGAACAGCGCTCGGGCCTCCTCTTCGCCCGCGGTGGACACGGCGGGTCCGGCGACGCCGGCGTCGACGAGGTCGGCGATGACTGCTGCGCCCTCCTCGGCACCCGGCTCGTTCAGGCCCAGCTCGAGATCCTCGACGTCTGCCTCGGGATTGAGCAGCACGGAGGTACCGGTGCCTTCGATCAGGGCATTGATCCACACCGTGTAACCCTCGTACCGGTTCGCCTGCACAGCGACCGTTGTGCCGGTCTGCTCGGCAGCATCGATGATCTGCTCCCACGAGACCGGCTCCGATTCGGGGTCGAGACCGGCCTGTTCGGCGACCGACCGACGGAACCACAGCAGTTGCGTGTTGGCCCAGAAGGGGATGCCGACGAGCTCGTCCTTCCAGGTGGCGCCGGTGACGGCCGACTCGACCACGCCGTCGGTGAACTCCTCCGCCCGGTCATCGGGGATGTCGAGGAGGAAACCCGCCTCGGCGAACTCCGGTACGAACGGAGGGTCGACGCTCATCAGGTCGATCGAGGAGTCGTTGGCCGCGAGCCTGCGAATGAGCTGCTCGCGCTGGGCGGACGCACTGTTCGGCAGGATCGAGGTCCGTACCTCGTAGGCGCCGCCGGCCTCGTCAGTGCACTTCTTGGCCAGTTCGGCCTGACCACCGTTGTCGGGGTTGATGTACCAGTTCAGCACCGGGGGCCCGCTGTCGCCGCCGCAAGCCGAAGCCGTGATCATCGTGACCGCCGCCACCGCGATGGCAGACCTTCTCAGCCTCACGTCGCCTCCCCCGAAGCCGGTGGTCGACGCGACCGATCGGCGTCGACGCCGGACATGGTGCGGATCGTGATCGTGTCTTTGTCGGACACTACCGGACCTGGCCGAGAATGGAGCCGGTTCGAAGCCCTTGGGATTGCTCGACGAACGACGCGTCTGCATTACTGACTCACATGATGCGGCTGGTGCTGCGCGCGCTGTGGTGGCGGCGTGGCGCATCGCTGGCCGTGCTCGTCGCGGCGACGCTGGCCGTCCTGGCGGCCACCGTCGCGCCCTTGTGGGCGGGAGCCGCGGAAGAGTCAGTCGTCCGCGCGCGGCTCACCGGGGAGCCGGTCAGCGCGACCGGTTACACGACGCAGCGGACAGCGGCATCCGCGCTCTCCGCGCAACCGGTGGCGCCGGCGACCGCGGAGCAGGAGGTCCGCGACGAGGCAGCGGGTCTTCCCGCCGGGATCGACGGGTACTTCGACGACGCACGGGTCATGCTGGCCACCACCGAGATCATCGTTGCCCGGGACGAGTTGACGGCGCGCGGCCGCCTCGTGTGGCGCGAGAACCAGTGCGACAACCTTGCGATCGACGGTAGGTGCCCGCAGGCGCGCGACGAGGTCGTCCTGACCCGCCGCAGCGCCATCGCCCTCGGCGCGCAGGTCGGCG
>DATFBR010000053.1:0-38345 GCA_035253685.1 Jiangellaceae bacterium
CACGACGACCATCCGAAGCCGCGTCTCGCCGGGTGAACGGCTCCGCGCCGACGACAGGTCGACGGCCATGGCACTCCGTCGAACGCCGGGCCACCGGCGGTGCATCGCAACGTAAGCGGCCAGCCAAGGCAGGTCGACCACGCCGGCACGGGCGAAGGCGTCCCCAACGACCACGGCCTCGACGAGGCTGCGGGCCCGCATGAGGTCGAAGCAGGTGCGAAGTGGTGAGGTGACGACGATGCCGTCGACCTGGGTGAGATCGCTCAGGCCGGTGTCGTCGACGTGCAGAACCCGCCGGGACAGGTCGAGTCCTGCCGGTCGACTGCTCGGTGCCGCTCGGGGCCGGGCGTACTGCAGTGGTACCGGTCGGCCCGGCAACGGCTGCCACACGCCGTGGAGCCAGGCGGCCGTCATGCCGGCGACGACCGAACGGGCGGGCAGGACGAGCAATAGCGCGCCGGCCCGCCTCCGGTCGGTCAGCGGCAGGTCGCGGTGGACGTAGACGTTGCGCAGGACTCGCACCCACGGGGTGGACTGCAACTGGCGCCGGGTGATCAGGCCGCCATCAACGGCAGCGCTGCCGAGAAAGGGCGCGCGAGTCAGCTCGGCGGGCACCATTGCAGGGACGGGCATGCGTCCATCCCACCCATTCCTCGCGCGCGTGCCATGGCGGGCGACGCATCCTGTGGATACGACGCGCTCGACGGGGGTCAATGGAGACCGGTCGACTTGTGGCGGGTTGGGAACGTGTCAGACGCTTCGGAGGCGTTGACAACCCACCACAAGTCGGATTGCGGCGAGGGCGAGGCCGAGCCCCGAGGTCGCTCAGGGTTCGGTGCGGGCTACGCGCAGGATGCGTCGACGCAGGGTCACCTTGCGCGTTCCGTCGGGGTACAGCCGCAGCCGGGCGAGCTCCCAGTGGCCGTACTCGGCGTGGTCGGTCAGCAGCCGTTGGGCCGCGCCGCGGGAGGTTCCGCGCGGGAGCAGCAGGTGGTGGAACTCGTACTCGGACCTCGGCCGGACCGGGGCGGTGAGGCTCGCCATCGGCACATGGTGCCATGCCGCCCGGGTACGGTCGGCCCGTGACCACGTCGCCGCGAGACCAGGCCAGGCTCAACGACGCCCTCGACAGTCTCACCGACGCCCTGGAGGCGCACCTCACCGCATGCCTGGAGAGCACCGGTGAGGCCGATGCCGCCGTCCAGCAGGCATACACGGCACTGCGGGATGCCGCATCGAACTACGACGACCTCCTGTTCACGCTGCTCGACGAGGTCACACCGTGGGAGTTCGCCGAGGCTCCGCCGGTCGCTTCGGAGGACGAGCAGCGGGACGGCCGGCTCGAGACGATCGCGCTGCTGCTCCGCAGGGACTACACGGTCGCCGACGAGGGCGACCTGCTGGCCGCCGCCCGGCAGGCGTACGCCGAGCTCAATCCCGACGATGCCGGGAGTGCGGCCGTCGAGACCGTCGACCATGCGGGACGAGCTCTCTACCAGCTGCTGCTCGCGTACGGCGTCGACGGCCTCGACCAGCGGGCGGAAGTTGCCGGGCTGGTCCGACACGGCGGCACGTTGTGGATGCAGGAGATCGGCGCGGACGACGTTGCGACGCTGGCGGAGGACCCGTTCGGCGTGGCGGACGAGCAGGTGCTCGTCTACCGGCTCGACGAGGTACAAGCGGACGAGACGGACTGATCACCACAGCCGTTCGGGGTATCCCAACGGGGGGACGGAGATCTCGTCGAGGGCGGAGCGGATCTCGGCGGGGAGCGTGAGGTCCTCCGCGGCGAGCACACCGCGCAGCTGCGCGGCCGTCCGTGCCCCCACGACCGGCGCCGTGATCCCTGGCTGGTCGCGCACCCAGACCAACGCCACCTCGAGCGGCTGCACGCCCAGGCCCTCGGCCGCCGTCGACACCGCCTCCACGACCTGCCGTGACCGCGGGTCGAGGTAGACCTCCACGAATCCGGCCAGGTGGGGCGATGCCGCGCGCGAGTCCGCCGGAGTGCCTGTGCGGTACTTGCCGGTGAGGACGCCACGGCCCAGCGGCGACCAGGCGAGCACCCCGAGGCCGAGCTCGACCGCGGCCGGCAGCACCTCACGTTCGATCCCGCGCTGGACCAGGGAGTACTCCACCTGGGTGGAGACCAGCGGGGCCCGGCCGGGGACGGCGGCCTGGTGCGCCGTGGACCAGCCGGTCTGCCAGCCGCCGTAGTTCGACGCGCCCACGTAGCGGGCCCGCCCCGAGGTGACGGCGTAGTCGAGCGCTGCCAGGGTCTCTTCGGGCGGGACGTCGTCGGACCAGGTCTGCACCTGCCAGAGGTCGACGTAGTCGGTGTCGAGGCGGTCCAGCGAGGCATCGAGCTGGTCGAGCAGTCCTCGCCGGGAGACGTCGGTCATCCGGCGGCCACTCGCTCGGGACAGGCCCGCCTTCGTCGCGACCACGATCTCGGATCGGCGCACGACGGCCTCCAGCAGCTCACCGAGGACACGTTCGCTCTGTCCGTCGCCGTACGAGGCCGCGGTGTCGACCAGGGTGCCGCCGGTCTCGACGAACGCCTCGAGCTGGTCGCGGGCTTCATGGACGTCGGTGTCTCGGCCCCACGTCATCGTTCCGAGTGCGAGCCGGGACACCTTCAGCCCGCTGCGGCCGAGCCGTCGCTGTTCCACGGCCGGAGAGTATCCAGGTGGTCACGCCGCCGGGCGACGACCGGCCGAGCGGGCCGTGAGCAGTGGAACCGACGGCGCCGATAGAGTCGCGCGGCGGACCGATCGGGTCCGGTGTGACAGGGGTACAAGGCTCCCGCGGGGGAGGGATCGATGCGGCTCGGGCTCAATCTCGGCTACTGGGGCTCCGGGGCGGACCGTGACAACCTCGCCCTGGCCAGGGAGGCCGACCGGCTGGGCTACTCGGTCGTGTGGGCGGCCGAGGCGTACGGGTCCGACGCGCCCACCGTGCTGTCCTGGATCGCCGCACAGACCGAGCGGATCGACGTCGGCAGTGCCGTCATGCAGATCCCGGCCCGGACGCCCGCCTGCACCGCCATGACCGCGGCCACCCTGGACGGGTTGTCCGGCGGCCGGTTCCGCCTCGGCCTGGGCGTGTCGGGTCCGCAGGTGTCCGAGGGCTGGCACGGCGTGCGCTTCGACAAGCCGCTCGGCCGCACCCGCGAGTACGTGGAGATCGTCCGCGCCGCACTGAGCCGAGGGCGGCTGGCCTACGAGGGTGAGCACTGGACGCTGCCGCTGCCCGACGGTGCGGGTAAGGCGCTGCGGCTGACGGTCCACCCCGTACGCGAGCGCATCCCCGTCTACCTGGCTGCGGTCGGACCGCGGAATGTCGAGCTGGCAGGGGCGATCGCCGACGGTTGGCTGGCCGTCTTCTTCGCCCCCGACCTGGCAGCCGACGCGCTCGACCGTGTCCGCCGTGGGCGGGTGGCTACCGGCCGCACGATGGACGGCTTCGACGTCGTCCCGACGGTTCCACTCGTGATCGGCGACGACCTCGAGGCGTGCGCCGCGCCGGTGCGCGCGTACTCCGCCCTCTACCTGGGCGGCATGGGCAGCCGCCGGGAGAACTTCTACAACCGCCTGGCGGTGCGGATGGGCTACTCGGAGGCGGCGGCGCGGGTGCAGGACCTCTTCCTCGACCGCAGGCACCGCGAGGCGGCCGCGGCGGTGCCGTTCGAGTTCGTCGACCGGACCGCTCTGATCGGACCGGCCGAGCGGATCCGTGACCGCCTGCACGCCTACGCCGATGCCGGTGTCACGACCCTGACCGTCGCCGTTCACGCCGGCAGCGTCGATGAGCGCATCTCGTCCCTTCGGACGCTGGTCGACGCGGTGGAGTCGGCGGGCCTGGCCGGAGGCTCCGCGTGACCGAATGGGTCCAGGCCCTCGCCCTCGGGGTGCTCCAGGGTCTGACGGAGTTTCTGCCGATCTCGTCCAGCGCCCACCTGCGGATCGGTCCGGAGCTGCTGGGGTGGGACGATCCCGGCGCGGCGTTCACCGCCGTGGTCCAGATCGGCACCGAGACCGCTGTCATCCTCTACTTCGCCCGGGACATCTGGCGCATCGTGACGGCGTGGGCCCGGTCACTGCTGGCCCGTCGCGCGGACCGGGCCCGTGATTGGGATCCCGACGACGCCCGGATGGGGTGGTACGTCATCGCGGGGTCGCTGCCGATCGTCGTCGTGGGTATCGCCTTCAAGGACGTCATCGAGGGGGACTTCCGCTCGTTGTGGGTCATCGGGACGACGCTGGTCGTGCTGGGAGTGATCCTCGGTGTCGCGGACCGCGTCGGCGCGACGAACCGTCCGCTCGCGTCGCTGACCCTGCCGCACGCCGTGGCCTTCGGGGCGGCTCAGGCCCTGGCGGTCATCCCCGGCGTCTCCCGTTCGGGGGCGACGATCAGCATGGGTCTGTTCCTCGGCTACGAACGCGCGGCGTGCGCCCGGTTCGCGTTCCTGCTCGCGATCCCGGCGGTGTTGGGGGCGGGCCTGTTCGAGTGGCCGACGGCGTTGACCGAGGGCAGCGAGTACGGCCTCGGCCCGCTGCTGCTGGCGACCGGTGCGGCCTTCGCCGTCGGCTACGCGGTGATCGCGTGGCTGTTCCGGTGGCTGGAGCACGGCTCCTACGCGCCGTTCGTGGTGTACCGGATCGTCCTCGGCGCGCTGGTGCTCGGATTGGCGGCCGGAGGCGTGATCGACGCCTGACCACGCCGTCGGTGTCAGCCGAGCGCGGCCGCGGGCAGCGGAGCCGTCGCGATCAACGGCCACGGGTCGATCGGCACGCCGTCCCGGCGGACCTCGAAATGCAGGTGCGGGCCGGTCGAGTACCCCGTGGAGCCGATGACCCCGATCCGGACGCCGCGGCCGACCTGGTCGCCCGGGCGTACGTACATCGCCGCCTGGTGGCCGTACAGCGTTGTGACGCCGCTGCCGTGGTCGATCACCGTCATGTACCCGTAGGCGCGGTTCCACTCCGCCTTGATGACCGTGCCGGCGTCGGCCGCGTACACGTATCCGTCGCCAGGGCCGATGTCGGTGCCGGTGTGGAGCTTGACCACCCCGGTGATCGGATGTCGCCGGATGCCGAACTCCGACGTGACCTCGCCGGTACCGGGTCGGACGAAGCTTCCGGTGCCGACTGCGGCGCCGGACGACTGGGCGAGCAGAGCAGAGAGGTCGACGATCACCGGGCCCAGCGCCTCGGATTCGGCGAGGAACTCCTTGTAGCGCTCGTAGTCGCGCAATCGGGCCGCCTCGGCGTCGCGCAGCGCTTCCAGTCGCACGGCGGCTGCCAGGTCGAGGTCGCGTTCCGCGGCCAGGGCCGCGGTGACCGCGGCCTCTTTCGCTGTCAGCGCCGTCGCGGCGACCTCGGCGAGTTCCTCCTTCTCCTCCCGGATCACGCCGAGCCGTTGCCTGGCGTCGAGCAGTTCGGCCTGCTCGACGGCGAGCCGGCCCAGCGCGGAGTCGCCGGCACGCAGGACGGTTCGCACGCCGACGTAGCTGTCCGCATACTCGGCCGGTGTTTCGGCCTTGAGCACCACGGAGAGGGTCGCCATCGTGCCGCCCTGATAGGCGTCGCGGGCAACGGCGCCGAGATCCTGCCGGGCCGCGGCGATCCGCTGCACGATCTCGGAGAGCTCGCGGTGGGCACGGCTCTCCCGCTCGGTGGCCACGTCGGCGGCGCGGCGTGCCTCGTCGAGCGCCGTCTGGGCCGCCTCCGCCTGGGCCTGGGCGTCGGCAACGGCAGCCTGCGCCGTGCCGAGCTCCGCCAACGCCTGTTGGAGCAGTGCCTCGGCCACCGCCACCGCGATCGAGTGCGCCGACATGACGTCGTGGGCGTGGTCGCCGAGGGCGTTGGCGAACAGCCGGTCGTAGTAGTCCGGATCGACCGAGGGCGGCACTGCCGACGGCGGCAGGATCGCCGGGGGCACGACCGTCCGGGCGGTGGACGACACCGGTGGGGGCGCCGGTTCCTCCGGTGGCGGGGGCGTTGGTGTAGGGGTGGGAGTGGGCGTCGACGTCGTCGGCTCGGGAGAGGGCTCGGAGGACGGCTCGGGCGACGGCTCGGGCGACGGCTCGGGAGTCGACGTGGCGGACGGAGCGGGCTCGGTCTGGGCTGACGCGGGCAGGGCCGTCCAGATCAGGGCACCCCCCACCGTCGCGACCACAGCAGCGGCCGCCCGCCTACCGAGGATTCGCATCGTCCTCCCTGGTCTCCCTGCAGCGGGCCACTCGAGCCACGTGCCTAGCCCATCATGCCCCTTCACCGGCTGATCACACGGCGAGTTTGCTCCGTAGGCTCGCGATGTGCCCACCGTGCTGCTCGTGCGTCACGGCCGGACGGATGCGAACTCCGCCGCCGTTCTGGCCGGCCGGATGCCGGGTGTCGGCCTCGACCGGGTCGGTCGTGCGCAGGCGCGGTCGTTGGCCGACCGGCTGGCGGCAGTGCGGCTGGCGGCCGTTGTCTCGAGCCCGCTGGAACGCTGCCTCGACACGGCGAAGGCGCTGACCGCCCAACGGGGCAGGCCCGGGATGGAGGTCGACGACCGCCTCACCGAGTGCGACTACGGCGACTGGACCGGCCGGCCGCTCGCCGTGCTGGCCCGAAGGAAGCTCTGGAAAATCGTCCAGGCCCATCCGTCGGCCGCCACCTTCCCGGGCGGTGAGTCGCTGCGTTCGATCCAGGCTCGGGCGGTGGAGGCGGTGCGCTCGCACGACGCCCGGATCGCCGCCGAAGGCGGTCCGAACGCGGTGTGGGCCGCGGTGTCGCACGGCGACGTGATCAAGGCGGTGGTTGCCGACGCGCTCGGCCTGCACCTCGACCTCTTCCAGCGCCTCGTGGTCGACCCGGGGTCGGTCACGATCGTCCGGTACGCCGACCTGCGGCCGTTCGTGATCCGCCTCAACGACACCGGAGGGGACCTGTCCGGCCTGCACCGACGGGCTGGGAAGAGGGGCAGGCCGTCGAGCGACGCCATGGTGGGCGGCACCGCGGGAACGACGTAGGGTCGGAAGGGTGCCCCGCCAGGTCTTCGCCTTCGACCCGCCGGAACGCTTCGTGGCCGGCACAGTGGGCGAGCCGGGTCAGCGCACGTTCTTCCTCCAGGCTCGCGACGCCGCCCGGGTGGCCAGCGTCGTGGTCGAGAAGGAGCAGGTCTCATTGCTCGCGGAGCGCCTCGACGCGCTGCTCGACGAAGTCATCCGGCGCTCGGCCGGGTCGGCGCCGGTCCCCGTCGTGGCGCCGGCCGACATGGAGGATCTCGAGCCGCTCGACCAGCCCATCGTCGAGGAGTTCCGGGTCGGCACGCTCACTCTCGCCTGGGACGGTGCGGACGACCGCGTGGTGATCGAAGCCTTCGCCGTCCGTGACGCGGAGGAGGGTGATGAGCCCGACCCGGTGGCTGCGGACGCACCGGACGATCGTGACCTGCTCGTCGTTCGCATCTCCGGCGCATCCGCTCGGGCATTCGTCCAGCGTGCGCAGGCGCTGGTCGCGGCCGGTCGGCCACCGTGTCCGCTGTGTGCGTTGCCGCTCGATCCCGAGGGTCACATCTGCCCCCGGCAGAACGGTTATCGGCGCCGGGGCTAGGCCGTGGTCAACCCAGTGCCCGCCGCTCTCGGTGACGGCGACCTGACCGTGCAGAGCAGGCTGGTCTCGGCCTCGAACGCCACCCTGCTGTGCCAAGTGAACAGCTCCGACGGTGCCGGTGTGCTGCGCTGCATCTACAAGCCGGTGGCGGGGGAACGACCGCTGTGGGACTTCACCGATGGCACCCTGGCCGCCCGCGAGGTTGCGGCATATCTCGTATCGGAGGCCGCCGGCTGGCAGGTGGTACCCCCGACGATCCTGCGCGAGGGGCCGTTCGGACCCGGCATGTGCCAGCTGTGGATCGAGCGAGACGGCACCGAACTGGTCGACGTCGTCGCCCGGGACGCGGTACCGGACGGATGGGTTCGCGTGTTCGACGCCGTGAACGAGGTCGGCGACCCCGTGTCGCTGGTGCACGCCGACGATCTGCGGCTGCGGACGATGGCGCTGTTCGACCTCGTGGTCAACAACGCCGACCGTAAGGGCGGACACGTCCTGGTGGCGACCGATGCGAAGGTGTGGGGGGTCGACCACGGGGTCAGCTTCCACGTCGACCCGAAGCTGCGAACCGTGCTGTGGGGATGGTCGGGCCAGCCGTTCACGGCTGCCGAGCAGGACGTCCTGCGGCGGCTGCGGCGACATCTGCAGGCCGGCCTGGGTGAGGGCTTGTCGGTGCTACTGAGCTCGGACGAGGTCGCGGCGACCGCCGCCCGAGTGGATGGTCTGCTCGCATCGGGCCGGTTTCCCATACCGGCGGGCGGTCGGGTCCCGATCCCGTGGCCGCCGTTCTGAACGGCACCGGCGGCTAGGCTCGTCGGCGTGCAGGCGTGGCCCGGTCCCGACCTCCCCGGACTCGCCGGTAGGGGAGAACCCGTCCGCGTGCACGACACGGCGACCCGAAGCATCCGGGTGGCGGCCGCCGGGTCCTCTGCGCGGATGTACGTCTGCGGCATCACCCCCTACGACGCCACCCACCTCGGCCATGCCGCCACCTACATCGCCTTCGACACGCTGAACCGGGCCTGGCGGGACGCCGGCACACGGGTGCGTTATGTGCAGAACGTGACCGACATCGACGACCCGCTGTTCGAACGGGCCGCGCAACTCGGACGGGACTGGGACGCGCTCGGGCGGGAGCAGACCGAGCTGTTCCGCGATGACATGACCTGGCTGCGGGTCCTACCGCCGGAGCGGTTCGTGGGTGCGGTGGAGTCGATCCCACTCATCGTCGAACTCATCGACAGGCTGCGCACGGCCGGTGCCGCGTACGAGGTCGACGGCGACCTGTACCTCGCCGTGGCATCAGACCGGCATTTCGGCGAGATCTCGGGCCTGCACCGCGACACCATGCTCGCGCTGTTCGCCGAGCGCGGGGGAGACCCGGACCGGCCGGGCAAGAAGGACCCGCTGGACTGCCTGCTCTGGCAGTGCGAGCGTCCGGGAGAGCCGGCTTGGGACAGCCCGTACGGCCGTGGGCGTCCCGGCTGGCACGTGGAGTGTGCGGCGATCGCCCTGGCCCACCTTGGCGAGGCGCTGGACGTCCAGGGCGGCGGCACCGACCTGGTGTTTCCACACCACGAGATGTCGGCTTCGACGGCGCACGTCGCCACTGGCCGCTGGCCGTTCGCCCGTGCGTACGTCCATGCGGGCATGATCGGCTTGGGGGAGCGGAAGATGTCCAAGTCCGACGGCAACCTCGTCTTTGTCTCCCGGCTGCGAGCCGAGGGCATGGATGCGTCCGCCATGAGATTGGCGCTGCTCTCCGGCCATTACCGGGACGATCGCGACTGGAGTCCCGCGCTGCTGGAAAGCGCGCAGGAGCGGCTCGTGCGCTGGCGCCGGGCCGTGGCGGCTGAGACCGGCCCCGACGCCCGCGGCGTGCTGCGCAGCGTTCGCGGACACCTGGCCGAGGACCTCGACACGCCGGCTGCGCTCGCCGTCGTGGACCATTGGGCCGAGCATGCCCTGCAGAACCCCGGCGGCGACCCGGGAGCCCCCGCCGACGTGCGCGCCCTGGTCGACACCCTCCTGGGCGTAGCACTCTGACCGCCCGCCCAGGGTCCTCCATTCCGTCGGGCTGTTACTCGTCGCGGCGACGCAGGTAGCGCTCGAACTCGCGGGCGATGTGCTCGCCGGACGCTTCGGGCAGCTCGGTCGTGTCGCGAGCCTCTTCCAGCCGGCGGACGTATTCGGCGATCTCGGGGTCCTCGGTGGCCAGCTCCTCCACTCCGTGCTGCCAGGCGCGCGCCTCATCCGGTAGGTCGCCGAGGGGTACTGGCAGGTCGAGGAGGTCCTCCACCCGACGCAGGAGCACGAGCGTTGCCTTGGGGCACGGCGACTGGGCGACGTAGTGGGGGACGGCCGCCCACAGTGTCGTCGCGGTCAGCCCTGCCTTGGTGGCGGCGTCCTGCAGCACGCCGACGATGCCGGTCGGCCCCTGGTAGCGCGACGGCTCGAGTCCCATCGAGCGGGCGCGCTGGTCTTCGCTGGAGGAGACCGTCACCGGCACCGGGCGGGTGTGTGGGACGTCGGCCAGGAGGGCGCCGAGGGTGACAACGCGGTCCACGCCGAGCTCGGCCACCAGACCGAGCAGTTCGGCGCAGAACGCGCGCCAGCGCATGTTCGGTTCGATGCCGCGGACCAGGACGACATTGCGCCCCGAGTCCGGCGGCCGCGCGACCGAGAACCGCGTCGTCGGCCAGTCGAGACTGCGCACACCCGAGTCGTCCACCGAGACCGTCGGTCGGTTGACCTGGAAGTCGTAGTACTCCTCCGGGTCGAGCGATGCCAGCGGCACGGCGTTCCAGGCCCGCTCCAGGTGTTCGACGACGGCGGTCGCCGCCTCGCCGGCGTCATTCCAGCCCTCGAAGGCGGCGACCAGGACAGGGTCGTCCAGCTCCGGCACGGCGTCGAGCTCTACCACCCGCTGCTCCTCGTTTCGGGATTCGTCGCCAGCGTACGACCCAGACGCCGGCGCCACCCACCGTCCCGATGGGCGGACCACGATGCCGCAGCGTGAGAGCCCGACTAACCTCGTGACGGTGTCTGCACCTGCCCTACGCCGTGCCCTGTCCGAGCGCGTCGTCGTCGCCGACGGCGCGATGGGCACGATGCTGCAGGCTGCTCACCTCACCCTGGACGACTTCGAGGGACACGAGGGATGCAATGAGGTCCTCAACGTCACGCGGCCCGACGTCGTGCGCTCGGTACACGACGCCTACCTCGCGGTGGGCGTCGACTGCGTAGAGACGAACACGTTCGGCGCGAACTGGGCCAACCTCGGCGAGTACGGCATCGGCGACCGGATCGGCGAGCTCGCGGAAGCGGGCGCGAGGCTGGCCGCAGAGGTGGCCGGAGACTGGTCCACACCGGATCGGCCGCGGTGGGTGCTCGGCTCGGTCGGGCCCGGCACCAAGCTGCCCTCGTTGGGCCACGTGCCGTTCGCGGTGCTTCGGGATGCGTACGAGACCCAGGTCGCGGCGATGATCGCCGGTGGCATCCATGCCGTGATGGTCGAGACGGCGCAGGACCTGCTGCAGGCGAAGGCGGCGGTCATCGGAGCCCGCCGCGCGGTGAGAGCGGCCGGTGCCGACATCCCGGTGTTGGTCAACGTCACCGTCGAGACCACCGGGACCATGCTGCTGGGCACCGAGATCGGGGCTGCGCTCACCGCGCTCGAACCGCTCGGCGTGGACTTCCTCGGGCTCAACTGCGCCACCGGGCCGACCGAGATGAGCGAGCATCTGCGTCACCTTGCCCGGCATGCCCGGACCGGCCTGGCATGCATGCCCAACGCGGGTCTGCCCCAACTCTCCGCCGACGGTGCCCACTACCCGCTCACGCCGCGCCAGCTCGCCGACGCGCACGACCTGTTCACTGCCGAGTACGGCCTCGCGCTCGTGGGCGGCTGTTGCGGGACGACACCCGAGCACCTGCGCCTCGTCGTCGAGCGGGTCGGTGGCCGTGAGATCACGGCGCGTAAGCCGCGTACGGAGGCCGGCGTCAGCAGCCTCTACCAGCACGTCCCGTTCCGGCAGGACACCTCGTACCTGGCCATCGGCGAACGCACGAACGCCAACGGGTCGAAGGCGTTCCGAGAGGCCATGCTCGACGGGCGCTACGACGACTGCGTCGAGGTGGCCCGCTCGCAGACCAGGGACGGGTCGCACCTACTCGACGTCTGCGTCGACTACGTGGGTCGCAACGGGGTCGAGGACATGCGCGCGGTCGCCAGCCGGTTCGCGACGGCCAGCACGCTGCCTCTCGTCCTCGACTCCACCGAGCCGGCGGTCATCGAGGCCGGGCTGGAGTGCCTGGGTGGGCGGAGCGTGATCAACTCGGTGAACTACGAGGACGGCGACGGCCCGGAGTCCCGGTTCGCCAGGATCACCCGTCTCGCCGTCGAACACGGCGCCGCGCTGATCGCGCTGACCATCGACGAGCGGGGTCAGGCCCGCACGGCCGACGCGAAGGTGGAGATCGCCGAGCGGCTCATCGCCGATCTCACCGGGACCTGGGGTGTTCGTACGTCCGACATCGTGATCGACTGTCTGACGTTCACCATCGCCACCGGCCAGGAGGAGTCCCGCAAGGACGGCGTCGCCACCATCGAGGCCATCCGCGAGCTCAAGCGCCGCCATCCCGACGTCCAGACCACGCTGGGGCTGTCCAACATCTCCTTCGGGCTCAGCCCGCCGGCCCGGGCGGTGCTCAACTCCGCCTTCCTGCACGAGTGCGTCAAGGCAGGCCTCGACTCGGCGATCGTGCACGCAGCCCGGATCCTGCCGATCTCCCGCATCCCCGAAGAGCAGTACCAGGTGGCACTCGACCTCGTCTACGACCGTCGCCGGCCGGCGACCGGCGACGAGCCCGCATACGACCCGCTCGCGCGGTTCCTCGAGCTGTTCGAGGGTGTCGACGCCTCGGCCGCGGCGAGCAGCCGGGCCGCGGAACTGGCCGGCCTGCCGCTGTTCGAGCGGCTGGAGCGCCGCATCGTCGACGGGGAGAGCAACGGCCTGACCGACGACCTGAACGAGGCACTGCAGCGCCGACCCGCCCTGGACATCGTCAACGACACGCTGCTGGCGGGGATGCGGACCGTGGGCGAGCTCTTCGGGTCGGGGCAGATGCAGTTGCCTTTCGTGCTCCAGAGCGCGGAGGTCATGAAGGCCGCTGTCGCACACCTCGAACCGCACATGGACCGGATCGAGAGCGACCAGAGCGGCAAGGGCACGATCGTGCTGGCGACGGTGAAGGGCGACGTCCACGACATCGGCAAGAACCTCGTCGACATCATCTTGTCCAACAACGGCTATACCGTGGTGAACCTCGGCATCAAGCAGCCGATCAGCACGATCCTCGACGCCGCCGAGGAGAACGCGGCCGACGCCATCGGCATGTCCGGTCTGCTGGTGAAGAGCACCGTGGTGATGAAGGAGAACCTCGAGGAGATGAATCAGCGCGGCGTGGCTGCCCGCTGGCCGGTGCTGCTCGGGGGTGCTGCTCTGACCAGGGCGTACGTGGAGGACGACCTCGCCTCGCTCTACGCTGGCGAGGTGCGCTACGCCCGCGACGCGTTCGAGGGCCTCCGGCTGATGGACGCGGTCGCCGCGGCCAAGCACGATCCCAAGACGTCGCTCGCGGAAGCGCTGCCCGCGCTGCGCAAGCGTCGCGTAGCACGCGGGCCGACCGCCGCCGAACCGGCCGCGGCGCCAGACGTCCGTTCCGACGTCGCGCTCGACAACCCGGTCCCCGTCCCGCCGTTCTGGGGCACCCGGGTCGTGCGTGGACTCCACCTGGCCGATTACGCCGCCTACCTCGACGAGCGCGCGACGTTCATGGGCCAGTGGGGCCTGCGCGGCTCACGTGGTGGTCCCGGATACGAAGAGCTCGTCGAGACCCACGGTCGTCCGCGCCTGCGGATGTGGCTCGACCGCCTGCATACCGAAGGCATCCTCGAGGCGGCCGTCGTCTACGGGTACTGGCCCGCGTTCTCGGAGGGCAACGACCTCGTGGTGCTCGACGCCGGGGACCGCCAGGGGGAGATCGCCCGGTTCACCTTCCCCCGGCAACGACGCGACCGGCGGCTGTGCCTGGCCGACTTCTTCCGACCGCGGGAGTCCGGACAGCTCGACGTGGCGGCCTTCCACCTGGTCACCGTCGGCTCGAAAGTGGCGGAGGCGACCGCGAAGCTGTTCGCCGAGCACGCGTACCGCGACTACCTGGAGCTGCACGGGCTGTCGGTGCAGCTCACCGAGGCGCTGGCTGAGTACTGGCACGCCCGCGTGCGTAGCGAGCTGGGCTTCGGAGCGGAGGACTCCGGTGACCTCGACGCGATCCTCGCCCAGGGCTACCGCGGTTCGCGCTACTCCTTCGGCTACCCCGCCTGCCCGGACCTGGCCGACCGCACGACTCTGGTGCGGCTGCTCGAGCCCGAACGCATCGGGGTGACGCTGTCCGACGAGCTCCAGCTGCATCCCGAGCAGTCGACCGATGCACTGGTCGTGCACCATCCGGAGGCGAAGTACTTCAACGCAAGGTAACCGGCAATGGGATGATCGGCCGGTGACATCGACGCTTCCAGCAGCTGTCCTGTGGGACATGGACGGCACGCTGGTCGACACCGAGCCGGACTGGATCCGCTGCGAGCGCGAGCTGGTCGCCACCCACGGAGGGACGTGGACCACCGAGGACAGCCTGGCCCTCGTCGGCCTCGACCTGCTCACGGCGGCCACCTACATCCGCGAGCGCGGCGGCGTGCCGATGACCGCGGAGCAGATCGTCGACTGGATGATCGACTGGATGGTCGAACGCGTGCGGCGCACGGTCACCTGGCAGCCGGGCGCGCCTGAGCTGCTGCGCATGCTCGACGAAGCCGGGGTCCCGTGTGCACTGGTCACGATGTCCTACCGCCGGCTGGCGGAGTCCGTCGTCAGCAGGTTGCCGACGGGCAGCTTCGGTGCCGTGGTGACCGGCGACGAGGTACAGCGGGGCAAGCCGCACCCCGAGCCGTACCTGACCGCCGCGGCAATGCTCGGCGTCGAGCCGTCGGAGTGCGTGGTCCTCGAGGACACCTCGACCGGTGCGGCAGCCGGCCTGGCCGCCGGGTGCCGCGTGTTCGTGGTGCCCCACGTGGTGGACGTCGATCCGGCTTTGACGGTCACGGTTCTCCCGTCGCTCGCCGGTGTACGCCCCGAAGATCTCGGGGCGCCTGCTCCCGGCGGCGACGGATCGCCGGGCACTTCGACGTTGGACGGGTTCGGCGGCCCGAAGTTCCATCAGATGACGGGTGCCGCGCCGCGGCGGCGCCGATAGCGTCGCAGCAGTAGCTGCGTCCGATGCCCGCGTGGGCTGGGCGTTCGTCCGCTCCATCCGAGGTGAGGAACCGATGAGACGGAAGATCGCCGCGCTTGCATCGACCGGACTGCTGGCCGGGCTGCTGGCCGCGGTGCCGTTCTCCACCTCGGCGACGGCACAGGAGGAGCCACCGCTGCCGCTGCCCGATCCCGTGGTCCACGAAATTCAGATCACGGGTCCGGCCTCTGAACGGATGAACCTGATCATCCTCGGCGACGGCTACCAATGGGACCAGCAGAGCCTCTTCCTCGAGGACGTGGACCGCAACCTGGCAGTCATGTGGGCGACGGAACCCTACAAGAGTTACCGCAACTACATGAACGTGTACGCGGTCGAGATCGCCTCCATCGACTACGGCGTCCGACGTGACCCTGATGGCCGGGTACGGCACCCGGATGGCACGATCCGGGATACCGGAGAGCGAGAGGGACCGATCGACACCAAGAACACCGCCTTGCGCCTGTGGTACTCGGACGGTCTTGTCAACCCGCTGGCGCGCGGCACTACCTACGGCCCTGCGCCCCTGAACTGTGAGACATACGCGGCCTATTACCCGCCGGGCGTCAATCCCTGCGAGACCGGAACTCAGGCGCACAACCGGATCATCGACACCTTCGTGGCGCCGGTCATGGGCATCCCGCGCGGGCAGAACGTCCAGAGCCTTGCCGTCTTCAACACCTTCACCTACGGCGGCATCGGCGGCAGCAACGCCACCGCGTCCGGCGGGAGCCCACAAGGGCCGCTGATCTCGCTGCACGAGCTGGGTCACTCCCACGGCGCGATGGCCGACGAGTATCCCTACTCCTCACGCGACGTTGTCCGCCCCTGCTACACCGGCGGTGAGCCAGGCAGCTTCCACCACACGATCTACACCGATACCCAGCAGATGATCGCCGACCAGCACAAGTGGTGGCGGTGGATCGGTGAGGAGAGCCTGTCCGGCGGCACGATCGGCCTGCACGAGGGTGGAAACACCTTCCCGTGCGGCATCCGCCGACCCAGTGAGCACTCGATCATGCGGTGGATCGGCTTCGACTGGGACCAGGTCGGCCGCGAGCACATGGTCGCCCGCATCACCGGCCAAAGGAATACCGGTCAGATGGCGCTGAGCCATACGCCGGAGGGCACGGTGGCACGGGACACCGTGCTCTGGGTCGAGACCCAGCATCCGAAGTCGCACCAGCTGGACGTGACCTGGCGGGTAGGGGGCCCGGACGGCACGGTGCTCGACACCGACAACAGCCGCAACCTCGACCTTGGTCCGCTCGACCTGGAGCCAGGCACGATCGTGCACGTCGAGGCGCGTGATCCGGTCGGCCCCGACGGCATCGACTGGGTTCGCAACCCATCGACGGGCAACAGCGCGACCAACTCGGGCTACAACGGGCCACGGTTCGTTCAGACCCGGCAATGGACTGTCGGCGATACGACGGTCGAGCCGTCGCTGCCAGCCGCCGAGATCATCCTCTCGTCGCTGACCAACCAGCCGGTCAGCGGCGACGACGTGGTCTACGTCGAGACCAACCACCCGGCGGACAGGGTGCTCGACGTGGCGTGGCGGTTGGACGGTGAGGTCGTCCCGAACCCGCACAACAGCCGGAACCTCGACCTCGAGGCGCTGGACCTGGAATCAGGGACGTACGAGCTGACGGCGACCGTGACCGACCCGGCCGATCCCCTCGGGGTATCCGACACGGTCGAGTGGACGGTTGACAACGTCTTGCCGACGGCGCCGCGCACCCTGTCCGAGCCGCTGACCACGCTCGATGACGACCTCGAGCACCCGGTGTACTTCAGCGGGTGGGACATGTTCCTGGAACCGCAGGACGACCAGACCGGATACGACCAGGAGCGTTTTGTGGTCGGACAGCTCCGCCTGAACGAGGACGGCTGGTTCAACTACTTCGGGTTCCCGGAGGAGGAGAACGCGCCGTTCAAGTTCCGGCACTCCGGCACGAACGTGAAGGCCCTGACCTACGGCAACCTCGGCACCGGCGGGCTGTCAAGGGCGACGTTCGAGCAGAGCTTGCCCGACGACCACCCGAGCGGAGGCTTCATCCCGGGCTTCGGTACGCACGTCGTCGAGCACCGGGCCATCGACCCTGCCGGCAACGTCGGCGAGGCCGGCGAGTACAGGGCAACCGTGCTGCCGGGGGAGTCGCCGGACTGCACGTCCACCGTGACCGGCCGCCGCAACGGCACCGTTGTCGTCACCGAGGGCGTGACCTGTCTCGAGAGTGCACGCATCAACGGTGGCGTCACGGTCCAGGCCGGTGCCTCACTGGTGGCCACGGACAGCTCGATCAGCGGTGAACTGACCGCGACGGGCGCCGTCGTCGTACAGCTGTTCGGCACGACGGTGAACGGATCGATCCTGATCTCGGGGACGACCGCCGATGTGACCACTGCCGGGAACACGTTCATGGGCGAGGTCATCCTGTCCGGCAACACCCAGGTGTCGGCCAACGAGCGCTTCAGCCGGTTGGCAGGCGCGTACGGCCCGATCCTGGCTGGCAACCGGGTCATCGGCTCCGTGTCGTGCTCGGGCAACAGCGCCGACGCAAGCGACTTCGGCGCCGCCAACACCATCAACGGCGCCAGGACCGGTCAGTGCGCGGGGCTCTGACCACCAAGCACGGACCTCATGGAGTGACAGGCCAGCTGGAGGCGACGTGACAGCGACAACAGAGAAGCCGCGCGTGCGACGAGCGAAGGCTCGCCGCGGGCTCACCATCGCGGCGGCACTGACACTCACGGTGCCGGTGGCCGGCGCGGTCGGTTCGGTTGCACCGGCGGCCGCCCAGGGACCGGACGGATCCGGGTTGTTCGCTCCACTGGACCCGGAGGACTGGGTGAACCAGGCGGAGACGACCTGGGACGACTACGTCCCGGTGCCGGGAAAGCCGGCCGGCTGGGCCGACGGCTCGATCCAGGGCAGCGTGCAGGACTTCAAGGCGGCCGTCGTGCTGGTCGACTTCGAGGACCAGCCGTTCCTGATCACCCAGCCGACCGGCTCGCACATCTTCGGCAACCCGCAGAGCGGCCACACGCCGGTCTCACGGGACGAGGCCGCGGCCTGGTTCAACGACTACCTGAACACTCCGAACGAGTCGAACCACGGCCACACGATCACCGAGTGGTGGATGGAGAACTCCAACGGCCGGTACTCCGTGTCGACGACCGCGTTCGGCCCCTACCTGCTGCCGGGCAAGATGCACGAGTACGGGCTGTCCGGCTTCGCACCGGTGACCGGTGAGAACTCGGTCTGCCCGGCCGGCGATACGTGCACCAAGAGCATCCGCACCGACGGCTTCGCGGCCTGGTTCGCCGACCAGGGCGCCGAAATCGCCGACCAGTTCGACGTGCTGTTCTGGGTGACCGCCGGGCACGACGAGTCGTCGACCTGGCAGGAGTTCGGTGAGATGATCTTCCAGACCCAGGACGACGTCCCGGCCACCTTCGGGCCGCCCGGCGCCGAGCAGGGACCGGTCTTCAACGCCGCCGGCAACCAGATCTTCAACTGGTCGCCCACCCGGTACGTGCCCTGGACCTCGTGGCGCGCGGCTGCCAACCAGTGGCCCAACGCCAGCGGGCAGGGAGGCCTGCCCAACTCCACCCAGGCCGAGAGCAGCGGCCAAGGCACGTTCCAGCACGAGATGTCACACCTGCTCGGCATCGGCGACAACTACAACAACCCGTTCGCGACCAACGTGATCCGCGCCTACTCCGGTTACTGGGACATGCTGAGCAGGGGCACGTTCAACGGACCCGGCGGGACCCACAACCGCTGGAAGATCCCGAACGCCGGCGGCTCGGCGATGGGGTCGCAGTTCACGCTGCGGAACAAGATGGAGCTCGGGCTGCTCAACCCTGAACAGGTCCTCCAGTTGAACCGCGACGAGCTGGCCGGTCAGGGGATCGCCACCGCGACCGTCATGGCGAGATCCGTCCAGCGGCTGGACATGCTGGCCGGCATCAACGTTGTCATGGGCACGGGCACCGGCTCGGCCTCGGGCGACCTGTCCGACTGTGTCGAGGAGGGATACGTCGGCGACCGGGCCTGGCTCTGCGACCGTGGCGGATACAACAACTACACCGTCGAGGTCGTCGACCAGATGGGGGCGGACTCGTTCACCCCGTCCTCCGGCGTCCACATCGCCAAGACGAAGAACCGGGACAACGCCCCGTTCGTCTGGTCGATCGACGCCCAGCCGGAGGACATCGGGATGGTCGACTTCTACCGGCCGGACGGCACGCCGGCGATGGTGACGCTGGGCGACCCGCGCCAGACCAACGACGCGCTGTTCCGCGCCGGAACCGACTCGGGCAGTGAGTTCGAGCACGTCGAGGAGGCGAACCGGCTGCACTTCTACGTGCTCAACCGGCGCCACACCGCCGACGGCGTCCTGCTCTACGACGTCGCGGTGCGGAACCTGGACGGCGCCGGCGACTTCCAGCGCGCCGTCTCGGTCGAGCAGCCCGAGCACTATGCCGTAGGCGCAGACACGGCACTGGTGCGGCTGCCGGTGACCAACACCGGCGAAGCGGGCAGCGGCGTCTTCGGGTCCGACGTCTACCGGATCACCTCGTCGATCGAGGGCGACGGATGGAGCGTGTGGCAGCCCAACGAGCTCGCTGCCGTGGCGGCCGCAGGCACCGCGACGGTACCGGCGTTCGCAACCGCGGCCGACGGTGCGTCCGAGACGGCGATACTGACGATGACGGCGACCAGCGAGTCGGATCCGTCGGCGACCGTCACCGTCACCGTCGAGCTCAACAGCACGGACGCGAAGGTGTCCTTCGACAGCACCGAGGCGCTCATCGAGGCCTACTTCGCCGACGGCCTCCTGACCGGTGAGCAGCGAGACGAGTTGCTCAACTACCTGCAGATCATCGAGCGTGACCGCGGTCAGAGCGCCGAGCACGGGTTGAGGCTGTTCACCGAGCTGGCGGGCCAGGTGGCGGATGCGCAGACACGGGCGGTGCTCTTGTCGATCGCGGAGGCCATGACGCCCGCGTAGCACCCGCGCCGCGGGTGGAGGCAGGGTGCCCCCCTCCCCGCCTCCACCCGCGGGCACGTCCGTCGGCGGCGACGAGCAGCTGGTCGCCAGGGCCCGGTCGATCGGCAAGGTCGGCATGACCGGAAGGAACGTCATACAACGGCACGCTTCCGCTGGCGGCGGGGACGACCGGCGTCCAGGGGGCCACGTGACGACTCCGGTGCGGGCATGATGCCGCCGTGGCGTCCAACCCTGTCGGTCACCGCGCCCGACCGCTGCGGCGCCGAGCCGGTGCTCTCGTGAAGCGCTACGGCCCCATGGCACTGGCGATCGCGGCCGTGCTGGCGGCGTGTTCGAACCTGTCCGGCGAGGGACCCGACCGGGCGGCATCGGTGCCTGGCCCGGTACCAGGCGAGGTCACCTTCGCCGCCCCACCCGCGCATGCGCCGCCGGCACCCTCGTTCGAGCTCCCGTTGCTGGACGGCGGGTCCGTTGACACGGCGGACGAGTCGGAGCAACGCCCGATCGTCCTGGTCTTCTTCGAGACGCGGTGCGAGCAGTGCCGCACACAGCAGCGCGAGATCAACGCGGTGGCGGAGGAGTTCGGCGACATAGTGCTCTTCGTCGGAGTCGCGGGCAGGTCGGAACCCGAGGACCTACGGGCGTACGTGACCGAGAACGAGATCACCTATCCGGTCGGCGCCGACACTGACGGCGACATCTGGCTGCAATACGCCGTCGAGGAGCCTCCGCTGGTCGTGCTGGTCAGCCGGGGCGGCCGGCTGGTGCGTGGCTGGCCCGGGGGGTTGCCGGGCCAGCCCTACGCGACCAGATCGATCAGATGGTGCTCGCTCCGACGCCCTGATCCCTCACAATCCGGCTGCTACGGCAGCGCGACGTCCACCGACCACCGGCAGCTCGATCCGGCTGCTGTCGAAATGAACGGTGATTGCGGCCTCGTTGCGGTCCGGCGTGCTGGTGTAGCCGGAGTAGGAGCCGAGGACGACCACGCCGATCTGGTGGCCCTGATGGAAGACGTAGTCCTCGGGAAGCAGAGTGATGTCGGGTGTGTACCTCAGACCCGGCACCAGCGGCGTCGACACCTGCAGCGAGTCGATGTTCTGAGCGTCGAGCACGCCCTTTGCGACCAGCTCCAGCGGTTCGGTCGAGACCCTCGTCTCGGTCTGCCGGTAGCAGGCCTCCTCGGCATAGCCTCCGAAGACCGCCTCCGCACCCCAGCAGTCCTCGGTCTCGAGGGTGCTGATGCCGTCGCTGATGAGCTGGAACCGTTCCCTCGCCCCGTAGTCCACGAGGACACCGGCGAAGTTGGTGTCGACGTCGTCGACGGAAGCCTTCACCGCGACGACAGGTGTCCCGGACATGTGCAACGGCGCCGTCAGCGGATCGGACAGGAACACCAGCCGGTTCGTGGTGTTCGCCAACGGATCCGTCGGGTGCCGGGTGGCGTTGGTCTGGCTCATCGAGGGTGTGTCCTGGAAGGTGGCGAACGCATTCCCGCCCGGTGGCTCGAGGGCGAGGCCGCCGACGCCGCCGGTGGCCGGCTGCAGGTAGACCATCGTCGGCTGCGTGGACCGAAGCGGCCAGGTGTCATGGGTCTCGAAGACGCCCGCCGACCGCTCGATGTCGACCATCGGTTCGTCCATGATCCCGTTGTCGATGTCATGCAGCCAGTAGTCGAACCACCGGTGGATCGTCGCGACCCATTCCGCCCGGCGGAAGTCGAACGGGTCGACGTGCCCGGTGCCGGTCAGCCAGAGCTTGCGCGGAACCTCGTTCTCGGCCAGGGCGTACCACCACTTGCTGAAGTGGTCCGGCCGGACATTGTTGTCGTTGACCCCGTGGATCACGAAGACGCTGGCGTTGACGTTCCCGGCGTCCGGGACATAGTCGCGCTCGGCCCAAAAGTCGTTGTAGTCACCGGTCGCGTCATCGACACCGGCACCCAGTTGTGCACGCACCGGCGCGCAGTACGCCCTCCGGTCGGGGTTCGTCACCGTGTTCGACAAGCTCCCCGAGTAGTTGTTCCCACGCGTGACGATGCCGTTGCTGCGGGAGTAGTCGTACCAGCTGGAGATCGCCGAGATCGGCACGATCGTCGTCAGGCCCTCGACGCCGGTGGCAGCCGCGGCGTTGGCCAACGTGCCGTCGTACGACTTGCCGATCATGCCGGTATTACCGTTGTGCCAGTCGGCCACCACCGGGTTCCCTTCACCGTCGACGGCCGGTCGGCGCCCGTTGAGCCAGTCGATGGCCGTGACCGCGCTGATGTTGTCGGCCGTGCCGCCGGTGACCGGACAGCCGGTGGAGTTGTTGGTCCCGATCATGTCGAGGAGGATCACGGCGTAGCCGCGCGGGACGAAGTAGTTGTCGTAGAACAATGGCCACTGGTCGTTGAGACCGTCGCCGTCGAGATCCTGTTTGCACTCGCTGTCGTTACCGCGGCAGACGGTCGAGAAGTACGGACTGGCGTCCATGACGACCGGGACCTGCAGACCCGCCTCGCTCGCCTGCGGTCGGATGATGTCCATGGCGACGACGTCGTGCAGCCCATCGCTGTCGGTATCCACGTCGGACTCCACGAAGACCCGCTCGCGGACGGCGTCGGCATATCCGAACACCGGCTGAGTGACGCCGTCCTCGACGACGAGTTCCGGCAGCTCCTGCGCGGCCACAGGGACTGCCAAGGCGGCGATCAGACCGCCCGATGCCATCACGACGGCACCTCGGCGCATTGTGATCACGATGCTTTGCACGGACCCTCCTCTGCCGAGTTGCCGCGTCGAGCGGCGGTCCGGACCCTTTCGCCGACGGTATTCAGTTCTTTGATTGCCGGTCATCGGGCATATGCAGGAAAACTCCGGTATGGATACCTACGTATGTCGCGAGAAATCGAAGCCGGGTAATGGCTGTGACGCTCATCCGGTCCGAATGGGCTGCAACATGCCGTTCACGCGCCGTGGAACACCGGTGGGGTTGTCGTCGCGTAGCTCCGGTGGCAGCACATGGGCGGGTGCGTTCTGGTAACTGATCGGTCGCAGCCAGCGGCGGATCGAGGCGGCGCCGACCGAGGTTTGTCCGATGTTCGTGGTGGCCGGGTGAGGACCGCCGTGGTGCATGGCCCACGCGACGGCGACACCGGTCGGATACCCGTCGAAGATCAGCCGCCCGGCCCGGCCGCGCAGGGCCTCGTGCAGCCGTGCGATCAGATGGGTCTCATCCGTGCCGGCGTGCACCGTCGCCGTGAGCTGACCGCCGACGCGGGCGAAGACGGTCACCAGCTCGTCGAGATCGGTGTACCCGGCGACCAGTGCCGTCGGCCCGAAGCTCTCCACGAGCAGGTCGTCGTCGAGATCCGATGCAGCGACCTCGAATACGATCGCCGCGCCGTCTCGCGGACCACGATCGCCGGGTGCCGCCTCCCCGAGCATCGTCAGCCGGCCGTCGGAACGCTTTCGAGTGACGTCGGCATCGAACGCGTCGTGGATGGAGCTGGTGAGCATGACCCCGGTCGGGGCCTGGCGTACGGCGTTGGCGAGCGCACCGCGCAGCCGGGCACCGCCAGCACCGGAGGGCAGGAAGAGCAACCCCGGTTTCGTGCAGAACTGGCCGGTGCCCAAGGTCATCGACGCGACGAAGCCCTGGGCGATCTCCTCGGCCCGTTGCGACGCCGCGCCGGGAGTGACGACGAGCGGGTTCAGGCTGCCGAGCTCGCCGTAGAACGGGATGGGTTGGGAACGGTCCGCTGCGAGCTTCTGCAGAGCGTGGCCACCTGCGGTGGAGCCGGTGAATCCGACCGCTGCGATCGCCGGGTGACGCACCAGCGCCGCGCCGGCCCGGAGTCCCTCGACCAGCCCCAGCGTGCCGGCCTGCATGCCGTGCGCGACGATGGCCTCCCGCATGATCGTCCAGCAGAGGCGACTGGTGTCCGGGTGTGCGGGATGCGACTTGACCACCACGGGACAGCCCGCTGCGAGGGCGGAGGCGGTGTCGCCGCCGGGCACGCTGAAGGCGAGCGGGAAGTTGCTCGCACCGAACACCGCGACCGGGCCGAGTGGCACGAGCATCCGCCGCAGGTCCGGCCGCGGGCCCATCGGCGTCGCGGCGGGCAGGTCGATGGTCGCCTCCAGGTACGAGCCTTCCCGGAGGACCTCACCGAAGAGCCGCAGCTGGTAACAGGTGCGGGTCAGTTCCTGCGACAGCCGGCCGTCGCCGAGGGACGTCTCGCGGTCCGCAGTGGTGACGATCGCCGTGCGGGCATCTTCCAACGCACCGGCGAGACTGTCGAGCAGGCTCGCGCGGTCGTGCCGGCCCAGAGCTTCCAGAGCCGGTGCAGCCGCAGCGGTGGCCCGGACTATCGCATCGACCTCTGCGGCGTCCACGCTGAGCCGAGGGACGGACTACGAGAGGGAGCCGGCGAGCCCGGCTCTGGCGGCCTTGCCTCTGACGGACCTTCCCCTGACCAGGGTGAGACGCGGACCCGGGGGTGGCGGGATCGGCTGGGGATGATCGACAGTCTCCGGTGGTGCGGAGAACGGACGCACGGGCCGCCCCGCCGCCGCGTGCCGCGGTGCGTAATGACCGGTCAACCGGGCGACCTTGAGCGCCAGGTGAAGCGCGAGGCGCTCAGTGCCGTTCTTCAGGTCGGTGCCGGCCAGTTGTTCCACGCGCTGCAGCCGGTAATAGAGCGAGGTTCGATGGAGCTTGAGACGCTCGGCCGTGACCTGGGCATTGCCGGCCACGTCGAGATAGGTCTCCAACGTCTCGACCAACGGAAGCGCCTCCGGTGTGTCGAGCAGACGCCGCAGTCCCGCGTGCACCACCGGCGGATCGGCCATGGACGCGAGCTTGACCACGATCTGATCCACGCCGAGCCGGGCCCAGTACACCGTGTCGTCCATGCCGGGAAGGGCCGTGGCGGCATCGACGGCCATGCGGGCCTCGCGGTAGGACTCGACGGCATCGTCGACCCTGGCCCGGTGGCCTCCGACACCCACCACCAGGGTCGCGGCGGGGGCGGAGGCGGCGAGCTGGGACCGGGCCGACTCGCGAAGGGATTCCACCCTGGCCCTCAGCTCGGCGTCGTCGTCGCCGGCCGCCGCCATGATCAGCACGCAGTGGTCGCGGCGGACTAGTGGCAGGACCTCCCCGCGGCGGAGCAGTCGGGGCGAGTCGGCCAGCGCCTGGTTGAGGCAGTCCTCGACGTCGACCGGGCCGGGTTGCGCCGACAGGACCCGGATCACCACGGCGACGATGCCGTCGGGCGCAAGAATGTCCCCGTCGTCGACCAGGCCGCGGGCAGCGTCGGCGGCCATGGGGGAGTCGGTGAGCAGGATCTGCAACGCATCGGTCAGGCGGGTCGCCGAGAACAGATGGGCGATGCTCTCGCGGTGCAGCCGAGCCGCGAGCTCTGACGCCTCGGCCACGCACACGTCGATCTCGGCAGCGGACATGGACTCGTCCGCATCGACGAACCAGAGGTGCCCCAGCAGCATGTCCTTGTGGAGGACGGGAATGCAGACGCGGGGGAGCATGTGGAGCTCGGCGTTGCCGGGCACGCGGACCGGGCGCCGGGCCCGATGGACACCGAAGGCGGCGAGCCACCGGCTGACCTCGGGTGATGCATGCCGACGCAGGATCGATGCCTCCCGGACGTCATCGACGGGATCGTCGTGGGAGCTGTAGGCGAGCAGTCGCAGCAGCCGATCCTCGAGGAGCGCCGGACGGCCGAGGCGATCAGCCAGCTGGTCCACCATGTGCTGCAAGGTGAGTTCCACGTCGCCTCCACCGGGTGAGCGCGAGCCGGACCGTGCAGTTGCGAGCAGTATGACATGTCACATGCCGGGATGGGAGTGAAAATGATCTTGCAGTCGACGGCCGATCCGTCCTCAGCGGGCGGTGCCGGCCCATTCACGCCGGACATGGCCGACGTGCGTGCGCACGAGATGCTTGAGGGCGGTGGCATCGCCGGCCGCGAGGTGCTCACACATGGTCAGGTGCTCGCTGGCGGTCGGGGTCAGGATGCCCCGCTCGACCAGTCCGGACAGGCCGTAGAGCCGGGTACGGGCGCGAAGGTCCTTCACGATCTCGACCAGCCGCTGGTTGCCGGCAAGCATGAGCAGGCGGGCGTGGAACTCGTGGTCCGCCTCGACGTAGCTGATCAGGTCCCCCACAGCGGCGGCGTCGACGATGGCGTCGGCAAGTGGCCGGAGCGCGGCCGCGTCGGCCGGTGAGGCCTTGCGAGCGGCCGTCGCGGCGGCCGGCGGCTCGAGCAGGAGTCGGATCTCGGTGAGCTGGTCGAGCTCGGCGTCGGAGATGCTGGTGACCTGGAAGCCCTTGTTGGGCACGACCTCCACCAGGCCCTGCTTGGCCAGGTCGAGCATGGCCTCACGCACGGGGGTGGCGGAAACCCCGAACTGAGCGGCGAGCGTCGGCGCGGAGTAGAGGTGTCCCGGCTTCATCTCGCCGGACACCACGGCGGCCCGCAGCGCGTCGGCAACCTGCTCGCGCAGGCTCGTCCGGTGGGCGAACGAGGGGAGTGCCATCGAGACCGCTTCGGCCATTGACCCACACCTCCCCTCGTTGCAGCGATCCTAAGCCGCGGCGTCTCGGCGTACCGGTTACAGCTCGAACCCCTCCGGGAACGGGTCGGTCGGGTCCAGCAGGTACTGCGCAGTGCCGGTGACCCAGGCCCGGCCGGTGACTGTCGGGACCACCGCCGCCCGTCCTCCCACCGTCGTCTCCTCCGTCAGCTTGCCGACGAAGCGGGTGCCGATGAACGACTCGTTGACGAAGTCCGAGTGCAAGCCCAACTCTGCACGGGCGTGGAGTTGTGCCATCCGGGCCGACGTGCCCGTCCCGCACGGTGAGCGGTCGAACCAGCCGGGGTGGATGGCCATGGCGTGGCGTGAGTACCGTGCGTCGGAGCCCGGTGCGACGAACTGGACGTGGTGGCACACGTCGATGGCGGAGTTCTCCGGATGGACCGGGCGGTTCTGGTCGTTGATTGCCGCCATGATCGCCAGGCCGGCGTCGAGGATGCGCTGCTTTTCCGCCCGGTCGAACGCGATGCCGATCTGGTCGAGGCCGAGGATGGCGTAGAAGTTGCCGCCATAGGCCATGTCGTACCTGATGCGGCCGTGGCCGGGTACGTCGACGGCGGCGTCGAGCTCGTGGCTGAACGAGGCGACGTTGCGGATCGTGACCGCCTCCGCGGCCCCGTCGCGGACGGCGACGTCGGCGACGACCAGCCCGGCCGGGGTGTCGAGCCGGACGGTGGTCACCGGCTCGGTGACGGTCACCATGCCGATCTCGACGAGCACGGTCGCGACGCCCATGGCGCCGTGGCCGCACATGGGCAGGCAGCCGGACACCTCGATGAACAGCACGCCGACGTCGGCATCCGGCCGGGTCGGCGGCTGGAGGATGGCGCCGCTCATGGCCGAGTGGCCCCGCGGCTCGTTCATGAGCAGCCGCCGGAGACCGTCGGAGTGCTCGACGAACCATTGGCGGCGTTGGAACATGGTCTGCCCGGGCAGTGTGGCCACGCCACCGGTGATCACGCGGGTCGGCATCCCCTCGGTGTGGGAGTCGACCGCGTGGAACACGCGGGTCGATCGCATCGTTGGTCGCTTTCAGGCGTTGCCGGCCGCGAGCAGCTTCTCGGTCATCCTGCGCACCGTCATCTCTTGTTCGGGAAGCAGGGGCTGCCGCGGCGGACGGCACGGACCACCGTACCGGCCGGCGACGTCCATCGAGAGCTTGACCGCCTGGACGAACTCGGTGCGGCTGTCCCACCGCAGCAACGCGTGCAGCTCACGGTAGAGGGGAAGCGCGGTGTCGAGATCGCGGGACATGGTCGCGTCGTAGAGCTCGACGCAGGCACGCGGAAGTGCGTTGGCAAAGCCGGCCACCCACCCCTTGGCACCGACCAGTCCGACCTCCACGACCGAGTCGTCCGTGCCGATGAGGACGTCGAGGTCCGGAACGAACTCGGCGAGTTCGTAGCTGCGCCGCGCGTCCCCGGTGAAGTCCTTCACCGCGACGATCAGACCCTCCTGGAACAGCTCCGCCAGTAGCTCCGGGCGTAGATCGACCTTCGTGTCCACCGGGTTGTTGTACGCCGACACCGGGAGCCCCGCCTTGGCGATCTCGCGATAGTGGTCGATCACGCTGCGGTCGTCGGCACGGTAGGCGTTGGGTGGCAGCGCCATGACGACGTGTGCGCCCGCCTCGGCAGCCTGGTCCGCCCACGCCCGGGCCGCGCGTGACCCGTAGGCCCCGATCCCGGGCATGACGATGAACCCCGGCGGCGCCGCGTCGATCGCCGTGCTGACGACCGCCGCGCGTTCCTCGTCGCTCAACACCTGGTACTCGCCCAGTGATCCGTTCGGACACACGCCGCGGCAGCCGTTCCCGGCGAGCCACTGCACGTGTTCTGCATAACGGTCGAGATCGACCTTGAGGTCGGCTCGGAATGGCAGCGCCGTGGCTACGAGTACGCCATGCCATGGACGGTCGAGATCGGCCATCAGATGCCCCATTCTGTGCAATGTAATATTGCACAGAAAGGCGACGTCAGTTCAAGAGAATGGAAACGGTTCTCCTGCACATCCGGGACACGGGCGACTCGGCGGCACGGTTCACGGCGTCGCCCCCTGGGCATGCCTGGCGTGACCGACGTCCGACCTTTCAGGGTGGCGGGCGCATCGACCTGTCCGAATGCTGCAGCCTGGCCTGACAACTGCTGGTGCTCTCACTTGTCAGGATGACGGCGTGCTGCGCTGCAGCCTCGGACCTGTCCGGCCTGACAGGTCTGGGGCAGGACGTCAGCCGTTGTCGCTGTCGGCGAGCGCGCCGAGAGTGATCGGGGCTGCGACGGGCCGCTCGGCCAGGGAACGCGGGTCGGCGCGGCGTCCGGTCGCTGCGCTGGTCAGGCAGCCGGTGGCATAGGCACACATCCGTCCCTGGCACCAGCCCATGCCGGCTCGGCTGAACAGCTTGACCGTGCGTGCGTCGGTGGCACCGAGGTGGTCGACCGCAGTCCTGATCTCTGCGACAGTCACCTCCTCGCACCGGCAGACAGGCGTGGACTGGTCGAGCCAGGTCAGCCAACCGTCCGGCACCGCGTACACACGGTGCATGGCGGCCGCGAACGCCCGCTGGGCGCGTCGTCGGCGGCGCAAGCCGTCCGGCCAGTCGACCGGGCGTCCGAGCCACGCCGCCGCTGCCCGCCCGCTGATCTCGCCCTCGGTGACGGCGAGGGCCGCGCCGCCGACGCCGCACACCTCGCCGGCCAGGAACACGCCCGAGACGGTGCTGGCCTGCCGCTCGTCCACCACGGCGACGAGCGAACCGTCGAGGTCGATGCGCGTCGCGCAGCCGAGTCCCAGCGGCAGCTCCATCTGGGGGACGAAGCCCCAGCCCACCGCCACGGCGTCGCAGGCGACCGTACGAGCGCTTCTCGGAGCGACGCGCCAGGCGGGATCCAGCCTGGCGACCGTCACTGCGCCGACCCTGTCCTCGCCGTGCGCGGCGACGATGGCGTGGCGGGTGTGCATGCCGATCCGGTGCCGGGCCAGCGCGGCGCCGTATTCCGTGGCCTCGACCATCTTGCCGGGGGACCGCAGCATTGCCGGGACGTGGCGCAGCCAGCCGAGCGGGCGGTTGGCCTCGACAACGCCGACGACGTCGACACCCCGCTTCGCCAGGCCCGCGGCGACGGAGAGCAGGAACGGGCCGGTACCTCCGACCGCGACCCTGTCGCCGACTCTGACCCGGTGAGCCTTGAGCAATGCCTGGGCACCACCGGCGGTGAAGACGCCGGGCAGGTCCCAGCCGGGGAACGGCAGCTGCCGGTCATAGGCACCCGTCGCCAGGACGAGGGCGGAACCCGTCACGACGACATCACTGCCGGCCCGGACCGCGTGGACGTCGAATGCGTCGGCGCGGCGGGTGACGGTCCACACGTGGTGCTCGGGCCGGTGGTCCACCCTCGTTCGCACCGCCGCCGCGAGCCTCCGAAACGTCGTCAGGTCGTGCTGGAGGTCGGCCACGGCGTCGGGGCGGCCGGGTGGATGACGCCAGTACTGGCCGCCCGGTTCCGTCGCGGTGTCGAGCACGACCACGCTGCAGCCGACCCTGGCCGCGGTCGCAGCCGCGGCCATCCCGGCAGGACCGGCGCCGACGACGACGACGTCATACCGTGAGATCGCCACGGCCGGTTCCTTCCTGGCTGCTGACGCGCAGCCCAGCGCGTGCGGGCACGAGGCAGGCGCGCTGGTTCGGGCGGTCCTCCACCGTCACGAGACAGTCGAAGCACACGCCGATGCCGCAGAACAGGCCTCGAGGCCGGGCGCCGCGACGGGTCGTGCGCCAGGACGTCACGCCGGCCGCAAGGAGTGCGGCGCCGACGCTCTGGCCGCCCGCGAACGGCACGGCGCGTCCGTCGAAGTCGAAGCGGTCACTCATCCGAAGCGCTCCGGCCGGAACGGACCGAGGTCGAGGTCGGGCCGGGCGCCGACGAGGACCTGGGCGAGCAGGTGGCCGGTGACGGCGGCCAGGCCGACCCCGGCCCCCTCGTGGCCGCACGCGTGGAGCAGGCCGGGCGCGCGCGGATCGGGCCCGACGATCGGCAGATGATCGGGGCAGTAGGGACGGAAGCCGCGGTACGCGCGGATGACGGCGACGCCGGCGAGGACCGGGAACAACCGGATCGCCTGCGCCGCCAGCGTGCGCAGCACCGGAACGGAGAACGTGCGGTCGTAGCCCACCCGCTCCCGGCTGGAGCCGATGAGCACCGGACCGGCGGCCGTGCCCTCGACCACCGGCGAGGTCTGCAGGCACCCGTCGTCGCTGGCCACGTTCGAGACGTACTCCGCCGCGTAGACCTTGTGCCGTATGACCCGGGGAAGCGGCTCGGTGACCAGGATGAACCCGCGGCGGGGGAGCACAGGCAGATCCACGTCGGCGAGCGCCGCAACCGCGCCCCCCCAGGTGCCGGCGGCGTTGATGACGGCCGCGGCGGGATGGCGGCGCGCCGGCGTGCCGACGCCGACGACCCGCTCGCGGTCACGGAGCAGTGCGATCACCCCGCGGCCGAGGTGCACCTGTGCGCCGTGCGCACGGGCGTCGGCGAGCAGCCGTGCGGCGGCCAGCATCGGCTGCACCTGCGCGTCCTCGGGGTAGTAGACGCCACCGCGGAGGTCGGGCGCGAGATGCGGCTCGTAGTCGGGCAGGGCCGACGCGGGCACCGAGACTGCCTGGACGCCCGCCGACCGATGACGGGCACCGGTCCGGTGCAGGTCGACCAGCGCCGGTTCGGAACCGGCCACCACGACGCCGCCCTTGCGCTCGTACTCGAAGCCGCCGACCTCGTCGGCGATCTGCCGCCACAGCACGGCCGATGCGCGGGCCAGGTCGAGCTCAGGCCCAGGCATCTTGTCGGAGACGAGCAGGTTGCCCTCACCGGCTCCGGTGGTGCCGCCGGCCACCGGACCCCGATCGACGACCGTCACCCGTAGGCCCGCTCTCGCTGCGTGGTACGCGCACGACGCTCCGACGACACCGGCACCGATCACCACGACATCCGCCGCGGGCGAGGTCGGGACGGGCACGAACGGCAATATGTCACGCCCACCGTGCGGGTACCGACAACCGCCGAAGGTCCGGGGAACCCAGGCCGTCAACTGTCGAGTTGGAACACGCGGCGAACCCAACTGTTGCCAAATCGGGACATGCCCATGATGTTGGAGTGACCCGATCGTCCGTCTGGCCGATTAGTGTCGCAGCACCCGGCCGGGGTGCGCCCGGCCGGCACTCGACTGTGAGGTGGGAGATGCGAACCACGAGCCTGTCCCGCAGGTTCGCCGTGATCTCGTCCGCCGTCGTCGCGAGCCTCGTGCTCGCGGCGTGCGGTGGCGACGACGACGGTGACGACGACGGTGATGGCGCCGAGGGCACGGCGGGCGGCTCGCTCGTCTTCGGTGCCTCCGCGGACCCGATCATCCTGGACGGCGCGCTGTTCAGCGACGGTGAGTCGGCGCGGCCGACGTACCAGATCTTCGAGGGCCTGGTCGGCACGGAGGAGGGCGGCACCGAGATCGTGCCGGTCCTGGCCGAGTCGTGGGAGGCGAGCGAGGACGGCCTGGAGTGGACGTTCCAGCTCCGTGAGGGCGTGACGTTCCACGACGGGACCGACTTCAACGCCGAGGCCGTCTGCTTCAACTTCGACCGGTGGTACAACTTCGAGGGCGTCATGCAGAGCCCCGCGGTGTCCTATTACTGGAACACCGTGTTCGGGGGCTTCTCCGACGGCGCGACCCCGAGCCTGTACGCCGGCTGCGAGGCCACCGACGAGTCCACTGTCGTCATCTCGCTGACCCGGCCGTCGACGGCCTTCCTCTCGGCCCTGCAGATGCCCTCGTTCCGGATCGCCAGCCCCACGGCGCTGGAGGAGGGCAACGCCGACGCCGTGAGCGGCACCGAGGAGTCGCCGTCGTTCGAGGGCACCTTCGGTTACGAGAACCCGGTCGGAACCGGGCCGTTCCAGTTCGAGTCGTGGGAGCGCGGCAGCAACCTCACCCTGGTCCGTTACGACGACTACTGGGGCGAGCCGGCCCAGCTGGACGAGCTGATCTTCACCGTCATTCCGGATGGCCCGGCCCGCCGGCAGGCGCTCGAAGCCGGCGACATCGACGGCTACGACCTGGTCGACCCGGCCGACGCCGATGCGCTCGAGACCGCGGGCTTCCAGCTCATGCGCCGGCCCGCGTTCAACGTCGGCTACGTCGGGTTCCAGCAGAGCTACCCGCCGTTCGACAACATCAACATCCGCAAGGCGATCGCACACGCGATCAACAAGGAGAACCTGATCCAGACCAACTACCCGGAGGGCACCGAGATCGCGACCCAGTTCATGCCCCCGGAGCTGTTCGGCTGGGCCGACGACGTCACGGTCTACGACTACGACCCGGAGGAGGCCCAGCGGCTGATCGCCGAGTCGGGGGTGACCGATCTGACGCTGCAGTTCTGGTACCCGACCGACGTGTCCCGGCCGTACATGCCGAACCCGCAGGCCAACTGGGAGCTGATCTCTGCCGACCTCGAGGCGGTTGGATTCACCATCGAGCCGATGACCGCGCCGTGGAACCCGGACTACCTCGACGCCACGTCCACCGGCGGTACACCCATGTACCTGCTCGGCTGGACCGGCGACTTCGGTGACCCCGACAACTTCATCGGGACCTTCTTCCAGACGGTCAACCCGCAGTTCGGCAGCTTCGAGAACCCGGAGATCTTCGCCAAGCTCGACGAGGCCGAGGCGGAGACCGACCCGGACCGGCGGACCGAGCTCTACGAGGAGGCCAACCGGCTGATCGCCGACTTCGTGCCGGGCGTGCCGTACGTGCACAACCAGCCGGCCGTCGCGTTCGCCGAGGGCATCTCCGGGTACGTGCCCGGGCCGCTGAACAACGAGAGCTTCGCCGCCGTCACGGTGGAGTAATCGGGTAGCCCGATGCTGCGATTCGTCGCCCGGCGATTGTTGGTGCTCGGCCCGATCCTGCTCGGGCTGTCGCTCCTGCTGTTCGTCTGGCTGCGCGCTCTCCCAGGCGGGCCGGCCGCGGCCCTCCTGGGAGAGCGGGCGACGCCGGAGGCGGTCGCCCGCATCGAGGAGCTGTACGGGCTGAACCAGCCGTGGTACGTGCAGTACTGGAAGTTCCTGAGGAACGCGGTCATGCTCGACTTCGGCAACAGCTCCCGCACCAACCGCCCGGTCGTCGAGGAGATGCTGCGCACCTTCCCCGCCACGATCGAGCTGGGGATGGCGGCGCTGATCTTCGCGATCGGCGTCGGCATCCCGCTGGGGTACTTCGCCGCCCGGCGGTACGGCCGGTGGCTGGACAACCTGTCGGTGTCGGGCTCGCTGATCGGCGTCGCCGTCCCCGTGTTCTTCCTGGCCTACATCCTGAAGTACGTGTTTGCCGTCCGGCTCGGCTGGCTGCCGACCGGTGGCCGTCAGGACCCGCGCATGGACGCGGAGCACCCCACCGAGTTCTACGTACTGGACGGGATCATCACCGGTAACCTGGAGGCGAGCCTGGATGCGATCGTCCACCTGATCCTGCCGGCGATCGCGCTCGCATCCATCCCGCTGGCGATCATCGTGCGCATCACCCGGGCCAGCGTGCTCGACGTGGTGCACGAGGACTACGTGCGGACGGCCGAGGCCAAGGGTCTGTACGAGCGGACGATCACGCGCCGGCACGTCCTGCGCAACGCGCTGCTGCCTGTCGTCACCGTGATCGGCTTGCAGGCCGGACTCCTGCTCTCGGGCGCAATCCTCACCGAGACCGTGTTCGCTTGGGGGGGCGTGGGCTCTTTCGTCGCCGAGGCGATCAGCAACCGCGACTACGCCGTGCTGCAGGGCTTCATCCTGATGATCGCGTTCCTCTACGTGCTGGTGAACCTGACGGTGGACGTGTCGTACGGGCTGATCGACCCGAGGGTGAGGGTGCAGTGAGCCTCGCCCAGGTCGAGGCGACCACAGAAGCTGCGAAGGTCGGCGAGGAGGGCGGCAGCCTCCGCAAGGACGCCTGGCGGCGGTTGCGCCGCGACCCGGTGGCGATCATCGGGTTCGGGCTGATCGCCTTCTTCGTGCTGGTGGCGATCTTCGCGCCGCTGATCGCGCCGTACGGTCCGACCGACCGTCCGGGCGCGGGTATGGTCACGCCGACCAACATCCCCGGGCCGTCCGCGGAGTTCTGGTTCGGCCTCGACGAGCTCGGTCACGACGAGTTCAGCCGGGTCGTGTTCGGTGCCCGCCAGTCCCTGCTGGTCGGCGTCGTCGCGCTTCTGCTCGGGATGGCCGGCGGCCTGCTGCTCGGCGTGCTCGCCGGCGCGTTCGGCGGCAAGGTCGACAGCGTGATCATGCGGATCGTCGACGTGATGCTGTCGATCCCGGGACTGCTGATGGCCATCGCCATCGCCGCTCTGCTCGGCCGGAGTCTGCTGTCAGTGATGATCGCGATCGCCGTCATCAACATCCCGATCTTCGCTCGACTGCTGCGCGGCCAGATGCTGTCCCAGCGGGAGAGCGACTATGTGCTCGCGGCGAGGTCGTTGGGCGTGCGCAAGCGGTCGATCGTCCTGGGCCACGTGCTGCCGAACTCGATGTCGCCGGTGATCGTCCAAGCCACCCTGACACTGGCGACGGCGATCATCGAAGCCGCCGGGCTGTCGTTCCTCGGGCTGGGGAGTCCCGACCCGAGGGTGCCGGAGTGGGGGCTCATGCTCGCCAACACCCAGCGCTATCTCGCCAGCGCCCCACATCTGGCATTCTTCCCGGGTATGGCCATCGTCATCGCCGCGCTCGGCTTCACTCTGCTCGGTGAGCGACTGCGCGAGGCACTCGACCCGAAGTACCGGCGGTGAGCATGCCGGACCCGGCCGCGGGACACCTGCTCGACGTCCGCGACCTGTCGGTGGTGTTCACCCGCAAGGGCCGGCGGGATGTCAGGGCGGTCGACGGGGTGTCGTTCACCGTCGACGCCGGCGAGACCATGGGTCTGGTCGGTGAGTCTGGCAGCGGGAAGAGCGTCACCTCGCTGGCCGTCATGGGGCTGCTGCCGAAGCGGGGCGTGCAGGTGGGTGGCGAGGTCCACTTCGACGGCGACGATCTGCTGACGCTCCCGCCCGAACGCATGCGCGACATCCGTGGCCAGGACATCGCCATGGTCTTCCAGGACCCGATGTCCTCGCTCAACCCGGTCGTGCCGATCGGCCGGCAGGTCACCGAGGTGCTGGAACGCCACCAAGCCCTCAAGGGCGATGCTGCGCAGGCCGCGGCGGGCGATCTGCTCGCCCGGGTCGGCATCCCGGATCCCACTCGCCGGTTGAAGGAGTACCCGCACCAACTCTCGGGTGGCATGCGCCAGCGCGCCCTCATCGCGATGGCCCTGGCCTGCCGACCGCGGTTGCTGATCGCCGACGAACCCACGACCGCCCTCGACGTGACGATCCAGGCCCAGATCCTCGAGCTGTTGAAGGAACTCGTCCGCGACTCCGGTGCGGCGCTGGTGATGATCACCCACGACCTGGGTGTCATCGCCGGGCTCTGCGACACCGTGCACGTCATGTACGGCGGGCGAGTGGTCGAGTCGGCCGGTCGCCGTGATCTGTTCGCCGAACCACGCCACCCCTACACCGGGGGGCTGCTCGCCTCGGTGCCCCGCCTCGACGCCCCCCGCGGTGCGCCGCTGCACCCGATTCCCGGTTCGCCGACCGACCTGCTGCCATGGGCGCACGGCTGCGCGTTCGCGCCCCGGTGCCCCAACCGCGTGGAGCCTTGCACCGAGAGCCCACCCGCGCTCGAGTCCACGGGCGAGCGGGAACTGCGCTGCTACAACCCGCTCGCCGCGGCCGAGGAGATTCCCGCGTGAGTCCGGCCGGAGGGTCCGCCGCGGCCGACGCGCACGCGTCCGAAGAGGTATCGGCTCCGCCGCAGCAGCGTCGGCGCCGCGCCATCGCGGCCGAGGACACCCTGCTGTCGGTGCGCGGTCTGCAGGTTCACTTCCCGATCAAGTCCGGGGTCTTCGTGGACCGCGTCGTCGGATGGGTGAAGGCGGTCGACGGCGTGGATCTCGACGTGCCGCGGGGGTCGACCGTCGGCCTGGTGGGAGAGTCGGGCTGCGGCAAGACGACCCTCGGGCGATCGATTCTGCGCCTGGTCGAGCCGACGACCGGCACCGTCACCTTCGACGGGATCGACGTCGGCTCGCTGGCCGGTGAAGACCTGCGGCGTATCCGACGCCGGATGCAGATGATCTTCCAGGATCCGATGGCAAGTCTCGATCCGCGCCAGAGCGTCGAGTCCGTGCTCACCGAACCTCGGCGGGCGCACGGGATCAAGCGTGACGAGGCGACGACGGTCGCGCGACTGCTCGACCTGGTCGGACTACCGGCATCGGCGGCGAACCGGTACCCGCACGAGTTCTCCGGCGGACAGCGCCAGCGGATCGGCATCGCCCGGGCGATTGCGCTCGAACCGGAACTGATCATCGCCGACGAGCCGGTCTCCGCGCTGGACGTGTCGATCCAGGCCCAGGTGGTCAACCTGCTGGAGGAGTTGCAGGACCGGCTCGGGCTGACCTACGTGGTCATCGCACACGACCTGGCCGTGGTGCGGCACATTGCAGACGTCGTCGCCGTGATGTACCTCGGCGGCGTCGTCGAGCAGGCGCCCTCGGACGCCCTGTACAGGGCGCCGTACCACCCGTACACGAAGGCGCTCATGTCGGCGGTCCCGATCCCCGACCCGGTGGTCGAGGACAGCCGCGAGCGCATCCTGCTCGAAGGCGACCTGCCCTCGCCGGCGAACCCACCGTCTGGATGTCGCTTCCACACCCGATGCCCGTACCGGCAGCCGACCCGCTGTGACGACGAGCAGCCGGCGCTGCGCGAGCTCGCGCCCGGACACACGGTGGCGTGTCACTGGGCGGAGCAGATCGACTCCGGCGAGATCGCACCGCGGGCCAGCGCCGTCGTCGAGGCCGCGATCGATGCCGAGCCGCCGCCGAGTGTCCCGATAGCGGGCGACTCCACCACCACGACCCTGGGCCCGCCGCCCGGCATCTGAGCAGGCAGGGCAGTGGTCGGTCGCGGCTGCCGAGGCGGCTGACCGCGTTCGGAACGTGCTTGCATGACCTCGGCTGTCCGACCACACGGCCGGTCGGCTGCGTCCGCATCATCAGGTCCCTTCGCTGAGAATCACGAGCCACACGAGAATTGATCAATTGCAGCCACGGTGGAAACCAGGCCGGAGCGTGTCAGTGCGGTCGCCTAGAATCGAACACATGTTCGAGGATGCAGTGGAGATTCGGAACCGGTTGGCCGTGCTGGTCGACCGGCTGGATCCGGATGCGGTGTCCGGGTCGGCGGCCGGGGAGCTGTGGACGGGCCTGGATCGGATCGAGCGGCTGGCCGCGGCCGGGAAGACGCTGCTGGCCCGCCGGCTGGCGCAGGCCCACCGTGCCGAGAGGGCCGGTGCGAAGACCGCGGCGGAAGACCTGGCCCGGCGGGCTGGGACCACCGTGGGCGCGGCCCGCGACGCGGTCGATGTCTCGACCCGGCTACCTCAACTTTCGCACGTCGAGGCGGCGTTGCGCCGCGGTGCGCTGTCCGCGGCGCAGGCGGCTGTGGTCAGCGCCGCGGCGGCCGCGGATCCGGCGGCCGAGGCCCGGCTGGTGGAGTTGGCCTCGCGGGTGTCGGTGCCGGAGTTGCGTGAGGAATGCGCCCGGGTCAAGGCGGCCGCGGATCCGGATCCTGAGGCGACCAACCGGCGGCTGCATCAACGCCGCCGGTTGCGCCGCTG
>DATFBR010000054.1:0-4865 GCA_035253685.1 Jiangellaceae bacterium
GATCGTTCCGGCCCTGAATCCGGGTGGTGTCACCGGGCTGGCCGACCTGGCTCGCGAGGAGTTGCGGGTCGCGATCTGTGCGCCCGAGGTCCCGTGCGGCGGGGCGGCGCAGCAACTGCTCCAAGCCGCCGGCGTGACCGCCGCGCCGGACACGCTGGCGACCGATGTCAAGGAGGCGGCGTCGCTCGTCGCGCTCGGCGAGGCAGATGCGTCGCTGGTCTACCGCACCGACGCGGCGGCCGAAGGCGAGGCCGTCGAGACGATCGATGTGCCCGAGTCCGACCAGGTGGTCAACGACTATCCCGTCGCTGTGCTCGCCGACGCGCCGAACCCGGCGGCCGCTCAGGTGGTCCGCGACGCCATCACCGGTGAACCCGGTCAGCAGATCTTGGGCGACGCAGGCTTCCTCGCAGGGCAGTGAGCGCGTGCCACCACGGTCCGTGAACGCGCCGGGCGATGCCCGGGTGCCGATCGTCCTTCTCCTGCCGGCGCTGCTCGGACTCACCCTTCTGCTGCTGCCGATGGCCGCGCTCGTCGTGCGTGCACCATGGGGACGGCTGCCGGAGATCGTCGGCTCACCGGAGGTCTTGGCCGCCCTGCGCCTGTCACTGACGACTGCGACCGTGACGACCACGATCTGCGTGGTCTGCGGGGTTCCGCTCGCCTGGCTGCTGGCCCGCACGACCGTGCCGGGCCGGGCGCTGCTGCGCGCGTTGATCACCGTCCCCCTCGTACTCCCGCCGGTGATCGGGGGCGTCGCCCTGCTGGTCGCGTTCGGGCGCAGAGGCCTGGTGGGTGAGTGGCTGTACGAAACGTTCGGCCTCTCGCTTCCGTTCTCGACGACGGCCGTGGTGATGGCGCAGTCGTTCGTCGCCCTCCCGTTCCTGGTGGTCGCGGTGGAGGGTGCGCTACGCACGGCTGACCACCGCTACGAGGAGGTCGCTGCGACGCTGGGCGCATCGGACTGGACGACGTTCCGGCGCGTGACATTGCCTGGCGTCGCTCCGGGCATCCTGGCCGGCGCGGTGCTGTGCTGGGCCCGAGCGCTGGGCGAGTTCGGCGCTACGGTCACCTTCGCCGGCAGCTTCCCCGGGACCACGCGGACTCTGCCCCCGGCTGCATACGCCGCCATCAACGCCGGGGGCGTCGAGGTGGCGATCGTGCTGAGCCTGCTGATGATGACCGTGTCGGTCACCGTCCTGGTCGCCCTACGCGACCGGTGGGTGAACACGCGATGAGCCTGTCCGCCTGGCTGACACTCGTTCGGGGAGAGTTCTCGCTGGACCTGTCGCTGCGTGTCGGCTCCGGAGAGGTGGTGGTGCTCCTGGGCCCCAACGGTGCCGGTAAGTCGACCGTGCTCTCGACCTTGGCAGGGTTGCTTCGACCGGATGCCGGGCGGGTCGTTCTCGACGAGGTGGTGCTGGTCGACACCGCTGCGCACATCCACGTTCTCCCACGTCAGCGCCAGGTGGGTCTCGTCCTGCAGGACTACCTGCTCTTCCCCCACCTGTCCACCGTCGAGAACGTCGCCTTCGGGCTGCGGGCACGGGGCACTCCGCGGGGCACGGCACGCGCCGCCGCGGCCCGTTGGCTGGACCGAATGGATCTGGCCGGCCTGGGGGAGCGTCGGCCGCATGAACTGTCCGGAGGCCAGGCGCAGCGGGTCGCACTGGCCCGCGCACTGGCGGTGGATCCCCGCATTCTGTTGCTGGACGAGCCGCTCGCGGCACTCGACGCGGGTACACGCCCCGCTGTGCGCGCCGACCTGCGTCGCCACCTCGGTGGCTTCGGCGGGTGCACCCTTCTGGTCACGCACGACCCGTTGGAGGCCATGGTCCTCGGCGACCGGATCGTCGTGCTCGAGCAGGGACGGATCGTTCAGGACGGCACACCGGCCGACCTTGCCCGCCACCCGCGAACCGGCTACGTCGCTCGGCTGGTGGGGCTGAACCTGTTGCGTGGCGATGCACACGGACGGATCGTGACACTCGGCCCGCAGGCCACCGCCGCCGTCGCGCACGACGCCTCCGGACCGGTCCATGTCGCGTTCCCGCCCGCGGCCGTGACGCTGAGCCTGGACCAACCGCACGGATCGGCCCGCAACGCCTGGAGAGGGCGGGTGAGTGACGTCGAGCGGCACGGCGACCTGGTCCGGATCACCATCGACGGACCGGTGCCCGTACTGGCCGACGTCACCCCGCTCGCCGTGGCCGACCTTCGCCTGGGGCCCGGCGTCGAGGTGTGGGCCGCGGTCAAGGCCACCGAGGTGAGCGTCTATCCGGCCTGAGACGATGACCGCATGGCGGGCAAGCCGCGTGGACAGGAGACCGCCGGCGACGCGGTGCGGAGTCTGGCCGTCCTGTTCGGCGTCATCGCGGCGGTGGTGGTCGCGTTCACGGTCATGCGGCCCGATCCGCTTGTGCCTGAACCGGTCGACTACGGCGCGGCGCTCGGCCACGTGCGCGCCGAGTACGGGTATCCGGTGCTGGCGCCGGACCCGGTGCCCGACGGCTGGCGGGCGACCAGTGTGGAGCATTCGTCCGAGCCTTCGGGTGATCGCTGGCGGCTCGGTTTCCTCACCGCCGACGACGGCTTCGTCGGCCTCGAGCAGACCGACGGCGAGATCGAGTCCTACCTCGCCGACCGTCTCGCGGAGTTCAGCGACGACGGCACCAGCCGGATCGCCGGAACCACGTGGGAGCGCCGGATCGGCCCGGGCGACCGCCCCGACCGTGCCCTCGTGCGGGTGAACGACGGATCGGTGACGATCGTGCTGGGCACCGAACCGTACGACGTGCTGGAGTCGTTTGCAGCATCGCTGACGTCCTGACGTCGGGTCCGGCCCTCCGATCCGGCGCCGTGCCGACGTCGTCCGGTTACGGAGTGGGTGTGCCCGATGGCCGCGCCGCATCGAAGCGTTCACGGGCGGCGTCGAGGTAACGCTCACACCGGGCCGCGAGGTCCTCGCCGCGCTGCCACAGGGCGAGTGACTCCTCGAGGGTCACGCCACCGGCCTCGAGCCGACCCACGATGCCGACGAGCTCGTCGCGCGCCTGCTCATAGGTGAGCTCGGCCGGGTCGGTGCCATCGGTCTTCGGACCTGGGTCCACGCCGTCCGGCTTGGCCACCATGCCGCCCACCCTAGTGCCCGCGCCGACCGTAGCGGCGGCTCGACGGCTCGGCCGCGGTCGTCACGCAGGCCGGTCGACCGTGGCGCCCAGCTCACCGTCGGCAAGCCGGATGCCGATGCGTTCGCCGGCCTCGACATCGCCGATCGAGCGGATGACGGAGCCGTTGGCCTTCCGGACGATCGCGTAGCCCCGGTCCAGGGTGGCGGCGGGGGACAAGGCGCGGACGCGCGCCCGGGTGTGCCCGAGGTCGGCGCGCGCCCGATCCAGCGAGTGGCCCAACCAGCGGCGACTCCGTTCGCGCAGGTCGGCGATCTCCGCCGCGCGTCGTTGCAGTCCGGTTGTCGGCTCGGCGAGCACCGGCCGCGCCCGCAGGGCAGCCAGGGTCGCCGCCTCCCGGTCGAGCCGGTGCCGAAAGGACGACCCGAGCCGGTCCCTGGCCCTGGTGACTCTTCTCCGATCCTCCTCGACGTCCGGCACCACCCGCTTGGCCGCGTCGGTGGGCGTCGATGCACGGACGTCTGCCGCCAGGTCCATCAGCGGCGTGTCCGTCTCGTGGCCGATCGCGCTCAGTACGGGCGTCCGGCTCGCGGCGACGGCGCGCACCAGTGCCTCGTCGGAGAACGGCAGCAGGTCCTCGACCGAGCCGCCGCCGCGAGCGATGACGACCACGTCGACCTCGGGATCACGGTCGAGAGTCCGCAGCGCGTCGACGACCTGCATCACCGCAGACGGTCCCTGGACGGCGACCTCCAGCACGCGGAAACGCACCGCCGGCCAGCGGCGCCGCGCATTCTCGAGCACGTCGTGTTCGGCCGCGGAGCCGCGCCCGCACACCAGGCCCACGACCCGGGGGAGAAACGGCAGACGACGCTTGCGCTCCGGTGCGAACAGGCCCTCGGTCTCCAGCATCCGGCGGAGCCGTTCGATCCGAGCCAGCAGCTCGCCGACGCCGATCTGCCGGATCTCGTCCGCCGCCAGCGAGAGCGTCCCCCTGGTGAAGTACCAGGCCGGCTTCGCGTGCACGACGACCCGTGCGCCCTCGACGATCGACGGCTCGACCGAATCGAGCACAGGGCGGGGGCACGTGACCTGAACGGACAGGTCCGCGGCCGGGTCACGCAGGGTCAGGAACACGGTCTGCGTTCCCGGCCGGCGCGTCAGCTGCGCGACCTGCCCCTCCATCCAGACCCATCCGAGCCGAGCGATCCATCCGCCGATTGCCTGTGACACGACCCGCACCGGCGCCGGCTTCTCGGGCGAGGTCTGCAGTGCCACGGTGCAGCACCGTACCCGGAGGCTCGTCCTCGGCCATCTTCACCAGGCTTGTGGACGGTTCACCAGGCTCCAGCGCCTGGTGAACGGTCCACGACGGTGGTGAACGTGATCAACAGGGTGGACCGGGGCGCTGCACCGAGATGGGCGGGTTGGCGGCACCGAATGGGCCCGGCAGGGCGGCACCTACCATGGGGATATGAGTCCAGTCGACGGTCGGGTCCTGCTCGCCGCGCCACGCGGATACTGCGCGGGTGTCGACCGGGCGGTCGTGACCGTGGAGAAGGCCCTCGACCTCTACGGCGCGCCGGTCTACGTACGCAAGCAGATCGTGCACAACAGGCATGTCGTCGAGACCCTCGAGGAGCGCGGGGCGGTGTTCGTCGACGAGTTGGACGAGGTCCCCGAGGGCGCACTGGTGGTCTTCTCCGCGCACGGGGTGTCCCCGATGGTGCACACCGA
>DATFBR010000055.1:0-2506 GCA_035253685.1 Jiangellaceae bacterium
CGACGACGACGCGCTCGATGCCGCGGCCGCCGCGCTCGCGAAGCGACTCGCCGACGGACCCTGGCAGGCGTACGCACAGACCAAGTCGCTGCTGACCCGCGAGCTGGACATGGGTCTCACCGGGGCGCTCGAGCTCGAGGCAATGACCCAGGCGCTGCTGATGAACGGCGCCGACTACCGCGAGTTCCACGCCGCGTTCACCGGGAAGCGGCCCCCGCACTGGCGCGGGCAGTGACGACGGCGTTCGACCTCGGTCCCGAACAGCGGGAGCTGTCGGCGCGGATCCGGGACGTCGCGGTCTCACGCCTGCTTCCGGTCGCCGAGCGGGCGGAACCGGGCCGGGTCGACCGCGATCTGCTGTCGGCGATGGGCGAGCTCGGCCTGTTCCACCGCCTGTTCCCGGGTGCGGCAGACGCGGTGCCTGGGCGCGCGACGTCCGCAACCGATCTCTGCCTGGTTCGTGAGGCGCTGGCCATGGTGTCGACGGAGGCGGAGACTGCGTTCGCGCTGCAGGGCCTCGGGACCTACCCGGTGCTGCTGTCCGGCCCGGATGAACAGGTCCAGCGGTGGGTTCCGGCGGTCGCCGCCGGGGAAGCGGTGGCGGCGTTCGCGCTGACCGAGCCGGGTGCCGGTTCCGACGCCGGTGCCTTGGAACTCCGGGCCGAGCGTGACGGCAGCGGGTGGCGGCTGTCCGGTGAGAAGACGTGGATCTCCAACGCCCCCGAGGCCGACTTCTACACGGTGTTCGCGCGAACGACGCCGGATGCCGGCTCCCGCGGCGTGAGCGCGTTCGTCGTCCCCGGTGACCGGCCGGGCCTGTCCGGCGAGCACCTCGACATGCTGTCGCCGCACGCGATCGGGCGGCTGGTATTCGACGGCGTGCCGGTACGGGCGGGAGAGCTGCTCGGCGAGCTGGACCGTGGCTTCGCCGTCGCGATGCGGACGCTCGACCTGTTCCGGCCCAGCGTCGGGGCGTTCGCCGTCGGCATGGCGCAGGCCGCGCTGGTTGCCGCCGTCGCCCACGCCGGCGAGCGGCGGGCGTTCGGCGCGCCGCTGAAGGACATGCAGTCGGTCGCGCACACGCTGGCCGAGATGACAACGCGCATCGAGGCTGCCCGGCTGCTGGTGTACCGGGCGGCGGCCGCCTATGACGCAGGAGCCGAGCGGGTTGCGGCGACCTCGGCGATGGCGAAGCTGTTCGCGACCGAGACGGCCCAGTTCGTCGTCGACGCCGCCATCCAGGTGCACGGCGCCCGGGCCCTGCAACGCGGCCACCTGCTCGAGCACCTCTACCGCGAGGTTCGCGCGCCACGGATCTACGAGGGCGCCTCCGAGGTGCAGCGCTCGATCATCGCGCGCGAGCTGTACCGCCGTCCGTCCCCCTCCCCTTCGGCCGGCCGACCTCGATGATCAAAGTTGCGTAACAGAGCCGATGTGGGGGGTTATAGCGCGGTTTTGTTCATTGAGGTGGGGAAGGGGACGTGGCCTCGGACGCATGACGCAGCTTGTAGCGCTGGAGCTTGCCGGTCTGCGTCTTCGGCAGCGCGTCGCGGAACTCGACCGTCCGCGGGTACTTGTACGGGGCGATCGTGGCCTTCACGTGTTCCTGCAGTGCGCGGCGGGCGGTGTCGTCGGGCTGCACGCCGTCACGGAGGACGACAAAGGCCGTGACCACCTGGCCACGGTCCGGGTCGGGAAGCCCGACGACGGCGCACTCGACGACGTCGGGATGGCCGAACAATGCCTGCTCGACCTCCGGGCCGGCGATGTTGTAGCCCGACGAGACGATCATGTCGTCGCTGCGCGCCTGGTACCAGAAGTGGCCGTCCTCGTCCTGCACGTAGGTGTCGCCGGTGATGTTCCAGCCGTGCTGGACGTAGAGCTTCTGCCGCTCGTCGGCGAGATACCGGCACCCGGTCGGTCCCTTGACCGCCAGCCGTCCCTGCGTGCCGGGCGGAACCTCTCGGCCGTGCTCGTCGAGCACCGCCGCCACGTATCCGGGCACCACGCGACCGGTCGAGCCCGGCCTGATGTCGTCTCCGGCGGAGGCGATGAAGATGTGGAGCATCTCCGTCGACCCGATGCCGTCGATGATCCGGACTCCGGTCGCGTCGTGGAAGGCGTGCCAGGTCGCGGCGGGCAGGTGCTCGCCGGCCGAGACGGCGCTGCGCAGGCCACGCAACTGGTCGCCCTTGCCGGCGGCGATCATGGCCTTGTATGCGGTCGGTGCTGTGAACAAGGCGGTGACACCGTGCCCGGCGACGGCGTCGGCCAGCTCGACCGGCGTGGCTCTCTCGATGAGCAGGGTCGCGGCGCCCGCATGCAGCGGGAACACCAGCCCGGCGCCGAGCCCGAACGTGAACGCGAACGGGGCCGTGGTGGCGAACAGGTCGTCGGACCGGGGCCGCAGGACGTGCCGGCTGAACGTGTCGGCGTTGGCCATGACGTCACGGTGGAAGTGCATCGTGACCTTGGGTCGGCCGGTGGTGCCCGACGTCAAGGCCAG
>DATFBR010000056.1:0-20166 GCA_035253685.1 Jiangellaceae bacterium
CCGGAGGTCACGCGCACCTACCGCGACGTGCTGCTCGGCGGCCCGGACGAGTTGGGCGGCGGCCTCATCTACCTGACCGGCCCGGAGGGTGAGGACTTCGTCCCGGCGGACCTGGTCAACCACCTGACGGTGGCTGTGGTCCTCGCCTATGCGGGCCCCGAGGAGGAGGCCCGTCAGGCTACCGCCCCCTTCATCGACCTGCAGCCCGCTGGTCAGATGGTCGAGGAGATGCCGTACGCCGACCTGCAGTGCGCGCTCGACGACCCGCCCGGCTTACGCAACTACTGGTCCGCGGAGCACCTGGACGCCTTCCCGGACGCCGCCGTCGAGGCCTTCTGTGCGCGCGCGCCGGACATGATCGTCCCGTCGGCGTCGCAGCACGTTCTCTTCCCGTTGGGCGGTGCGACGGCACGCGGTGACGCCGGTTACCCGATCCCATGGCGGCGGTCCGCGTGGGTGGTCCACCCGTTCGGGTTGTGGAACGATCCGGCGGACGACGAGCGGGCCATCCGGTGGACCCGCGACGTCCGCGCCGACGTCCACCCGTGGGCGACCGGTGCGGTGTACCTCAACTTCATCGGCGACGAAGGCACCGAGCGGATCGTCGCCGGTCTCGGCCAGGACAACTACGACCGGCTCGCGGCGATCAAGGCGGAGTACGACCCCGAGAACGTCTTCCACCTCAACCACAACATCGCGCCCATCCACCGCGAGCCGTCGACCACCTGACGACCGACGGGTCAAACGTCCAGATCGAGCTGTAGCAGCCGCGAGGTACCGAAGCCGGCGCGCCGGTAGAAGGGGATGCTCCGCTCGCTGGGGTTGACCACGAGCCGGACCAGCGCGTGATCGCGCGCGTGAGCGACGGCAGCGTCGAGCAGCGCTGCACCGACGCCGGCGTCGCGGTGCGCCGAGAGCACGAACACGTTGGCGATGTAGCCCCAACGCCGTTCCGGCCGGCCAGGACGCGGCATCCGCACGAACACCGCGAGATTGAGCATGCCGACCGGCTGTCCCGAACGTTCGGCAATCCAGGCAACGCGACGCTCGGCCTCGCGTTCGATCCAGTGCGTGAAGCGTGCGTCGAAGGACGGGTCTTCGACCGCCCCGTCCTCTTCGGACCATGCACGGCGAAGCCGCGCGAGAGTTGGCCCGTCGTCGATACCGGCCCGGCGGACGGTGACAGCCTGCGTCGTCATTCCGCTCCAGTCGTCGCGATGTGCTCTCCACGCCCGCTTCACCAGGCGTACGGACGGTTCACCACGCTCCGGCGCCTGGTGAGCCGTCCGCCAGGGTGGTGAACGTGATCAACGGCCCGGCTCAGCTGACGGCGAGCGGGAGCAGCTTCCTACCGGTCGGGCCGATCTGGATCTCGGTGCCCAGCTGCGGGCAGACGCCGCAGTCGAAGCAGGGCGTCCAGCGGCAGTCGTCGACTTCCACCTCGTCGATGGCGTCGCGCCAGTCCTCCCACAGCCAGTCACGGTCCAGGCCCGAGTCGAGGTGGTCCCAGGGGAGCACCTCGGCGTACTCGCGCTCGCGCGTCGTGTACCAGGCCAGATCGACCGGCTCGCCGGCCAGCGCAGTCTCCGTGGCGGCGACCCAGCGGTCGTAGCGGAAGTACTCGCTCCAGCCGTCGAAGCGTCCGCCGTTGTCCCAGACCGCACGGATCACCCGGCCGAGCCGGCGATCCCCCCGGGAGAGCAGGCCCTCGATGAGGCTGGGCTTGCCGTCGTGGTACCGGAAGCCGATCGCCTTCGCATAACGGCGGTCCGCGCGGACCGCGTCCCTCAGCATGGCAAGCCGGGTGTCGACGGTTTCGTGATCGCACTGCGCCGCCCACTGGAACGGCGTGTGCGGCTTGGGCACGAAGCCACCGATCGACACCGTGCAGCGGACGTCGTGCCGTCCGGACACCTCGCGCCCGGTCGCGATGACCTTCTTGGCCAGGTCGGCGATCGCGAGCACGTCATCGTCTGTCTCGGTGGGCAGCCCGCACATGAAGTAGAGCTTCACCTGACGCCAGCCGTGCCCGTACGCCGTCGACACGGTACGGATCAGGTCGTCCTCGGTGACCATTTTGTTGATCACCTTGCGCATGCGCTCGGACCCGCCTTCCGGGGCGAAGGTCAGCCCGGATCGTCGCCCGTTGCGGGACAACTCGTTCGCCAGCGTGACGTTGAAGGCGTCAACCCGCGTCGACGGCAGTGACAGGGAGACGTTGGTGCCCTCGTAGCGGTCGGCGAGTCCGGACGCGATGGACCCGATCTCGGAGTGGTCGGCGCTGGACAGCGACAGCAGACCCACCTCCTCGAAGCCCGAGCGCTCCAGGCCCGTCTGCACCATGTCGCCGATCGCGGTGATCGAGCGCTCGCGCACCGGCCGGGTGATCATCCCGGCCTGGCAGAAACGGCAGCCGCGCGTGCAACCCCGGAAGATCTCCACGCTGAACCGTTCGTGCACGGTCTCGGCGAGCGGCACCAGCGGCTTGCGCGGGTAGGGCCAGGAGTCGAGGTCCATCACGGTGTGCTTGTGCACCCGCCACGGCACGCCGGACCGGTTCGGCACCACCCGCTGGATGCGACCGTCGGGCAAGTAGGACACGTCGTAGAACTTGGGAACGTACACGCCGCCGCTCGCCGCCAGCCGCATTAGCAGGCCGTCGCGCCCGTCTGGGCGCCCCTCGCTCTTCCACTCCCGCACCACCTCGGTGATAGCGAGGACCACCTCCTCGCCATCGCCGAGGACGGCGGCGTCGATGAAGTCGGCGACCGGCTCCGGGTTGAAGGCGGCGTGCCCGCCGGCGATGACGATCGGGTGCTCGTCCGTACGGTCTGCGGCCTCGAGCGGGATGCCCGCCAGGTCGAGCGCGGTGAGCATGTTGGTGTAGCCGAGCTCGGTGGCGAAGGAGATTCCCAGGAGGTCGAACGCGGCGACCGGCCGGTGCGAGTCGACGGTGAACTGGCTGATGCCGTGCTCCCGCATGAGCGCTTCGAGGTCGGGCCAGACGGCGTACGTCCGCTCCGCCAGGACGCCCGCGCGCTCGTTGAGCACCTCGTAGAGGATCTGGACCCCCTGATTGGGCAGGCCGACCTCGTACGCATCCGGGTACAGCAGCGCCCACCGAACCGTCGCGTCGTCGGCGCCCCAGTCCTTGACCGTCGCGTTGAGTTCCCCGCCGACGTACTGGATCGGCTTCTGCACCCGGGGCAGCAACGGCTCCAGCCGCGCGAACAGCGACTCGACCGGCCCAGTGCCGGGCATGATCCTGCCTTCCGGACGACGGATAGACCCTGTCGACCAGGGTAGACCGGGTCGGGATCCGGGCCGCCGGCGTCCTGACTGTAGGTCGGGCTGGGCGCCCTATGCTCGGCCCGTCCGAGAGGAGGCCGCTGTGGGGACTCCGAGCGCGCGAGCCGACATCGGCGTGATCGGTGGCTCCGGGTTCTACTCGCTGCTCGACGGTGCCCGCGAGGTCGGCGTCGATACGCCGTACGGGTCGCCGAGTGACGCCGTCACCGTCGGGACCGTCGGCGATCGGGCGGTCGCGTTCCTGCCCCGGCACGGCAGGGACCATCGGTACCCACCGCATCGCATCCCGTACCGGGCCAACCTGTGGGCGCTGCGATCGCTCGGCGTCCGGCAGGTCGTCGCACCCTGCGCGGTGGGGAGCCTGCGACCCGACCTGGGCCCAGGAACCTTCGTCGTCCCGGACCAGCTGGTCGACCGGACGGACGGCCGCGCGCAGACTTACTACGACCAGGGTGCCGTGCACGTGCCCTTCGCCGATCCCTACTGCCCGGCCGGGCGGGCCGCCGTCGTCACCCAGGCCCAGGCGGCGGGGCTCGACCCCGTCGACGGCGGCACCATGGTCGTGGTCGAAGGCCCTCGCTTCTCGACCCGCGCCGAGTCGCAGTGGTTCGCGGCGCAGGGGTGGTCGCTGGTCAACATGACCGGGCACCCGGAGGCCGTGCTGGCCCGCGAGCTCGCCCTGTGCTTCACCGCCGTGGCCCTCGTCACCGACCTCGACGCGGGTGTCGAGGCAGGAGACACGGTGACCCAGGAGGAGGTGTTCCGCGTCTTCGCCGAGAACACCGAGCGCATGCGCGACCTCGTTTTCGACACGATCGCGGCGCTCGACTTGGATCGGTCCTGCCCGTGCCCACGCGCCCTGGACGGCATCCGGTTGCCCATGGCGCTGCCATGACCGTTCCGCTACGGCGCGCTCCGAGGCAGCAGCCGGCGTCAGGGGGTCGCGGCGGGCAGGCGGACGGTGAACCGGCAGCCGCCGTCGGTGTTCGCCACGGCGACGTCTCCGTCCTGGACGTCGACCAGGCCGCGGACGATGGCGAGCCCGAGCCCTCCGCCGCGGGTGGGGACGACCGTGTCGTTCTCCGGGCTGCGGGCCGCGGCACCGCGGAAGGCGACGTCGAAGACGCGAGGCAGGTCGGACTCGGGGATCCCGCCGCAGCCGTCGGTGACGGCGACCCAGCCGGCTCGCCCGTCGCTGCCGCCGTCGACCCGGACTACGCCGTCCGCCGGGGTATGGCGGATCGCGTTGAGCAGCAGGTTGGCGAACACGCGGCCCAACTCCGGCTCGCTGCCGCGGACCGTCCCGTAGCCGGACGGCGCCGCCTCCAGCCGGACCCGCTTCGCGCGCGCGACGGGCGCCGCCGCGGCCACCGCGTCGGAGACCACATCGGCGAGCGGCACATTCTCGAGCGTGATGTGCAACGTGCCCGCGTTGATGCGCGAGAGCTCGAACAGGTCGTCGACCAGCCCCGAGATCCGATCGGTCTCCACCCGCATCCGCCGGTGGTAATGGGCAACCGTCGCCGCATCGTCGACGACACCGTCCTCGAGCGCCTCGGCCATGGCCCGCAGACCGGCCAGCGGCGTCCGCAGGTCGTGCGACACCCATGCGAGGAGCTGGCGCCGGCTCTCCTCCAGCCGGCGTTCCCGTTCCCTGGCCTCGGCGGCCCAGACACTCGCCCTGGCCAGCCGCCCTCCGGACCACAGCGCGAGCGCCAGGCTCACGACGCCGGCGGCGACGAGCACGACGAGGAGCACTTCCAGGTCGTGCTCGCTGATGAACATCGCCTGCGCGACGGCGACGACACCGGCGACGACCGCGAACACGGTCGTCGCGAGCAGCACGGTCACGTGTGCCGTGACGGATCGTCCGCGCAGGCCGCGGAGTACGAGCAGGCCTGCGACGCCGACCAGGCCCGAGCCGGCGAGGGCCAGGAGCAATACCACCACCAGGTCAGGCATCGGAGGCCTCCGGTTCGTAGCGGTAGCCCACGCCCCACACGGTTACGATCCGGCGCGGTCGCTGGGGGTCGTGCTCCACCTTCTCGCGAAGCCGCCGGACGTGGACGGTCACGGTCGCCTGGTCACCGAACGTCCATCCCCACACCTGCTGGAGCAGCTCGGCCCGGCTGTACGCACGATGCGGATGACGCAGGAAATGGGCCAGCAGGTCGAACTCGCGGACTGTCAGCGAGAGTGAGTCTCCCCGCCGGTGCGCCGTGCGCGCTATCAGGTCCAGGGAGATGTCGCCGTCGACGAGCGGTCCGGATGCGGTGACTCCGGGCTCGCCCCGGCCGGTGCGGCGCAACACCGACTGCACCCGCAAGGCAAGCTCGCGCGGCGAGAACGGCTTGGTCACGTAGTCGTCCGCGCCGGTCTCGAATCCGACCACGCGGTCGGACTCCTCGCCCAGCGCGGTCAGCATGACGACGGGCACATCGGAGTCGCGGCGCAGCCGTTGGCACACCTCCAGCCCCGACATGCCGGGAAGCATGAGATCCAGCACGACCAGGTCCGGCGAGCGCTCCGCGGCAATGGCCAGAGCCGTCGGCCCGTCGCCGGCCCTGTCGACGGCGAACCCGGCCCGCTCGAGGTAGCGGCGGACGACATCGCTCACCGTCGGGTCGTCGTCGACCACGAGTACGCGGGCAGGCGCCGGCTGACCGTTCATCAGCGTCGAGCGTATGCGTGCGCAGCACGGCTACGGCGGCCTGTTTCCGGACCGTAAGGTGTCAGAGCCCACCCGGAGGCCGCGGTGGCTCGACAGGAGGCGCAGGTTCGACGACCAGGTTGTAGATGACCACCGCGAGGACGGCGGCGACCACCAACAGGATGGCCGCGACGAGCACCCACTCACTCGTCGACGCCCCTCGCTCCCGACCGGCACGGCTGCGCCGAGCGGACAGCTGCAGTCTCAACCAGCCCAACGGCGTCGACGGCGACGGCCGCATTCGGTGGACCTCCTCCACGACTCGCTCAGGCCAGCGCAGGAAACCAGAGGTCGATCTCCCGGACGGCGGATTCGGCGGAGTCCGACGCATGGACGAGATTCTCCGATGTCGACAAGGCGAGATCACCGCGCACCGTGCCGGGTTCGGCCTTCCGGGCGTCGGTCGCGCCGTTCATGGCCCTTACCACGTCGATCGCGGAGTCGCCCGCCAGCACCATCGCAACAAGCGGACCGCCGGTGATGAACTCCCGCAAGTCCGGGTAGAACGGCTTGTCGACATGCTCCGCGTAGTGCGCGTCGGACAGCGTCTGGTCGATCACCCGCTGGTCCATCACGACGATCGCCAGCCCGCGGCGCTCGTAGCGGGCCAGGATCTCGCCCACGAGCCCGCGACGGACGGCGTCGGGCTTGATCAGGACGAGCGTGCGCTCGGACAATGCGTGCTCCTCGGCGGCGGCGACAACTGGGCACCCGCGCGAACCCTAACGAACCTGGCCGCCACGGCAACCCGCACCCCGAACGAACGCGCGAGCGCGACGGCGCACCTGGGGCCGGCAACGGTCAGGGCTGATCCGGCTCGCTCGGTGGTGCCTGGGCAGCCTTGCGGGCCGCGTCTGCCCGTTCCACCTCGCGGCCGAGCCGGAGGGTCAGGAACCAGAGCAGGGCGAAGATCCCGCCCAGGACGAACATCACCGGCACGACGAGGCCGAACGCGATGGCCACCACCTGCAGGACCGAGCCCAGGTAGTAACCGGCCGCTCCCCTGCGCACCAGCGCCGCGGCGACGACGCACGCCACGACCACGGCCAGTCCCACCGGCACCGCGGTAGATGCGGCGACGTCGGATACCCCGACAGCGACCGGAATCGCGAGCCCGATCACGATCGCCTCGACCACGAGGACGGTGGCGGCGATCCGGTTCACGACGGGCCCCTCAGCAGCTGGCGTGCGTCGCCGGCGGTCACCACCGAGCCGGTGACCACCACGCCACCGCCGCCCATCGGGGCGTCCCGCTCGGCCAAAGCGACCGCGACCTCGATGGCGTCCGGAAGCGCGGCTCCCCGGTGGACACGGTCCTCGCCGAAGACCTCGAGTGCGATTCGGTCAAGGTCGTGGGCGGCGAGCGCTCGGGGCGACGAGTTCTCCGTCGCCACGATCATCGCCAGGACGGGTTCGAGGGCCTCCAGGATGCCGACGACGTCCTTGTCGCGCAGCACCGCCACCACCCCGACCAGGGTGCCGAAGGTGAACTCCTCGGTGAGAGCATCGGCAAGTGCGCGTGCACCCGCCGGGTTGTGTGCGGCGTCGACCAGCACCGTCGGACTGCGGCGGAGCACCTCGAGCCGTCCCGGCGAGGCGGCTCTGGCGAAAGCGGTCCGGACCGCGTCGGCGTCGAGCGCGTCGCGCCCACCGCCCACGAACGCTTCCACAGCCGCAAGGGCGGCGGCCGCGTTCTGCGCCTGGTGCGCACCGTGTAGCGGAAGGAAGACGTCGTCGTACTGTCCGGTCAGGCCGTCGAAGCTCAGCAACTGGCCTCCGACGGCAACGTCCCGTGCGCGCACGCCGAACTCCAGCCCTTCGCGAGCAATGGTCGCGCCGACCTCCGCGCAGCGGCGAAGCAACACCTCGGCAGCGGCGTCGGTCTGACGGGCGAGAACGGCGAACGAGCCGGGCTTGATGATTCCCGCCTTCTCCGTGGCGATCTCCTCGACCGTGTCGCCGAGGTACTCGGCGTGGTCGACCGCAACCGGCGTCACGACGGCAACCTTGCCGTCGCCGACGTTCGTGGCGTCCCAGGAGCCGCCGAGCCCGACCTCGACGAGGGCGGCGTCGACCGGCGCGTCGGCGAAAGCCGCGAAGGCCATCGCGGTCAGCACCTCGAAGAACGACAGCCGGACCTCGTGCCGCTGGTCGACCAGGCTCAAGTAAGGCGCTATCTCGGCGTAGACGTCGGCGAACCGTCCGGCCGCCAGCGGCTCGCCGTCCAGGCAGATCCGTTCGGTGATCGACTCCAGGTGTGGGCTGGTGAAGCGGCCGGTCCGCAGGCCGAGTTCGCGCAGCAGTTCGTCGGCCATCCGAGCGGTCGACGTCTTCCCGTTGGTGCCGCCCACGTGGACGATGGGGACGGCGTGCTGCGGGTTGCCGAGGAGATCGACGAGGTCGTGGATGCGTTCCAGCGACGGCTCGATCCGGGACTCCGGCCATCGGGTGGCGAGTGTTGCCTCGACCTCGCGCAGCGCCGCGGCGCCGGCCTTCCGGTCGGTCTGGTCGCGCGTCACCGGGGCATTCTCTCCGACCGACCTCGCTGCGCCGTCCTCAGTACCCGTCGCGCTCAACCGGGCAGGGCTGCGAGCTGACCCTCCAGACGGGCGATGTCGGCTTCGGCTGCGGTGCGCCGGTCGCGGATGCGGGCGACCACCGCCTCGGGTGCCTTGGCAAGGAACTGCTCGTTGTCGAGCTTGGCCGCAGCCTGAGCGAGCTCCTTGCGGGCGGCGGCGAGATCCTTGTCCAGTCGGCGTCGCTCGGCCCCGACGTCGATCGCGTCGGATGTGTCGATGTCGATCCGGACGGTGCCGGACTGGAGTGTCGCCGTCGGAATGAAGCCGTCGCCGGGCCGATCGAGCCACGTCAGTGATCGGATCTCGACCTCGTGCAGCGCGACCGGCCCGTCGGCATCGGCGGTGATGCGCGCGGCGACGCGGCGACGCGGCTTCAGACCCTGGTCGTTGCGGAAGCGCCGCACCTCGGTGACCAGCCGCTGCACCTGGCCTACGCCTGCCTCGGCGTCCGGATCGGCCCGGGCCGGCTCGGCAACCGGCCAGGGAGCCGTCACGACCGACTCCTGGCCGGTCAGGGCCGTCCACAGCGTCTCTGTGACGAACGGCGTCAGCGGGTGCAGGAGCCGGAGCAGGACGTCGAGGACGTGCCCCAACACCAGCCGGGTGCGATCCGCCGCGGCGCCGCCCGCTGCCAGGGGCGTCTTCGCCAGCTCGACGTACCAGTCGCAGAACTCGTCCCAGGCGAAGTGGAACAACGCCTCCGAGGACTTGGCGAACTGGAAGTCCTCGTAGTAGCCGTCCACCTCGACCACCGTGGCGTGCAGCTTGGACAGGATCCACCGGTCCGGGGCCGACAGATCGGACGCGGGTGGCAGCGGGCCCAGGCGAGCACCGTTCAGCAGCGCAAATCGGGTGGCGTTCCACAGCTTGTTGCAGAAGTTGCGCGACGCCCCGACCCAGTCCTCACCGACCGGAACGTCGGTTCCCGGATTCGCCCCGCGTGCGAGCGTGAACCGGACGGCGTCGGCCCCGTAGGCGTCCAGCCAGTCGATCGGATCGACGGCGTTGCCGAACGACTTGGACATCTTCTTGCCGCGCTTGTCGCGGACCATCCCGTGCAGGGCGATGACACGGAACGGCACGGCATCGTCGGCGCTGCGGTCGCGGTGCGCGTAGAGCCCGAACATCATCATCCGGGCGACCCAGAAGAACAGGATGTCGTACCCGGTGACCAGCACCTGGTTCGGATAGAACTTCGCCAGTGCCGGCGTGTCGTCGGGCCAGCCTAGGGTCGAGAACGGCCAGAGCGCGGAGGAGAACCAGGTGTCGAGGACGTCGCCGTCCTGCGACCAGCCCGCTCCCGACGGCGGGTCGTCGTCCGGGCCGACGCAGACGACCTCGTCGCCGGGGCCGTACCAGACCGGGATCCGATGGCCCCACCACAGTTGGCGCGACACGCACCAGTCCTGCATGTCGTCGACCCAGGAGAACCAGCGTGGCTCCATCTCCGTCGGGTGGATCACCACGCGGCCGTCGCGCACGGCGTCTCCGGCGGCCGTAGCCAACGGCCCGACCCGGACCCACCATTGCAGCGACAGTCTCGGCTCGATGACCGTCTTGCAGCGCGAGCAATGTCCCACCGAGTGGACGTAGGGCCGCCGCTCGGCGACGATGCGGCCCTCCTCGCGCAGCGCCGCGATCACAGCGGGTCGAGCCTCGAAGCGGTCGAGCCCGAGGAACGGGCCGTGCGCGGTGATCCGGCCCTGTTCGTCGAGGACAATCAGGCTCGGCAACCGGTGCCGCTGCCCGATCTCGAAGTCGTTGGGGTCGTGGCCCGGCGTCACCTTCACCATGCCGGTGCCGAATGAGGGATCGACGTGGCTGTCGGCGACGATCGGGATGCGGCGGCCGGTCAGGGGAAGCTCGACCTCGGTGCCGACCAGGTGCGCGAAGCGCTCGTCGTCGGGATGGACGGCGACCGCCGTGTCGCCGAGCATCGTCTCCGCGCGTGTGGTCGCCACGACCACCTGGCTGGTGCGGGGATCGCCGTAACGGATCGAGACGAGCTCACCCTCGTCCTCGGAGTGCTCGACCTCGATGTCGGACAGGGCGGTGTGGCAGCGCACGCACCAGTTGATGATCCGCTCGGCCCGGTAGACCAGGCCGTCGTCGTAGAGCCGCTTGAAGATCTCCTGGACGGCGCGCGACAACCCCTCGTCCATGGTGAACCGCTCGCGGCTCCATGCGACGCCGTCGCCCAGCCGGCGCATCTGCCCGAGGATCATGCCGCCGGACTCGGCCTTCCATTCCCAGACCTTCTCGACAAAGGCCTCACGACCCAGGTCGTGACGCGAGAGCCCCTGCTTGGACAGCTCGCGCTCGACGACGTTCTGGGTGGCGATGCCGGCGTGGTCCATGCCGGGCATCCACAACGCCTCGTAGCCCTGCATCCTGCGGCGACGCACCAGGGCATCGATCAGAGTGTGCTCGAATGCATGGCCCAGGTGCAGTGAGCCAGTGACGTTGGGGGGAGGGATGACGATGCAGAACGGCGGCTTGTCGCTCTTCTCGTCGGCTTCGAAGTACCCGCGCTCGACCCACCGCTCGTAGAGCGGGCCCTCGACGTCGGCCGGGACGAACGCCGTCGGCAGTGTGGGCGCGTTGCGAGTCGGCTCGGTCACGGCGGGAAGTCTACGGACGCCGCCTACGCGCTCTTCTCACGACGCTCGCGCTTACGGGTCGCGACCTCGCGCGGGACCAGCGTCGGGTTGACGTTCTCCAGCACGACCTCGCGGTTGATCACCACGCGGGCCACGTCGTCGCGGCTCGGTACCTCGTACATCACGTGGAGGAGGACCTCCTCCATGATCGCCCGCAGGCCCCTGGCCCCGGTGCCGCGCAGCAACGCCTGGTCGGCCACCGCCTCGATCGCGTCGTCGGTGAACTCGAGCTCGACGTTGTCGATCTCGAACAGCCGGTGGTACTGCTTCACCAGCGCGTTGCGCGGCTCGGACAGGATGCGGATCAGAGCGTCGCGATCGAGCGGGCTCACGGTCGTGATGACCGGCAGCCGGCCGATGAACTCCGGGATCAGCCCGAACTTGAGCAGGTCTTCGGGCATGACCTCGCCGAAACGGTCGGCACCGTTGCGTTCGGCCTTGCTGCGCACCTCGGCCCCGAAGCCCAGCCCACGGCGGCCGATGCGGTGCTCGATGATCTCCTCGAGCCCGGCGAAGGCGCCTCCGACGATGAACAGGACGTTCGTCGTGTCGATCTGGATGAACTCCTGGTGAGGATGCTTGCGCCCGCCCTGCGGGGGCACGCTGGCCGTGGTGCCCTCGAGGATCTTCAGCAGTGCCTGCTGGACACCCTCGCCGGAGACGTCTCTGGTGATCGACGGGTTCTCGCTCTTGCGGGCGATCTTGTCGACCTCGTCGATGTAGATGATGCCGGTCTCGGCCTTCTTCACGTCGTAGTCGGCGGCTTGGATGAGCTTGAGCAGAATGTTCTCGACGTCCTCCCCGACGTAGCCGGCCTCGGTGAGCGCGGTGGCGTCGGCGATGGCGAACGGCACGTTGAGCAGGCGGGCCAGCGTCTGGGCCAGGTAGGTCTTGCCGCAGCCGGTGGGCCCGATGAGCAGGATGTTCGACTTGGCCAGCTCGACGGCCTCTTCCTTGGCCGCGCGGGGGCCGCCGGCCTGGCGGGCCTGGACCCGCTTGTAGTGGTTGTAGACCGCCACCGACAGCGCCTTCTTGGCGACCTCCTGACCGATGACGTACTGCTCGAGGAACTCGTAGATCTCACGCGGCTTCGGCAGCTCGGCCAGCGACGCCTCGGGGCTCTCGTTGAGCTCTTCCTCGATGATCTCGTTACAGAGATCGATGCACTCGTCGCAGATGTACACGCCGGGCCCGGCGATGAGCTTCTTGACCTGCTTCTGGCTCTTACCGCAGAACGAGCACTTGAGCAGGTCACCGCCGTCGCCGATGCGTGCCACGCGGATCGTCCTTCCGGGAGCGGTGCCCATGGGCCGTGTGTCTCGACGTTACCCCTTCGGGCCGACGCCCGGGTGCTGCGGCACGCAACGGCGTGCCGCAGCGCCTCGGCAAATGCCGCCGCCGTCAGGCGACCACGCTGGCCTTGCGCGAGGTGGTGAACGCATCGACCAGGCCGTAGTCGATGGCCTCCTGGGTGGTCAGGATCTTGTCGCGTTCGATGTCCTTGCGAACCTCGTCGACGTCCTTGCCGCTGTGGCGGGCCAGGATCTCCTCCAACAAGGTGCGCATCCGGAGGATCTCGTTTGCCTGGATCTCGATGTCGCTGGCCGCGCCGTAGGCGCCCTCGGTGTAGGGCTGATGGATCAGCACCCGCGCGTTGGGCACGGCGAGGCGCTTGCCGGGAGCGCCGGCGGCGAGCAACACGGCCGCGGCCGACGCCGCCTGACCCATGCAGACGGTGCGGACGTCGGGCTTGATGAACTGCATCGTGTCGTAGATGGTCGTCATCGCGGTGAACGAGCCGCCGGGCGAGTTGATGTAGATCTCGATGTCGCGATCGGGGTCCATGGACTCCAGGCAGATGAGCTGCGCCATGACGGCGTTCGCGACGTCGTCGGAGATCGGCGTGCCGAGGAAGATGATGCGCTCCTCGAACAGCTTCGCGTACGGGTCGATCCGCCGGAAGCCGTAGGACGTGCGCTCCTCCCACTGCGGGATGTAGTAGTTCATCGAGGGGACCTGGAGGTCGCTCATCTGGGGTCTCCTGAGCTCGGTCGGTGTGGTGGTCTGCCGGCGATGCGGACGGCTAGGCCGTGCCGCCGCCCTCGGAGACCTGGGAGGCGCTCTGGACGACGTGGTCGACGAAGCCGTACTCCAACGCCTCCTCGGCGGTGAACCACCGGTCGCGGTCGGAGTCTCGGTCGATCTCCTCGACGGTGCGCCCGGTGTGCCGTGCGATCAGCTCGGCCATCTGGCGCTTGGTGTGCAGCATTTGCTCGGCCTGGATGCGGATGTCGCTGGCGGACCCACCCATGCCGCCGGACGGCTGGTGCATCATGATCCGGGCGTGCGGGGTGGCGTAGCGCTTCCCCTTCGTGCCCGCGGCCAGCAGGAACTGGCCCATCGACGCGGCCAGTCCCATGGCGACGGTGACGACGTCGGGCTTGACGTACTGCATCGTGTCGTAGATCGCCATGCCGGCCGACACGGAGCCACCTGGCGAGTTGATGTACAGGTGGACGTCCTTGTCGGGGTCCTCGGCAGCAAGCAGGAGCAGCTGGGCGCAGATCGCGTTGGCGTTCTCGTCCTTGACCTCGGTTCCGAGGAAGATGATCCGCTCGCGGAGCAGACGGTTGTAGACGTTGTCCTCCAGGCCCATGGCCGAGCCCGGGGCTTGCTGCATCGTGGCGGGGAGGACGAGACCGGACGTCTCGGGCCGTGGGCTCACCGTGTCTCCTCGGTCTGGTCCGGGACGGCTGGCGGAGCCGTCCGGCTGGTCGGTTGGTGTGTCATCGACCCTAACCAACGCCGCGGCCCTCGCCATCCGGGAACGCCCGCTGTTCGCTCACGGCGTGCCGGATGCTCCGTTCGGGCGAACCGACCGGCCGGAGGCTCAGCTCCGGGCCTCGTCGCCCTCGTCGCCGGCCGACTCGTCGTCTTCGTCGTCATCCACCGTCTCGTCGAGCTCGGCGAACTCGATACCGCTCGGCAGGACGTCGTCAGCTCCCGGCGCGGCGAGGCTGCCGTCCTGGCTGAGCCGGTCGAGGTCGACCGGCCGGCCGGAGGAATCGACCACCTCGGCCTTCTGGACCACGAGCGCGAGCGCCTTGCCGCGTGCGACCTCGGCCATCAATGCCGGCAGGTTGCCGCTCTGGACGTATTGCTGGGCGAGCTGGTTCGGGTCGATGCCCGACTGGGCCGCGCGCTCGAGGATGTACGCGGTCAGCTCCTCCTGCGATACCTGTAGCTCCTCCGCCTTGACCAGCTCGTCGAGGACGAACTGGGAGGTGAGAGTGCGTCGCAGGTCTCCTTCGAACTCGGTGCGGTGGTCGTCGTCGCCGTGCCCGTCGGTGAAGTGCTCCTCGACCTGTGCGGCGATCACGCCCTCGGGGAGCGGGATGTGGCCGGCCTCCTCGAGGAGCTTGTCCAGGGCCCTGTCGCGGGCGGTGATCGCCTGCGACAGCCGCTTCGTACGCTCCGCGCGCTCACGCAGGTCGGCGCGCAGTTCGTCGAGCGTGTCGAACTCGCTGGCCATCTGTGCGAAGTCGTCGTCGAGGTCGGGAAGCTCCTGCTCCTTCACCGCGGTGACGGTGACCGTGCAGTCGACCTCGTCGCCCGCATTGGTGCCGAGCAGCGTCGTGCGGAAGGTGGCGGACTCGCCGGCGGACAAGCCGGTCACGGCGTCGTCGATTCCGTCCACAAGCTGACCGCTGCCGATCTGGTAGGAGATACCGTTCGCCTGCCCGCCGTCGACCGGCTCGCCGTCCTTGGTGGCCTCGAGGTCGACCATCACGAAGTCGCCGTCGCCCGCCGCCCGATCGACGCCGACCAGCGTGCCGAACCGCGATTGCAGCGAGGCCATCTCGGTGTCGACGTCGTCGTCGCTGACCTCGACGCCGTCGACCTCCACGCGCAAGCCCTCCCACTGGGGCAGCGTGACCGTGGGCCGGACGTCGACCTCGACGGTGAACTTGAGATCGTGGCCGTCGGCGAAGTCGGTGACGTCGACCTCGGGCCGGCCCAGTGGTCTGAGCTCGTTCTCCTCCACGGCCCGCCCGTAGAGCCTCGGCAGCGCCTCGTTGACGGCCTCGTCGAGCACGACCGGGCGCCCGACCCGCTGGTCGATGACCAACGGCGGCACTTTGCCCTTGCGGAAACCGGGAACGGTGACCTGCGCCGCGATCCTCTTGTATGCGGAGATGATGCTCGGCTCGAGCTCTGCGAAGGGGACCTCGACGGCGAGCCGGACCCGCGTCGGGTTGAGGGTCTCGACGACGCTCTTCACTGGGGAGTTCTCCTGGACGTGTGATCGGCGACCGCAACTGCGGCGCACGACGGGCTGGCGGCACGAGGCCGGCAGTTGTCGCAACTGGCCACCATGGTACCGGGCTGCGGCGGGCCGACGGCCGAGCCGGTGCGGCTCGGCCGTGGTCGGGGTACCCGGACTTGAACCGGGGGCCTTCCGCTCCCAAAGCGGACGCGCTACCAAGCTGCGCCATACCCCGCATGTGTTCCGCTCCCGGATCGGGGACGCGGCGTATCGTCTGCGGTCCAGGGTACGCCGGTCGCCGCGATCGGGCCGCCCGGCGGCGACGGTGAGCTGGGACACCACGTGCAGCGGCTACCATTCCTCACGAAACCGGAGGCGCTCCAGTCGGCGCCGATCATGTTTCGCGGGTGTAGCTCAATGGCAGAGCCCCAGCCTTCCAAGCTGGTCATGCGGGTTCGATTCCCGTCACCCGCTCACGGGCGAGAACCCGCGTGGAAGCGGCGACGGTAGACCGGCGGGGGCCCGGGCGGTCAGGCGGGTCCGACGCTCGCGAGGATCGCTTCGCCGAGCTCCTCGGGCCGGGTGAACTGCGGCCAGTGGCCGGTGGGCAGGTCGACGTGCTCGACGTCACGGATCTTCGCGAACTCCCGTACGGGTGCCAGCCCCTGCTCGATCCACCCCCGGAGCGTCTCGCTGGTGAACTCGGTCGAGATGACCGTGACGGGCACGTCGTAGCGACGCTCGTCGGACAGCTGTTGCGGATCGCGCGTGACGTGCACGGGTGACGGGATCGCGCGCTCGCGGAACGCTGCGCGCCCCTCGTCGTCGAGGTCGACGAGCTCCTCGTCCCCGAAGGCCGACCAATCCGGCAGCCGGACCTCGCCGTTCTCGGCCGGGTACGCGTCGGCGACGGCGTCACCGTCGGCGGTTGGGAAACCGCCGACGTAGACGACGCGGGCGACCCGGTCGGGCCGCGCGTCGACCGCGGCATGGGCGATCGCGCCGCCGGCGGAATGTCCGACGAGGGCGACCTTGCCGGCGCCCCGATCGACGGAGTCGATCACCTCGACGACCGAATCGACATGATCGCGCAAGGTGATCTCAGAGCGGTCGGCGTTCCTCGACTCCATGCCTGGCAGCGTCAGTGCGCGGGTGCGGTGCCCCGCCTGCTCGAGGACGGCCACGACCGCCTCCCACGACGAGCCGTCGAGCCACAAACCAGGAACCAGGATGACGTCCATGACCCCAAACTAGGGCCAGGCACCGACATCAGCAGGGGCCCGACGCCACGATGACGGCGCGTCACGCCGACTCGGCGATGCTGTCACGGTCCGGCGACACGGCGGCGGCCACGGCCGCTGCGACGTCGTCGTGGTGTTCCAGGATCCTGTCGACATGCGTCGTTTCCAGGATCGTGCGGACCGGGCCAGTGGCGCCCGCCAGCCGAACGCTTCCACCCAGCACCCTGGCCCGGTAGTGCGCCGACACGAGTGCTGCCAGCGCAGCCGAATCGAGGAACGTCGCCTTTGAGAGGTCCACGACGAGATGACGCTCCCCCAGCGCGACAATGTTCCGGAGCTCTCCGTCCAGCTCCGCCGCGCTCGACAGATCCGTCGCCCCGCTCAGCCGCCCGACCAGGCATCCTCCGACGGCCTCGACACTGAGGAGAAGGTCGTCTCTCATCCTGCCACGCCCTTCACTGGTCGACCCGAGCCGAGCTCGTCGCCCTCGGGGCGGGCACCAGTGCCGTTGTGCGCAGAGCTGGCCGGCCCCGCTGGGACGGCAGCCATGCGACCGTGACCGTTCCTTCTGGCGCTACGGGCGCGAGCGCCGAGGGCGGCCTCGAGTGCGTCCGCGACGTAGTCGTGATGCATCAGGTGCACATCCAGGCCGGTGATCTGGAGCACTCTCAGGGCGGTGCCATAAGCACCTGCGAGGTGCAGGCTCGTGCCGCGTAAGGCTGCCCGTTTGCGAACGGTGATCAGTGCGCCGAGCGCCGTCGAGTCGAGGAAACTCAGTCCGGATAGATCCAGGACGACGTGCCCACGGTCGACGAGGCCGTCGAGATGGTTCCTCAAGGCGTCCGAGTTGGACAGGTCGACCTCACCGGCCGGATGGACGACGATGCAGCCGGCGAGTTGGTGGATGCGCAGCTCGCAGGCGCCCAGCATGACTGTCTCCGGGGCGGGAAGAGCAGGCAGTTCCGGACGACCGTTGTGCATGACGGTTCCCCCCTCCAGCATCTGTTCGTAGCTTGGATGGACCCGTTTCTAACATAGAAAGACTTGTCTGTCCAATACTTGGTACGACTTGTCTGTCTGCTCAGCGTATACTCTGGACGCATGACGTCACGGGAGGGACTGACCGCTCGTCAACGCATCCTGGAAACCGCATACGACCTGTTCTCCCATCGCGGCGTACGCGACGTCGGCGTGGACGAGATCATCGCCCGCTCCGGGGTGGCGAAGGCGACCCTCTACAACCACTTCCCGACCAAGAACCACCTGGTCCTGGCATTCCTCGACCTGCGCGAGGAACGCTGGACCTTCGACATGGTCGAGACCGAGGCCAGGGCCCGCGGGGGGACCCCGGAGGAGCACCTGCTCGCCATCTTCGACGTGTTCGGCGAGTGGTTCCATCGCGAGGACTTCGACGGTCCGGCGTTCATCAGCGTGCTGCTGGAGATGGGTCCGTTGCATCCGCTCGGGCGGGCGAGTATCCAGCATCTGGAGAACATCAACGCGCTCGTGGCTGGAATGGCCGAGGAAGCCGACCTCCGGGAACCCCGCGAGTTCGCCCTGTCCTGGCACATCCTGATGAAGGGCTCGATCATCGCCGCGATCGAGGGCGACATCGACGCCGCGAATCGCGCGAAGGACATGGCTCGGCACCTCATCGAACGACACCGGCTCACGAACGGCGCGCACGTGGGCCGTTAGCCCGAGGACTCCGCCTCCCACGGCCCCCCGGGCACATTCGCCGGTGCTGGCGCTTGCCGTGTGGGCGAATGCCCTGCACCGCGGGCCTTCCGCATCGGGAGGCGTCACAGGCTGAGCAGCGGGCTCGCCACCACCGCGGCGAGTACGACCAACCAGGGTGGGGCCTTGGCGAGATGGAGAGCGACGAAGAGCGCAGCGGCGAAGATCGCGTCCACGACCGACGAGATCGCGCTGGTCGCGATGGGATCGACGAGCGCGGCCCCGAGGAGACCGACGACGGCCGCGTTCACCCCGACGAGAGCGGCCTGGACCCGCGGGTCGGAACGCACCTGCTGCCAGAAGGGAAGCACACCGAGAAGGATCAGGAAACCGGGCAGGAAGACCGCGATCGTGGCGACCACGGCACCGGGAAGGCCGGCGGCGACCTGGCCGAGATAGGTGGCGAAAGTGAACAGCGGGCCGGGAAGGGCCTGGGCGGCACCGTAACCAGCTATGAACGCGTCCTCGCTGACCAGTGACGGCACGGTCTCGGCCTGCATCAGCGGCAGGACCACGTGCCCGCCGCCGAAGACCAGGGCTCCCGCCCGGTACATGGCATCGGCGAGGGCGACCAGGGTTCCGAGTCCTGACATCAACGGGAGAACCACCAGTAGGGCGCCGAAGCAGGCCAGCGCCACCACACCGGTCCGTCGACCGACGTACAGCGGCAACTCAGCGGGGCCGGGGGCAGGCTGCGAACGAAAGAGCAGCAGTCCCAGCAGGCCGGCAAGGACGAGGCAACCGACCTGTACCAGTCCGGACACCGGCAGGAGAAGCAGCGCGATGCCGGTGACGATGGCCGTGGCCGCGGTCGCCGGCGTCGTCGCCAGTCGACGGGCCATGCCGATGACGGCGTCGAGGACGACGGCGACCGCGACGAGCTTCAGGGCGCGAAGCCATACCTCGTCGCCCACGCTCCCGGTCGCCGCCAGCGCACCGAAAGTGGTCATGGCCACGGCCGAAGGCACGGTGAATCCGGCCCACCCCGCCACCGCGCCGGGCAGGCCGGCCCGGGTGTAGCCGACCGCCATGCCGACCTGTGAGGACGCCGGTCCGGGCAGGAACTGGCCGAGAGCGACCAGTTCTGCGAATGCGGCGTCGCTCAGCCAGCGGCGACGCTCCACGTACTCGGCGTGGAAGTAGCCCAGGTGCGCGATCGGTCCGCCGAACGACGTCACGCCCAGGCGCAACGCCACCATGAACACCTCGGCCGGACCGGATCTCACGGCGGCGAGCCTGCCGCAGACCTCCACCGTCCGGCCAGCCGCGGCCCTCGGGTGTCGACGGCGTGCAGGGGTCTGGTCGAAATCGACCCCGCCTCACCGAACCATCACGGCGACACGTTGTACGTGATTGTTGGCCATGCCCTGGCGGTTCCACGTCTGTTCGAGGGGCTGGACGTTGCCGGCGGCGTCGCCGGCGCGGACACACAGCTCGAACCTTCCCCGGGTGTGGGCATCCCAGCTCCACTGCCATGAACGCCATTCGAACTGATCCGGTCGGGGGCCCAGCCGGGCCTCGTCCCAGTTCTGGCCGCCGTCGACGCTGATGTCCACACGAGTTACGTCACCCCAGCCCGACCATGCGCGGCCGGTCAGCAGGTGGGTGCCCCGCTCGACGATGCGCGCACGAGTCTGGAAGTCCGGGAAGCCCGGCGGCTGGA
>DATFBR010000057.1:0-2739 GCA_035253685.1 Jiangellaceae bacterium
CCCGGATCGACGTGATCAGCCCGATGGAGTCCCCTGTCCCGGTGTCACGGGAGACCTCCGAGGCGATCGTTCGGGCACTGGGAGAACGCGACATCGGCTACACGCCCGGCCGGCACGTGCATGAACTCGATCCTGGTACGCACGTGGCCAAGCTGAAGACGGGAGATCTTCCGTACGACCTGTTCATCGGCATTCCGGTGCACCGCGTGCCGTCGGTCGTCGAGGCATCCGGCCTGACGGTCGGCGGCAACGACGGCTGGGTTGCCGTCGATCCCCGCAACCTCGCAACGCCCTTCCCGAACGTTTACGCGCTCGGCGACTGCGCCGACGCACCCGTTCCGCGGGCGGGCGTGTTCGCCGAGACCGCAGCGCGGGCGGTCGCCGACGACATCGCAGCAAAGCTCCAGGGCGGGAAAGCAATCGAGCCCTACGACGGCAAGGGGTCGTGCTACATCGAGTTCGGCGGCGGATTCGTCGGCAAGGTCGACGCCGACTTCCTGTCCGGACCTGCGCCCATGGCGCCGTTCTTCGGGCCGTCAGCAGAGCTGGCCGCCGAGAAGGAGCGGTTCGCCGCCATCCGGCGCGGGCGCTGGTTCGGCGGCTGAGTAGCCGCCGCCAGGTCGACGGAGACGCCGACCTTCCACGACGCGATCTACCGGGCCCGCTCGGGGAGGGTGTCGATGATCGCGGGCGCGAGGTCGGCGAGGACGTCGGCCTCCGGCGCATAGTCGTCCGGCACCGCCACCTCCACGTGGACGGCGCGATCCGTGGCGGTGAAGAACGTGCCGCCAGCACCGTCCACGGGTAGCCAGCCGACTCCGTCGACGTCGAGCAGTTGCGCGTCCGGGCTGTACTCGGCGGGCAGGGGGACGCCGCAGCGCAGCACGACGGCAGGGTCGCCCCACGCGGCGACGTGCGGCACGGCCGGTTCGGTGTCACGACGCACGGCGTCGGAGACGACGTCGGGCAGGGCCTCTGACAGTGCGGTGCATGCCGGCGACGTGCCCGGCTCCGGGTCGTAGGGCGGGACCTCGACGGGGCCGATTCCGCAGCCGGCGAGCACCAGCACCGCGACGCCCGCCGCGCCGATGCAGAGAGGGCCCGACGGGCGCCCGCAGCGGGCGGTCGTCGTGATCAGATGTGGACGACCGGGCAGGTGAGCGTGCGGGTGATGCCGTCGACGCCCTGGACGCGGGCGACCACGAGCTTGCCCAGCTCGTCGACGTTGCGGGCCTCGGCCCGCACGATGACGTCGTAGGGACCGGTGACGTCCTCGGCGAGCGTGACCCCCTCGATGTGGGCGATCTCGCGCGCGACGTCGGCCGCTTTGCCGACCTCGGTCTGGATGAGGATGTAGGCCTGCACCACCACGCGCGTCCTCCAGTCTCTGGGCCAAGATGTCCCCGAACGTCGCCGCAAACCTACACGTGGCCGGATCGGCGAGGGAGATCCATGTCAGACAAGCTGGCCGACCTGGGCGAGTTCGGCCTGATATCCGCCATCACGGCGCGGCTGCCTCGGCGTGAAGGGGTGCTGGTCGGCCCGGGGGACGACGCAGCCGTGCTCGCTGCGCCGAACGGTCGGATGGTGGCGACCACCGATCTTCTCGTGGAGAAGCGGCACTTCCGCCGCGACTGGTCCTCGGCCGCCGACGTCGGTCACAAGGCGGCCGCGCAGAACCTCGCCGACGTGGCCGCGATGGGCGCCGTTCCGACCGCCGTACTCGTCGGTCTCGGCGCGCCGCCGGACCTCCCCGCGGACTGGGTGCTCGGGCTGGCCGACGGGCTGCGGGAGGAATGCGAACCGATGGGCACGTCGATCGTCGGTGGCGACCTGGTGCGTTGCGACCTGGTCGTGGTGTCGGTGACGGCGCTCGGCGACCTCGCCGGGCGCTCGCCCGTCACGCGTTCCGGGGCCCGACCGGGGGACGCCGTCGCCGTGTGTGGACGGCTGGGTTGGGCCGAAGCAGGCTTCCGGGTGCTCAGCCGTGGATTCCGATCGCCGCGGATCCTGGTGGAGGCCCACCGTCGTCCCACGGTTCCCTATGATGCCGGGCCGGAGGCGGCGGACCTGGGCGCGACGTCGATGGTGGACGTCAGCGACGGCCTCATCGCCGACCTCGGCCACGTGGCCGCGGCGAGCGGGGTGGGGATCGACCTGGATCCGGACGCGTTCGACGTTGCCGACCCGATCCGCGACGCGGCGGCCGCGCTCAACGCGGAGCCGCTGGACTGGATCCTGGCCGGTGGCGAGGACAACGCCCTCGTCGCGACGTTCCCCGCGGAGGTGAACCTTCCCGAACGGTGGCGCGTCGTCGGCCGCGTCCGGGAGGGCGAGGGCGTCACCGTCGACGGCGTCCGATACGAGGGGAGCGGGGGACATACCCACTTCTCGTGACCGTGTGACGCTTGTCGATGCCGTCAACCGCCGGTTGACGCAGGCGTGACCGTCAACCTACGGTTGACGTGTGCGCACCCTGCCGATTCGCCTGGACGACCTGATCCACCACGTCGAGCAGCGGCACCCCGAGGGCGACGCTCTGGAACATCTCCGTGCTGCGGCAGATGTCGCCGAGCACCTCGGCGACATCGCCGACCACCTGGTCGGGCATTTCGTGGACCAGGCTCGTAAAGCGGGTGCATCGTGGACCACGATCGGGCAGAGCATGGGGGTGACCAAGCAGGCGGTCCAACAGCGTTTCGTGGCCAAGAGGTACGACGACGCCACCGTGTACTCGCG
>DATFBR010000058.1:0-11779 GCA_035253685.1 Jiangellaceae bacterium
GGAGGCGCGACGGACTCCGCCGTCATTCACCCAGGGCGGCGAGCAACGCCCGGACGCCCTCGACGTAGACCCTCCCTGGCGTCGGGGAAGTCGAGGTACCAGCTCGGCACAGGGCTGTGCGCTGCAGGGTGGGTTCGATGCTCGTGATGCTGTGGCCAACGCCACCGTGGTGGCAACCGCCGTTTCCGCTCGGCTGAGCCGCGTGACGGCGCGGCTGTGGCCAGCGGTGCGCCTCATAGACTCGTCGGACCATGTCCTCGCTCACCATCGGCATCGTCGGGTTGCCCAACGTCGGCAAGTCCACCCTGTTCAACGCGCTCACCAAGAATGACGTCGTCGCGGCCAACTACCCGTTCGCGACGATCGACCCCAACATCGGCGTCGTCGGTGTGCCGGACCGACGGCTGGCAGTCCTGGCGCGGATCTTCGGCTCCGCCCGTCAGGTGCCGGCGACGGTGAGCTTCGTGGACATCGCCGGGATCGTGAAGGGCGCCTCGGAAGGCCAGGGCCTGGGCAACCAGTTCCTCGCGAACATTCGTGAGGCCGACGCGATCTGCCAGGTCATCCGGGTGTTCGACGACCCGGATGTCGTGCACGTGGACGGCCGGGTGGCTCCCAAGGACGACATCGAGACGATCCACACCGAGCTGATCCTCGCCGACCTGCAGACCGTCGACCGGGTCCTGCCCCGGCTGGAGCGTGAGGCCAGGCTCCAGAAGCACAAGGCGGCCGAGGTCGCCGCCGTCGTCGAGGCGCGCGCCGTTCTCGACGAGGGCCGGACGGTGTTCGCCGCCTCCCTCGACCCGCAGCCGCTGCGCGAGCTGCACCTGCTCACGGCGAAACCGTTCCTGTACGTGTTCAACATGGACGACGAGGAGTTGGCCGACGACGCCCTCAAGGAGGAGATGCGGGCACTGGTCGCGCCCGCCGAGGCGATCTTCCTGGACGCGAAGATCGAGTCGGAGCTGGTGGAGCTCGAATCCGACGAGGCGCTGGAGCTCCTGCGGTCGATGGGGCAGGAGGAGTCGGGCCTCGACATGCTGGCTCAGGTGGGCTTCGACACGTTGGGTTTGCAGACGTTCCTGACCGCGGGCCCCAAACAGGCGCGCGCATGGACGATCCGCCAGGGGGCGACGGCTGCGGAGGCCGCGGGCGTCATCCACACCGACTTCCAGCGCGGGTTCATCAAGGCCGAGGTCGTGTCGTACGACGCCCTCGTCGCCGCCGGTTCCATGGCCGAGGCCAAGGCGAGCGGCCAGGTCCGCATCGAGGGCAAGGACTACGTCATGGCCGATGGCGACGTGGTGGAATTCCGGTTCGCACCGACGTCGGCGGCGAAGAAGTAGCTGCTCCATGAGCGGCAGTCCAGCCCTTGGTCGCTACGGTCGATCGATGCACTTCACGATTGACATCGATGTCGACGCCCTGTCGGGAGAGCCACGAGCCGAGATCGCGCGCATCCTCAGGTACTGGGCCGGCGCCCTGTCCCAGATGGAGCTGGCGACCGGCCTGGAGCAACAACTGATGGATTCCGAGTACTCATCGGTTGGGAGCCTTCGAGTGACCGCCTGACGCAGGTAATCGGGGTCGCGCGCTCTCCACGCACGCGCCGCAACCGCTACAGCCACGTCACCGGCCGCCACGTCGGTGACCATGGCCGTCCGGCGCTCGGGCACTGCGACACTGGCTGGGTTCCCCGATTCGTCGCTGCGGCCGTTGACGTCGGCGATGTGCGAGGCTGCCGTCGTGAAGCGGCATCTGCTGTCCTCGTCGGTGATCGCGTCCGTCGGATACGACGACGGCACCGCCAATCTCGAGGTCGAGTTCCGCTCCGGCGAGGTCTATCGATACCTGGACGTCGACCCGGACGATGCGGACGACCTGCTCGAGGCCGAGAGTCCGGGCGCCTACTTGAACGAGTGGATCAAACCCCGCTACCGGTCCGAACACGTCTGACGCTGCGGCCGACCAAGAGCCAACACCGGCCGAGCCGCCTCGACAGACAGTGGCCTACAGCGGGATGAGGTGGCCCCACGGCGTGCGGGCGAGTCCGGACATGACGGCGTATGCATAGATGCTCGCCAGCAGGCAGCCGATGGCGAGCGTCCACACCAGGACGAAATGCAGTTTGCGCACCGTCAGCTGCACCGCGATGGCGCAGCCCAATGCGACGATCATGCAGATCACGGCAACGAGGACGATGCCGGTGTAAGAACCCGTGCTCGACTCGAGCAGATCCTGGTCGGAGCAGAAACCCTCGGCACCCGCACAGGCCCAGTAGCTCACGATCAGCGGGATGTTCAGGAACCAGGTGATCGCGGCCGGTACCAGCAGGAGGTAGGCCACCGTGGCCTCGTACCACGGCACCTTGGGCGGCGGTATGGCGTGACCCTTGGGGAACTTGCGGACCAACTCCATGCCAGCGTCTCCTCCGGTCTTCCCGCCGCTGCAACCCTACGACCGTGCACGGCGGGCCGGCACCGGACTTTTCGTGGGAACGGACGCACCTCGGGACGGTGCTGGAGCACCGTCCCGAGGTGGTTGCTGCCGGTGGATGACGGGCGCCCGTCACCCACCGGTCGGAAGCGTCAGAGAACCAGGATGAGGATGACGATCACGGCGATGATGAGCGCCAGGATGGCGATCGTGCGGGTGTTCACCGGGCCTCCAGATGTGTCGACGATTGTCCCGAGATTCTTTCCCTCGCCAGGCGTGCTGGCAAACCTGCCACGCCCACCGGTGTAGTGCCGCTCGAGCGTCGACCACCGGTCCACGTCGCCCGAATCATGATCGTTGAACCGTCGGCGGGCCTCGGACACCAGCTCCGGCTCTGCGATCAAATATCCCTACGTCGCCCCGTGACGCTCGGCGGCCTCGTCGATGCCGCGCGCCAACTCGATGTCGGCCGCTGTGACACCGCCGACCGAGTGGCTCGAGAGCGTGAACGTCAGAGTCCGCCAGCGGATGTCGATGTCGGGATGGTGGTCCATCGTCTCGGCCACCAGGGCGATGTCGTCGACGGTCCGGATCGCGCTGAGGAAGTCCGGCGCGGTGACCGTCCTGGTGATCGATGCGGCGTCGCCGGCCCAGCCGGGCAGGTCGGCCAGGGCGGCGTGGACGCCGTCGTCGCCGAGCACTGACATGGTGCGCTCCTCGATGCAGGGGATGCGCCGCGCTTCGCCCAGCTGGGCGCAGCACTGCGCACATCGTGACTGTGATCAGACGACAGCAGGCGGCGGGTCGGGTTCGGTGCGCTTGTCACGGCGCCGGATCCGGGAGCCGAGCCAGACCACGGGATCGAAGGATCGGTCGACCACGCGCTCCTTCATCGGGATGATCGCGTTGTCGGTGATCTTGATGTGTTCGGGGCACACCTCGGTGCAGCACTTGGTGATGTTGCACAGGCCGATGCCGGCCTGCTCACGGGCGAGCCGGCGCCGGTCGTTGGTGTCCAGTGGGTGCATGTCGAGCTCGGCGAAGCGGAGGAAGAAGCGAGGTCCCGCGAACGCCGGCTTGTTGTCCTCGTGGTCTCGGATGACGTGACAGACATCCTGACAGAGGAAGCACTCGATGCACTTGCGGAACTCCTGCCCGCGCTCGACGTCCTCCTGCTGCATGCGGTAGGTACCGTCGGCGCGACGGGGCTCCGGGGCGAAGGCGGGTATCTCGGCAGCCTTGCGGTAGTTGTACGAGACGTCGGTCACCAGGTCGCGCACCACGGGGAAGGTTCGTAGTGGTGTCACGGTGATCGTCTCGGTCGGCTCGTACGCCGACAACCGGGTCATGCACATCAGCCGGGGGCGGCCGTTGATCTCGGCGCTGCAGGACCCGCACTTGCCCGCCTTGCAGTTCCAGCGAACCGCCAGGTCGCCGGCCTTGGTCGCCTGCAGGCGGTGGATGGCGTCGAGGACGACCTCGCCCTCCTCCACCGGCACTGTGTAGTCCGTCAGGGTGCCGCCCGTGGGATCGCCGCGCCAGATCCGCATGGTGAGGTCGTAGCCCATCTACTTCTCCTCGAACAATTGGCGCAGGTCGTCGGGCATGAGCGGCAGCGCCTCCCGGTCGACCGAGACGTCCTCGCCGCGCAGGCGGCAGTGCAGGTTGACCGTCCCCCACGCATCGTCGGTGGCCGGGAAGTCGTCGCGAGTGTGGCCGCCGCGGCTCTCGGTGCGTTCGAGGGCGGCGCGGGCGATGCACTCGGAGACGCGGAGCATGTTGTGCAGGTCGAGCGCCAGGTGCCACCCGGGGTTGTACTGCCGGTGGCCCTCGACGGTGACCTTCGCCGCTCTTTCGCGCAGGCCGGCGATCTCTTTGAGCGCCTGCTCCATTTCGTCGGCGGTGCGGATGATGCCGACCAGACTGTGCATGACCTCCTGGAGGTCCTGCTGCACGGCGTAGGGGTTTTCGCCGCCCTCCTCGGCGAAGGGCGCCAACGCGGCGTCGGCCGCGGCGCGAACGTCGACGTCGGACACCGACGGGCGAGTCCGCATCCGGTGGACGGCGTACGCCGCGTTGAGTCCGGCTCGGCGGCCGAACACCAGCAGATCCGACAACGAGTTGCCGCCGAGCCGGTTGGCGCCGTGCATACCGCCGGCGACCTCGCCGGCTGCGTACAGGCCGGGCACGGACGACTCCCCCGTGTCGGGCGCGACGGCCACACCGCCCATCACGTAGTGACAGGTGGGGCCGACCTCCATCGCCTCGGCGGTGATGTCGACGTCGGCGAGCTCCTTGAACTGGTGGTACATCGACGGCAGCCGCCGCTGGATGTAGTCGGCGGTCCGCCGGGACGCGATGTCGAGGAACACACCGCCGTGCGGCGAGCCGCGTCCGGACTTGACCTCGGCATTGATCGCGCGGGCGACCTCGTCGCGCGGGAGCAGCTCTGGTGGCCGGCGGTTGTTCTTCTTGTCGTCGTACCACCGGTCGGCCTCGTGCTCGGAGTCGGCCGTCTCGGCTTTGAAGAACTCCGGGATGTAGTCGAACATGAACCGCCGGCCCTCGCGGTTGCGCAGCACGCCGCCGTCGCCGCGGACGGATTCGGTGACGAGGATGCCGCGCACCGACGGCGGCCAGACCATCCCGGTCGGGTGGAACTGGACGAACTCCATGTTGACCAGGCTGGCGCCGGCTACCAACGCGAGCGCGTGCCCGTCGCCGGTGTACTCCCAGGAGTTCGACGTCACCTTGTACGACTTGCCGATGCCGCCGGTGGCGAGAACCACGGTCGGCGACTCGAACAGCACGAACCGACCGGACTCCCGCCAGTACGCGAAGGCGCCGGCGATGCGACCGGCGTCCTGCAGCAGTCGCGTGACCGTGCACTCCATGTAGACGTCGATGCCGAGGGCGACGGCACGCTGTTGAAGTGTGCGGATGAGCTCCAGTCCGGTGCGGTCCCCCACATGGGCGAGGCGGGCGTATCGGTGCCCGCCGAAGTCGCGCTGGGAGATCAGGCCGTCGGGCGTTCGGTCGAAGAGCGCCCCCCACTCCTCGAGCTCGTAGATGCGGTCGGGTGCCTCCTGGGCGTGCAGCTGGGCCATGCGCCAGTGGTTGAGCATCTTGCCGCCGCGCATGGTGTCACGGAAATGGACCCGCCAGTTGTCCTCCGGATAGAGGTTTCCCATCGCCGCGGCGGCGCCACCTTCGGCCATGACGGTGTGAGCTTTGCCCAACAACGACTTGCACACGATGGCGACATGCGCTCCGGCATCGTGTGCGGCGATGGCGGCACGCAGGCCGGCTCCACCGGCGCCGACGACCAGGACGTCGTAAGCGTGGCGCTCGGTGGCGGGCGAATCGCTCATCGGCATCTTCCTAGTTGACGAACCGCAGGTCGGTGATCCAGCCGGCGGCCAGGGCCATGATGTACGCGTCGGTGATCGCGAGCGTGGCCAGCGTGATCCACGCGAACTGCATGTGCCGGGCGTTGAGCTTCGACACGAACGTCCACCACCGGTACCGGATGGGGTGGCGGGAGAAGTTACGTAGCCGTCCACCCGTGATGTGTCGGCACGAGTGGCAGGACAGCGTGTAGCCCCACAACAGGATCACGTTGCCGACCAGGATCACGTTGCCCAGCCCGATGCCGAAGCCGTCCTCACCGCTGAAGGCGAGAACCGCGTCGTACGTGTTGATCAGCGTGATGATCACTGCGGCGTAGAAGGTGTAGCGGTGGGCGTTCTGCAGGATCAGTGGCAAGCGCGTCTCGCCGCTGTAGTTCCGGTGCGGCTCGGACACGGCACAGGCCGGAGGCGACAGCCAGAAGCTGCGGTAGTACGCCTTCCGGTAGTAGTAGCACGTCAGCCGGAACACCAGCAGCAGCGGAAGGCTGAACGCCGCGTAGGGGATCAGCGGGTGGTCCGGCAGGATCCGGCCGAAGTGGGCCGCCTCCGGCGTACACGCGAGGGAGACACAGGGCGAGTAGAACGGGGTCAGGTAGTGGTGCTCCGCAACCCAGTAGTTCTCCTGCAGGAACACCCGGGTGGTCGCATATGCGAGCCAGGCGGTGAGGCCGAGTGCGGTGAACACCGGCTCGATCCACCAGCGGTCGGTGCGCAAGGTGCGGGCGGGGATGCGTGCCCGCACCGGCAACGTGACTCCCGTGGCCACTAGAGCACGTGCCGATCAGCCGTGCCGAAGCCGCCGCCCTCGGAGTCGGCGCCCGGTATGGCGACGGCTGACTGCAGCGGACCGGCGGCGGCGCCGAAGGCTGCCCGGCTGTCGTGCGCAGGCATACCGCCTCCCTCGGAACGTCGGATCTCGGCAGTCTCCAGCCTGGCACATCGGCGGAGTGGTATGGGCGGCAGGCTGGCAGAGCACCGCTCCGGATTCCAGCGGGCTCGCAACGGTGCTGCGACGGTGTGCACAGTGATCGTCGTCGGCGCCGCCCTGATCCGCGGTGGCCGCCTGCTCGCTGCCCGTCGCCGCGCACCATCGGCGTCGGCCGGTGCCTGGGAGTTCCCCGGCGGCAAGGTCGAGGCCGGTGAGTCCGAACAGGAGGCCCTCATCCGCGAGTGCCGGGAGGAACTCGGCGTCGAGATCGTCGTCGGCGTACGGCTGCACGGCGCCCGCCCACTGGGACCGGACCACGAGCTCCACGTGTGGACGGCAACCATCACTGCCGGGGAGCCGGAGCCTCTCGAGGACCACGACGAGTTGCGCTGGCTCGGGCGCGACGACCTCCGCGAGGTGCCCTGGCTGGAGGCAGATCGACCATTCGTCGATCTTGCCCGCCCGCTACTCGGGTGAAGTGGTCCGTCGTCGGTGCGGGCACGGGTGGCGTCCGGCCGTAGCATGGCCGGCACCCCCACCGACCGGATCGAGTGCTCAGCCATGCCCACCCGCGCCCGCGACGACCTGCGCAACGTCGCCATCGTGGCCCACGTCGACCACGGGAAGACGACGCTCGTCGACGCCCTGCTCCGGCAGTCCGGCGCATTTCGCGACAACCGGTCGGTGACCGAGCGGGTCATGGACTCGGAGGACCTCGAGCGCGAGAAGGGCATCACGATCCTGGCCAAGAACACGGCGCTTCGGTGGGGCGGGACGACGGTCAACATCATCGACACGCCTGGGCACGCCGACTTCGGCGGTGAGGTCGAGCGCGGCCTGGCCATGGTCGACGGCGTGGTGCTCCTCGTCGATGCCAGCGAGGGGCCGCTGCCGCAGACCCGCTTCGTCTTGCACAAGGCGCTCGCGGCCCGACTGCCGATCGTGGTCGTCGTCAACAAGACCGACCGGCCGGACGCGCGGATCGCCGAGGTCGTCGACGAGACCTACGAGCTGTTCCTCGACCTGGTCGACGACGGCTTCGACGGCCCGCCCGACCCGACGGTGCTGGACTTTCCGATCGTGTACGCGTCGGCCCGCGATGGCCGGGCATCCCTGCATCGGCCCGCGGACGGTGCGATCCCCGATCGTGACGACCTGGGGCCACTCGTGGACACGGTCATCGCTACGATCCCGGCCCCCACGTTCGAGGACGGAGCGCCGCTGCAGGCGCGGGTGACCAACCTCGATGCATCGCCGTTCCTCGGTCGGCTCGCGCTGTGCCGGGTCCATCAGGGAGAGATCCGCCGGGGCCAGCGGGTCGCCTGGTGCCGCCGGGACGGTTCGGTCGATCGGGTGAAGGTCGCCGAACTGTTCATGACCGAGGCCCTGGACCGCGTGCCGGCCGAATCGGCCGGCCCGGGCGACATCATCGCCGTCGCCGGCATTCCCGGGATCACCATCGGCGAGACCTTGGCCGACGACGTCGACCCGCGTCCGCTGCCGCTGATCACCGTCGACGAACCCGTCCTTTCGATGACCGTCGGAGCCAACACCTCGCCGCTGACCGGGCGCTCCGGCGGCATCAAGCTGACGTCCCGGCTGATCAAGGAGCGCCTCGACCAGGAGCTGGTGGGCAACGTCGCGGTGCGTGTGCTTCCGACCGAGCGTCCCGACGCTTGGGAGGTCCAGGGCCGCGGCGAGTTGGCGCTCGCGATCTTGGTAGAGACCATGCGTCGCGAGGGCTTCGAGCTGACCGTCGGCAAGCCTCAGGTCGTCACGCGGACCGTCGACGAGCATCTCCACGAACCGGTCGAGCGCCTCTCGGTCGACGTGCCCGAGGAGTACCTCGGAGCAGTGACGCAGTTGCTGGCGATGCGCAAGGGGCGTATGGAGCACATGACCAACCACGGCACCGGTTGGGTCCGGATGGAGTTCGTCGTGCCGGCCCGCGGGCTCATCGGGTTCCGGACCGATTTCCTGACCGAGACCCGCGGCTCCGGCATCGCCCACCACGTGTTCGACCGGTACGAGCCGTGGTTCGGCAACCTGCGGACCAGGCCCACCGGGTCGTTGGTGGCCGATCGGCCCGGGGTGGCGACCTCCTACGCGATGTTCAACCTCCAGGAACGCGGCACGTTGTTCGTCGAACCGGGCACCGAGGTGTACGAGGGGATGATTGTCGGTGAGAACTCGCGCTCCGACGACATGGACGTCAACATCACCAAGGAGAGGAAGCTGACGAACGTCCGTTCCTCGACCGCCGAGGAGCTGGAACGGCTGATCCCACCCCGACGGCTTTCGCTCGAGCAGGCCCTGGAGTTCTGTCGCGACGACGAGTGTGTCGAAGTCGCGCCGGGGGCGGTGCGGTTACGCAAGGTGGTGCTCGATGCCAGCGTGCGCGGCCGCACGGCCGCCCGACGCCGCCACGGCCGAGCCTGACCGGCGTCGTAGCCCCTCCCACCATCTCGTTGATCATGGCGAAGTGGGGCTCTTGGGCGCCTTACAACCCCCACTTCGCCATGATCAACGGGGGAGTGGGAGGCCGAGGCGGCGGCTTTGCCGCTCGAGACGGACGGCGATGCGGCGGCACAGCGCGGCAGGCCGAGACAGATCGTCGCCCGTGACCCGGATGACGTCCCATTCGTGATCGTGCAGAACCTCGTCGCGGCTGATGTCTGCCCGCCACCGCTTCCTGGTGGTTCGGTGCACGTCGCCCTCGTACTGGATGGCGAGCTTGAGCAGGATGTAACAGAGATCCGGCCGTCCTATCCAGCCGCCGCTTTCGTCGTAGACAGCGAGCCCGGCCTGTGGGCACGGCAGACCTCCGTCGACGATGATCAGGCGAACGATCGTCTCGGGTGGGGAATCGACGCCGGAGCGGACGAGTGCAGCAGCTGCACGGGACAGGACCATGCCACGCCGTCCTCGGGTGGCCGCGCTGACGGCCTGCAAGCCTTCGACGGTGGTGAGTCCGCCGCTCACCATGGCGTCCCCGGCGATCACCAGCTGCGTTCGACCGAGGACCGATGCGAGGTCGAGCCACGTCCGGTCGTGCCGAACATCGCCGCCGACGGCGGCAGCACCAAGGCCCAGGAGCGGGCTTCGAGCTCGAGGTCGACCGCAGTCTCTGCCGAGACGTAGACCGACCTCGTGGGGTGCCGGAACGCCGATCCACGGAGCCGATCTCGGGAAACGCCCAGCCGTCGGGCGTCGGAAAGCAGGAATGGACCGCCATCGAGTGTCGCTGGAACGGCGCCCCGGCGCGGCGCATCGGCGTTCACGAGCCCCGTCATGAGGGGTGCCACGCTCGCCGTCCTGATCCCGCGGGTTCCATGCGGCGAGCCTCGACTGTGGACAGACTCTGACGCCGCTGCCCGCCCTGTGGACGGAGCCACGCCCTGCACTCCTCGTTGATCATGGCGAAGTGGGGCTCTCGCGGGCCCGAGAACCCCCACTTCGCCATGATCAACGGGGGTGGGGTGACGTGGTCACGATGTGGCGGATGTGACGCGCGGGAGCCGAAACGGTGACGTCGCGTCACGAGCAATCGGCAGGTTGGTCACAGTCTGATTGCGGACTGGTCCGATGCGGCCCGCGGGCTTGCCTGCCCGATACAGCGACGCCTAAGAATGCGACGGACCACCCTTTCGGCACAGTTCACCACGCCGGAGGGGAGCAAGGCGCGGCACGCCAACCGGCGTCGTGCGCGTGCCCATTGTCCCGGGCAGCAATCAGACCTAGGAGGACATCCATGCGAGTACTTGCTCGCAAGGGAGCCATCATCGGCGCCGTCGGCTTCGCGCTCGTGCTGAGCGCATGTGGGGGCGACGACGAGGGCGACGACGGCGACGACGGCGGCCAGGCCGAAGGCCCGTCCGGCTCGGTCGTGATCGGCGGCTGTAGCCCCGAGAACCCGCTGGTTCCGGCGAACACCAACGAGACGTGCGGCGGCGACCCGCTCGACGCCGTCTTCTCGAAGTTGGTGAGGTACAACTCGGACACCGCGGCCCCGGAGAACGAGATCGCCGAGTCGATCGAGTCCGACGACAACATCACCTGGACGGTCACCCTGAAGGACGGGTGGACCTTCCACGACGGCAGCCCGATCACCGCGAACAGCTTCGTGGACGCCTGGAACTGGGCTGCGCTCGGCGAGAGCGCCGCACTGAACTCGTACTTCTTCGAGCCGATCGAGGGGTTCGCCGAGGTGCAGGGCGAGTTCGATGCCGAAGGCGCCTACATCGAGGGTTCGGCGACGGCCGAGACCATGTCCGGGCTGGAAGTGGTCGACGACCGCACGTTCACCATCACGCTGACCTCGCCGCAGTCGGCCTTCCCGCAGCGGCTGGGCTACACCGCCTTCGCACCGCTGCCGGAGGCGTTCTTCGATGACATCGACGCGTTCGGCCTGGCCCCCATCGGTTCGGGCCCGTTCGAGGTCGTCGAGTACAACGAGAACGTGGACATCCAGCTGTCCGCCTACGACGGCTACGCCGGCGACACCCAGCCGAGCGTGCAGGACGTGACGTTCCGGATCTACACCGACCAGAACGCCGAGTACAACGACCTGCTGGCCGACAACGTCGACGTGATGACCCAGCTGCCCGAGACGTCTCTGGCCGGCGAGCAGTACAAGGCCGACCTTGGCGACCGGTTCATCGAGCGCGAGACCGGTGTCATCCAGACGATCACGTTCGCGCCCGAGTCGGTCGACCCTGCGGTGGCGAGCACCGACCTGCGCAAGGGTCTGTCGATGGCGATCGACCGTGACCTGATCATCCAGAACATCTTCCAGGGCACCCGCGAGCCGGCCACCGGCTGGGTCTCCCCGGTGGTGGACGGGTACCAGCCGGAATCGTGTGGTGAGTTCTGCACGTATGACCCCGAGGCCGCGACGGAGTTGGTGGCGGCGTCCGGGTTCACCGGCACGCTGACGCTGTCCTACAACGCCGACGCCGACCACGCCGGGTGGACCGAGGCGACCTGCAACAGCATCCGCAACGCC
>DATFBR010000059.1:0-8672 GCA_035253685.1 Jiangellaceae bacterium
CGGTCCGAGGTGTCGTAGTCGGTCGACACTGTCTCCGGATTGCAGTTGACCATGACGGTCTCGTAGCCGGCCGCGCGCAGGGCCGTCGCGGCGTGGACGCAGGAGTAGTCGAACTCGATCCCCTGCCCGATCCGGTTCGGACCACTGCCCAGAATGATGACGGCCGGCCTGGACCGGGGCTCGACCTCGGTCTCCTCGTCGTAGGAGGAGTAGTGGTACGGGGTGCGTGCGGCGAACTCGGCGGCGCAGGTGTCGACCGTCTTGTAAACGGGCCGGATCTCGAGCGCGTGGCGTAGCCCACGCACCACCTCCTCTGACGTGCCTCGCAGTGCCGCGAGCTGGCGGTCGGAGAACCCGTGCCGCTTGGCCCGGCGGAGGATCTCCGGCGTCAGCTGGGCAGCGGCGCTGACCTGGTCGGCGACCTCGGAGAGCAGCAGGAGCTGGTCGAGGAACCACGGGTCGATCCCCGTCGCCTCGTGCAGCGCGGTGGGGTCGGCTCCGGCCCGCAGGGCGCGGACGACGTCACCGAGGCGGCCGTCGTACGGCCGCCGCACCCGTTGGACGAGCCGATCCGCGGGACCCGGCTCGGCGGCGAGGTCGACGACGGCGCCGGCCTGCTCCAGTGACCGCATCGCCTTCTGCAGGGCCTCGGTGAAGCTGCGTCCGATGGCCATGGCCTCGCCGACGCTCTTCATGTGCGTGCTCAGGGTCCGGTCGGCATCGGGGAACTTCTCGAACGCGAAGCGTGGAATCTTGACCACGACGTAGTCGAGCGTGGGCTCGAAGCAGGCCGGGGTCTCGGCGGTGATGTCGTTCGGAATCTCGTCCAGGGTGTATCCCAGGGCCAGCTTTGCGGCGATCTTCGCGATCGGGAAGCCGGTCGCCTTGCTGGCCAGCGCCGACGAGCGCGAGACCCGCGGGTTCATCTCGACGACGATCATCCGGCCGGTGACTGGGTCCACCGCGAACTGGATGTTGCAGCCACCGGTGGCCACGCCGACCGCCCGGATCACAGCGATCGCCTGGTCGCGCATGTGCTGGTACTCGCGATCGGTGAGCGTCATCGCGGGCGCCACGGTCACCGAGTCGCCGGTGTGCACGCCCATCGGGTCGACGTTCTCGATCGTGCAGACCACGACGACGTTGTCGGCGCGGTCGCGCATGACCTCGAGCTCGTACTCCTTCCAGCCGAGGACCGACTCCTCCAGGAGCACCTCCGTCGTCGGCGATGCCGCCAGGCCCAGACCGGCCGCGCGGCGCAGGTCGGCCTCGTCGACGGCAATGCCCGAGCCGGCGCCGCCCATGGTGAACGAGGGCCGGACGACGACCGGGAAGCCCAGCCCTGCGGCGGCGGTCAGGCACTCCTCGATCGAGTGGCACGCGACCGAACGAGCGACTTCTGCGCCGACTCGTGCCACCACGTGCTTGAAGGCCTCGCGGTCCTCGCCGAACTCGATCGCACGGACCGACGCGCCGATCAGCTCGACGCCGTACTTGTCCAAAATGCCCGCCTCGTGCAGGGCCACGGCCGTGTTGAGCGCTGTCTGCCCGCCCAGCGTCGCGAGCAAGGCGTCCGGTCGTTCGAGATCGATGATCCGTTCGACGAACTCCGCCGTGATCGGTTCGACGTAGGTGGCGTCGGCGACGTCGGGATCGGTCATGATCGTCGCCGGGTTGCTGTTCACCAAGACGACCCGCAGCCCCTCCGCCCGCAGCACTCGGCAGGCCTGGGTCCCGGAGTAGTCGAACTCGCAGGCCTGGCCGATGACGATCGGACCCGACCCGATCACCAGAACCGATCGGATGTCCGCGCGGCGCGGCATCAGGACCCCGCCGCATCGATGACGTCGACGAACCGGTCGAACAGGTAGCCCGCGTCGTGGGGGCCGGCCGCAGCCTCCGGGTGGTACTGCACCGAGAACGCGGTCGTCCGCCCGCCCGGATCACGCACCGTCAACCCCTCGACGACGTCGTCGTTGAGGCAGACATGGCTCACCCCGGCGGCACCGAACCGCGTCCGGACGACCCCACCGCGTGGCGCGTCGACGGCGAAGCCGTGGTTGTGTGCCGTGACCTCGACCTTGCCCGTCCCCCCGTCCTGGACGGGCAGGTTGACACCCCGGTGGCCGTAGCCGAGCTTGTAGGTCTCGAACCCGAGTGCCCGACCGAAGATCTGGTGTCCGAAGCAGATGCCGAAGAAGGGCAGCCGCCGTTCCAACGCACCGGTGAGCAGGTCGACCGCGTGGCCCGCCGTCGCCGGGTCGCCCGGACCGTTGGACATGAACAGTCCGTCCGGCTCGACAGCCAGCACGTCGTCCATGCTCGAAGCGGCCGGCAATACGTGGGTTTCGATTCCCCGCTGGGCCATCCGATGGAGGGTCATGGCCTTGATGCCGAGGTCGACGGCGACGACGGTGAACCGGCGCGCGCCGCGCGCGGGCACGACGTAGGGGTGCCGGGTGGTGACGTCCGCAGTGAGGTCGGCGCCGGCCATCGTCGGGCTGGCCAGCACGCGGGCACGCAGGGCATCGGCGGACGACGCCACCGTCGAGATGCCGGCCCGCATCGTGCCGCGTTCGCGCAAGTGCCGGGTGAGTGCGCGGGTGTCGATACCGCTGATACCGACCACGCCGTGACCGGTCAGCTCGTCCTCGAGGCCGCCCCGGGAACGCCACGACGAGGCCCGCCGTGCCGGTTCGCGGACGACGTAGCCCGCCACCCAGATCCGGTCGGACTCGCGGTCGTCGTCGTTGACGCCGGTGTTACCGATGTGCGGGGCGGTCTGGACGACGACTTGGCGGTGGTACGACGGGTCGGTCAGGGTCTCCTGGTAGCCGGTCATCGCGGTCGAGAACACCGCCTCGCCGAACGTCTCCCCTTCGGCGCCGTAGGATTGCCCGCGGAAAGTCCGGCCGTCCTCGAGCACGAGCAGCGCGGATGCGTGGCTCACGCGAGCTTCCCGCCCAGGACCGTGGGCCGGCCGCGGAGGAACGTGGCGACCACACGCCCCGGCAGAGACCTGCCTTCGTAGGGCGTGTTGCGCGAGAGCGAGGCGAGCTCACGCGCGTCGACCGCCGCCCAGGCGGAGGGGTCCACCAGCACCAGGTTCGCCGGCTCACCCGGCGCGAGCGGCCTGCCCTGGGCGTGGTCGCCGGTGTCGCAGCGCCCGATGCGCGCAGGCGCAGCGGACAGCCGGTCGGCCGCACTCGCCCAGTCGAGCATTCCGGTGTCGACCATCGTCGCCTGGACCACCGAGAGTGCCGTCTCCAGTCCGAGCATGCCGAAGGCGGCGGCGTCCCACTCGCACTCCTTGTCCTCGGCCGGATGCGGGGCATGGTCGGTAGCGACGGCGTCGATCGTCCCGTCGGCGAGCCCCTGGCGCAGCGCAGCGACGTCGTCGGCCGTGCGCAACGGGGGGTTGACCTTGTACCGGGGGTCGTAGCCGGCCACCAGGTCCTCGGTGAGGAGCAGGTGATGCGGGGTGACCTCCGCGGTCACGGGGAACCCCCGCTGCTTCGCCACCCTGACGATCTCCACCGAACCCTGTGTCGACAGATGACAGATGTGCACGTGCGATCGCACGTGGGCCGCCAGCAGGACGTCCCTGGCGACGATGGCCTCCTCGGCCACGCTGGGCCAGCCGCCGAGCCCGAGCCGCCCGGCGAGCTCGCCCTCGTTCATCTGCGCGTCCTCGGTCAGTCGCGGCTCCTGCGCGTGCTGGGCGATCACACCGTCGAAGGCCTTCACGTACTCGAGCGCCCGGCGCATCAGCATCGCGTCGGCCACGCAGCGGCCGTCGTCGGAGAAGACCCGCACACGCGCCGCCGAGTCGGCCATCGCACCGAGCTCGGCGAGCCGCTCCCCTTGCAGGCCGGCCGTGACCGCACCGACCGGACGGACGTCGACGTGCCCCGCCTCGCGACCGAGCCGCCACACCTGTTCGACGACGCCAGCCGTGTCGGCCACCGGTTCGGTGTTGGCCATGGCGTGCACCGCAGTGAACCCGCCGAGCGCCGCGGCACGCGTTCCGGTCTCGACAGTCTCCGCGTCCTCGCGGCCCGGCTCGCGCAGATGTGTGTGCAGGTCGACCAGACCGGGCAACGCCACGAGCTCGCCGGCGTCGAGGATCTGCGCGCCCGCGGCGTCCAGGCCCGACCCGACGTCCTCGATCCTCCCTTCGCGCAGCAGGAGGTCGGTCGGATCGCCACCCAGCAGCCGGGCACCGCGGACGACCCACGTCACGACGCACCGCCGAGCAGGAGGTACAACACGGCCATCCGCACGTACACCCCGTTCGTCACCTGTTCGACGATCACCGATCGGTCGCTGTCGGCGACGTCGGCGGTGATCTCCATGCCGCGGTTCATCGGCCCCGGATGCAACACGACGGCATCGTCGGGAAGGAGCGCGAACCGTCGCGCGTCGAGTCCGTACCGCCGGCTGTACTCGCGGGCGGACGGGAAGAACGCGGCGCTCATCCGCTCACGCTGGACGCGCAGCATCATCACCGCGTCGGCCTTGGCCAGCGCCGGGTCGAGCTCGTAGGACGTCTGGCACGGCCAGCCGTCCACCCCGACGGGCAGCAGCGTCGGCGGCCCGACCAGCGTCACCTCGGCGCCGAGGGTCGACAGCAACAGGACGTTGCTGCGTGCCACCCGGCTGTGCAGGACGTCGCCGACGACGGTGACGTGGCGGCCGTCCAGCGGGCCGAGGTGCCGTCGCAGCGTGAACGCGTCGAGCAGGGCCTGGGTCGGGTGCTCGTGGGTGCCGTCGCCGGCATTGACGACGCTGGAGCGGATCCAGCCCGAGAAGGCCAGCCGGTGCGGTGCGCCGCTGGCCCAATGTCGCACGACGACGGCGTCGGCGCCCATAGCCTCCAGGGTCAGGGCGGTGTCCTTGAGACTCTCCCCCTTCGAGACGCTGGATCCCTTGGCCGAGAAGTTCACGACGTCAGCCGACAGCCGCTTCGCCGCCAACTCGAATGACGTTCGGGTCCGGGTGGAGTCTTCGAAGAACAGGTTGACGACGGTGCGACCGCGCAGCGTCGGCAACTTCTTGACCGAACGACCCTGGGTGAGGCGGGCCATCTCGGCCGCAGTGTCGAGGACGAGCGTCGCGTCGTCCCGGTCGAGGTCCGCGGCCGTCAGCAGGTGGCGCTTCACCGGCCACCGTCCACGGCTGTGGCGATGACAACGGCGTCGTGGCCGTCGACCTCGTCGAGTTGGACCTTGACGCTCTCCCGAAGCGACGTCGGGATGTTCTTACCGACGTGGTCGGGACGGATCGGCAGTTCGCGATGGCCGCGGTCGACCAGCACGGCCAGTCGAACCGCCGCCGGGCGCCCGACGTCGTCGAGCGCCGTCAGCGCCGCACGGATCGTCCGCCCGGAGAAGAGGACGTCGTCGACCAGGACGACCACCTTCCCGTCGATCCCGCCGGGCGGGATGTCGGTGTGTTCCAGCGCCCGGGCCGGTCGCAGGCGAAGGTCGTCGCGGTACATCGTGACGTCGAGCGCGCCCACCGGAACGTCGGTGCTCTCGACGGCGGCGATGCGTGCGGCCAGCCGCCTCGCGAGGGGGACCCCCCGGGACGGGATGCCCAGCACGACGAGGCCGGCCGTGCCTTTGTTGCGCTCCACCACCTCGTGCGCGATCCGCGTCAGCGCCCGGGCGATGTCATCGGCATCGAGGACGACAGGGGCGTCGGAAAGACCGCGGGCCGATGGACCCGGGTCGGAGACAGGCGTGGACATGCCTGCGGACCTCCTTTCCCGCCTCACTGGACGGGACTTAAAGGACGTCGGTCGTCGCGGAGTCTAGCAACGCACCGAGCCAGCAGGGGCCGCGTGACACGCGACAGCCTGACGCTCAGTACCAGATGACGCCGAGCCGGGCACCGTGATGTGCCGCGGTCGGGACCGCCCCGGCGATATGCACCGCGATCCGATTCGCCGTCCACGCTGCGGCGGCCGCGTCCACGACGTCGTCCAGCGGTACCGAACCGGCCTCGTCGAGATGGTCGAGCACGATGCCCTGACCGTTGAGCAAGGCAATCCGCTCCAAGGCTCCGCCGGCTGACTTCTTCCGATGCGAGAGCGGACGCCAGGCGTTGATGGCGCGGAACGAAACCTCGGGATGAACCTCGTAGATCCGAGTGTCTCGTTCAGCCACGACCGTCACGTGCTTGATCCGAGGACCCAGTGCGTGTGCCTGCGCCGAGACTCCGAGTCCCGGGCCGAACGGCTTCTCCAGCGCCTCCCGGGTGGGCGTGGCGAAGACAGTGCTGGCAACTCCGCTCAGCAGCGCGCGCGCCGCCGTGTCGGCTTCCCGCGGTCCGTACCCGATCGGGATGTCGATCGCGACGACCTGGGCGTCCGCCAGTTCGTCCCACGTGGTCTCGACGGGTTGAAGGAGGCGGTCGCCCGCATAGCGGCCGTCGTCGAGCAGGATGGCGACCCATCCGCCCTTCGTGCCGTCCACGCCGGCCACCCGCACTTCACGAGGGTAGCGACCCTGGCCCGGTCAGCGGCTCAGGCTCGGTTTGATCTCGATCAGCCGGCCGAGCAGGCCGTTGACGAACCCGGCCGAGTCGTCGGTCGAGAGCTCACGGGCGAGGGCGACCGCCTCGCTGACCGCCACCGCGTCGGGCACATCGTCGCGGAAGAGGATTTCGTACGCGCCGATCCGGAGCAGGTTCCGGTCGACGGGGGGCATCCGCTCCAGAGTCCAGTCGACCGAATAGGTCGACAGCAGCTCGTCGATGCGTTCGAGGTTCTTCACCACGCCCTCGACCAGGGTCACGGTGTACTCGCTCAGTGGCGGCGAACCCGCGACGGTCCGGCGAGCCAGCGTCGCGCCGGGCGCCAGCCCCTGGAGCTCCGACTCGTAGAGGACGTCCAGCGCCCGCTTGCGAGCCTTGGTGCGCGCGGCCATCGCTCCTCCGACCGGCCGGTCAGGACGCCCGGCCGAGGTAGGACCCGTCCCGGGTGTCGACCTTGACCTTCTCGCCGGGGGTGATGAACAGCGGCACCGCGATCTCGTACCCGGTCTCGAGCCGGGCCGGCTTGGTGCCGCCGGTGGACCGGTCGCCCTGGAGGCCGGGCTCGGTGTACTCGACGGACAGCACGACCGAGGTGGGCAGTTCCACGAACAGCGGCACTCCGTCGTGCAGCCCGACCGTCGCGTCCTGGTTCTCCAGCATGAAGCGTGCGGCGTCGCCGACCGTGGCCGAGCCGATGTGGATCTGCTCGTAGGACTGGGCGTCCATGAACACGAAGTCGCCGCCGTCGCGATAGAGGTACTGCATCACGCGCCGGTCGACGTTGGCCGTCTCCACCTTCACTCCGGCGTTGAACGTCTTGTCGACCACCTTGCCCGACAGCACGTTCTTCAGCTTCGTGCGCACGAACGCACCGCCCTTGCCGGGCTTGACGTGCTGGAACTCCACGACGGTCCACAGTTGCCCGTCGAGGTTGAGAACGAGGCCGTTCTTGAGGTCGTTGGTCGTCGCCACCGCGGTGCGCCTTCGAGTCCGGGCAGGCCCGACGCGGGTCAGGCGTCGAGTACCAGCAATTCCTTGGTCGTGGTCGTGAGCAGCTCCGGACCACCGGCGTCGCGGACGACGAGCGTGTCCTCGATCCGGACGCCCCCGCGCCCGGGCAGGTAGACGCCGGGCTCGACGGTCACGGGCATGCGATCGGCCAGTGTACCGGTCGCGGAGTAGCCGAGCGTCGGTGCCTCGTGGATCTCCAGGCCCACCCCGTGACCTGTTCCGTGCCCGAAGTGCTCCGCGTGGCCAGCCGCATCGATCAGGTCCCGAGCGGCGCGGTCCACGGCGATGCACTCGGTGCCGGCGGCCAGCGCGTCGATGCCCGCCCGCTGGGCCGCCGCCACCAGGTCGTGGATGTCCCGCTGCCAGCCGGCCGGCTCTACGCCCACCACCGACGTCCGCGTGCAGTCGGCGTGGTAGCCCTGGTACAACGCCCCGAAGTCGATCTTGAGCAGGTCGCCGACCTCGACGATCCTGCCGGTCGGCCGGTGGTGCGGGACCGCGCTGTTCGGGCCCGACGCCACGATCGTCTCGAACGCCACGCCGTCCGCGCCGTGGCCGTACATCCTGGTCTCGAGGTCCCGCGCGATCTCCTTCTCCGTGCGTCCGGCGAAGCCGCCCGCGGCGTAGAGGTCCTCGAGCGCCCGGCACGAGACCGCGCAGGCCTCGCGGAGCCGCCGCAGTTCGTCGTCGTCCTTGACCGCCCGCAGCCCCTCGACCGCCCGCCCGAGATGCACCAGCTCGGCCTGTTCCGCCGCCTTCCCGATCGCCTCGGCCAGCGCAAGGGTGACGTCGTGCTCCTCGACCGCCAGGCGCACCGGTCCGACCGCGCTCGCGCGTTCGGCCAGCGCCGTCGCCACCGAGCGCTCCCTGACCAACTCCACATCCGGTGCCACGTCGGCGGCCGCGGTCGCGTACCGGCCGTCCGTCGCCAGCACCGAGTCCCCGTCGCGCCCGATCAGGACCGCCGCGTTGCTGCTCGCCAGTCCGGTGAGGTAGCGGACGTTGACCAGCCGGGTGATCAGGGCGGCATCGGCGCCGATCGCGGCGACGGCGGCCGCCACGCGGCTACGGCGCTCGGTGTGTTCGGCAGGCACGGCGCCGACCCTATCTCCGGCGCGCCG
>DATFBR010000060.1:0-28567 GCA_035253685.1 Jiangellaceae bacterium
CGTGCATGGCACCCTGGAAGCGCGGGGATGTGATTCGACGTCCCGGTTGTTGAGAGTAGGAGTATGACGACACATCCACGTTGGGCGGACGACCCGTCCACTTTTCCCGATGACGTCGGAAGCGACGAAATAACGGCCGACGACCCCACGACCGGCGAGTTCGATCTCGAGGACCGGATCTCCCTGCGACGTGTCGGTGGACTGTCCACCGAGCTCGAGGACGTCAGCGAGGTCGAGTACCGGCAGCTTCGCCTCGAGCGCGTCGTGCTCGTCGGCGTGTGGACCGACGGCACTGTCGACGATGCCGAGAACTCCCTGGTCGAGCTGGCGGCGCTGGCCGAGACGGCCGGGTCGCAGGTGCTCGAGGGCCTGGTCCAGCGGCGCTCCCGACCCGACGCGTCGACGTTCATCGGCACCGGCAAGGTCGACGAACTGCGCGACGTGGTCCTCTCGACCGGCGCCGACACCGTGATCTGCGACGGTGAGCTGTCGGCCGCGCAGCTGCGCAACCTGGAGGACAGGGTCAAGGTCAAGGTGGTCGACCGGACCGCGCTGATCCTGGACATCTTCGCCCAGCACGCGAAGAGCCGCGAGGGCAAGACCCAGGTGGAGCTGGCCCAGCTCGACTACGTGTCCCAACGCCTCCGCGGCTGGGGCGAGAACCTGTCCCGTCAGGCCGGCGGCCGCGCCGGCGGCGCCACCGGGGGCGTCGGCACCCGCGGTCCGGGAGAGACCAAGCTGGAGACCGACCGCCGCCGCATCCGTACCCGGATGGCCCGGTTGCGCCGAGACCTGGTCACGATGCGGACCGCTCGCGACACCAAGCGCGCCGAGCGTCGTCGGCGCTCGGTACCGGCCGTCGCCATCGCCGGTTACACGAACGCGGGCAAGTCCTCGCTGCTCAACCGGCTCACCGGGGCCGGCGTGCTGGTCGAGGACTCTCTGTTCGCCACCCTCGACCCGACCGTGCGCCGCGCCGAGACCTCCGACGGCCGCGTGTACACACTGGCTGACACCGTGGGCTTCGTTCGCCACCTACCGCACCAGCTCGTCGAGGCGTTCCGCTCCACGCTGGAGGAGGTCGCCGATGCCGACCTCGTCCTGCACGTCGTCGACGGCTCGCACGCCGATCCGGAGGGTCAGGTGCGCGCGGTCCGCGAGGTGCTGGCCGAGATCGGCGCACAGGACGTGCCGGAACTGGTGGTCGTCAACAAGACCGACACGGCCGACCCACTGGTGGTATCGCGCCTGCTGCGGGTCGAGCGCGGTGCGGTTCCGGTTTCGGCTCGTACCGGTGACGGTCTGGAGCATCTCCGGACGGCCGTCGAGCGCAGCCTGCCGCGCCCGCCGGTGGAGCTGGAGGCCCTGGTGCCCTACGACAGGGGCGAGCTCGTCTCCCGCATGCACCGCACCGGTGAGGTGCTGTCGGTGGTCCACGAGCCGGCCGGCACCCGGGTGCGGGCCCGCGTGTCCGAGGGCCTGGCCGCGGCGCTGGAGCCGTACGCGCTCTGAGGTCGCCCGCCGCTTGCACCGACGCCACGGGGTTTGACCGGCGCCGACCGGGGTAACGAGGGCTTGTAACCGGTTACATGACCGGTGGTGAGCCCGAGGAGTGTCGTGGCGGACGTGAGCGACCGGGTGGCCGAACCGGCAGTGCCGCGCCCCACGATCCCGTCCGGCGTGACGATCCGCGACGTCGCCGCACATGCCGGGGTGTCGATTGCGACGGTGTCGCGCGTGCTCCGCGGGACCGCTCCCGTCACCGCCACCACCCGTGACCGGGTCCTGGCGTCGGTCGCCGACCTCCGCTTCACCCCCAGCCCGCTCGGCCGGGCGCTTGCCGAGGGCCGCCATGCCGCCAACGGCATCGTGTTCCCGGACCTGTCCGGTCCGTACTACGCCGACGTGCTGCTGGGATACGAGGAGGAGGCCGGCGAGCTCGGCCGGTCCGTGCTGATCCTGTCCACGCACGGGCGCGACGCGGCCCCGGAGATGGTTCGTGAGCTGGCCGGGCGGGTCGACGGGCTGGTCCTGCTCGGTCGAACCGTCAGCGACGACGTCATCGCCGAACTGTCCGAGCGAGGTCTTCCGATCGTTCTGCTCGCGCGTCCCGCCACGGGTGCGGTCGACTCGGTCAAGGCGGAGAACGTCGAGAGCGCGCGGGCACTGACCGCCCACCTGCTCGAGCACGGGCACCGTGAGCTGGCCTTCCTCGGCGACGCCGACCGGTCGCCGGACACCCTCGAGCGCTGGTCGGGGTTCGGAGCGGCGCTGGCCGCGGCGGGCTTGAAGCCCGCAGCCGCGGTGCGCGGAGGTTTCAGCGAAGAGGAGGGCAGGCGCGCCGCGCACGAACTGCTCCACACCGGCCTCCCGGACGCCGTCTTCTGCGCCAACGACGAGTTGGCGCTGGGACTTGTCGCGGCCCTCCGCATGATGGGCAAAACCGTCCCCGGTGACGTCGCCGTGACCGGATGGGACGACGTGATGGCCGCGCGGTACGCGGGGCTGACCACGGTGCGGCAGCCGATGCGCGAGTTGGGTGCGCTCGCGGCCCGGATGCTCGACCTTCGCATCCGCGGCGACGCCGGCCAGGTGCGCCACGAGGTCCTGAGAACGGAGCTGATCGTCCGCGACACGTGCGGGCAGCACCAGCAGACCAGCAAGTCCGGCAACTGGAGGAGTACCGGTGAAAACAACGACCAGAACGCTCGCACTGCTGGCGGCGGCTGCGCTCCTCGTCTCCGCCTGCGGTCGTGACGAGGACGGCGACGCCGACGACGCAGCGCAGGCCGAGTCGATCGCGGAAGGTCCGGCCGAAGGCACCATCGAGGTCTGGGCCATGGGCGCCGAGGGCGAGAACCTCGATGTCCTGGGCGCGGCCTTCACCGAGGAGAACCCGGACGCCACCGTCGAGGTCACGCCGGTGCCGTGGGAGGGCGCCCACGACAAGATCGCGACGGCCATCGCCGCCGGCGAGACACCCGACGTCAGCCTGATCGGCACCACCTGGATGGGTGAGTTCGCCAAGACCGGCGGTCTGGATCCGACGCCGGAGGACCTGGTGAATCCCGACGACTTCTTCCCTGGTCCGTGGGAGTCGACGGTGGTGGAGGACACGTCCTACGGCGTCCCGTGGTATGTCGAGACCCGCGCCCTCTACTACCGCACCGACCTGGCCGAACAGGCCGGCCTGGAACCTCCGACCAACTGGGACGAGCTCAAGAGCTTCGTCCAGGGCCTGCAGGAGCAGGGCGGTGCCCAGTACGGCATCTACCTGCAGCCCGGCCAGCAGGGAGCCTGGCAGACATTCATGCCGTTTGCCTGGCAGAACGGCGCCCAGCTGACCGACGGTGACCAATACGCCATCGACTCGCCCGAGACGGTCGAGGCGTTGGAGTTCTACAGTTCGTTCTTCGAGGAGGGCCTCTCGCAGAACACGCCGCTCGATCCGGGCGCACTCGAGCAGGGCTTCGTCGACGGGACCATCGGATCGTTCATCTCCGGGCCATGGCACGTCGGACTGGTCCGGGACGTGGGCGGGCCCGACATCGACGACAAGTTCGACGTCGTGCCGCTACCGGGGAAGGACAGCGGCGTCGGGACCTCCTTCGTCGGCGGCGGCAACCTCGCCGTGTTCGACGCGTCGGACAACCGGGACGCGGCCTGGAAGTTCGTCCAGTTCGCGAGCCAGCCCGAGACTCAGCAGCTCTGGTACGAGACGATCAACGACCTGCCGTCCGTGCAGTCGGCATGGGAGGGCGGCCCGCTGACCGACGACCCGCTCGTCGCCGTGTTCGGTGAGCAGCTCCAGGAGACCGAGGCACCGCCTGCCGTGCCCACCTGGGAGCAGGTTGCAGCGTCGATCGACAGCGACATCGAGCGGGCGGTGCGCGGCCAGGTCGAGCCGGCCGAGGCTGTCGCCAACATGCAGCAGCAGGCAGAGTCGATCGGGACCGGGCTGTAGCAGCCATGGCCACCGTCTCGACGACACCGGCGCCCGTCGCCGCGAGGCGGGGGATCACGCCGTTGCGACGCAGCCAGGCCAGGACGGCCTGGCTGCTCGCTCTGCCCTTCCTGCTGCTGTTCGCGATCTTCACCATCGGTCCGGTGCTTGCATCGCTGGTGATGAGCTTCACGGACATGCGCAGCACCGACCTGCGCACACCCTTCGCCGTCGACCCGGCGGGCGTGAGCAACTACGTGGACATCTTCGGCGATCCGCTGTTCCGCAAGGTCGCGGTCAACACGGCCATCTTCGTCCTGGTGGGCGTGCCGCTGACGATGGTGCTGGCACTGGCGGCCGCGGTCGGGCTGAACCAGATCACCCGGGTGCGGTCGTTCTTCCGCCTCGGCTACTACCTACCGGTGATCACGAGCATCGTCGCGGTCGCGGTGGTCTGGCGGTTCCTGCTCCAACCCGACACCGGCCCGATCAACCAGGTGCTGGGCCTGGTCGGCATCGACGGGCCCGACTGGCTGGGTAGCACGACGCTCGCCCTGCCCACGCTGATCGTCATGACGGCGTGGCGCAACCTCGGGTACCTGATGGTGATCTTCCTGGCCGGCCTGCAGACGGTGCCGCGCGAGATGCTCGAGGCCGCCGAGGTCGACGGCGCCGGCCGTTGGCAGCGGTTCCGCTACGTCACCGTTCCGGTCATGCGGCCCACCCTGCTCTTCGGTGCCGTGATCACCAGCATCGGCTACCTCCAGTTCTTCGAGGAGCCGTTCGTCATGACCAACGGTGGTCCGCTGGACGCCACCAGATCGATGGCGATGTACGTCTACAACCAGTTCGGCTTCGGCAACTACGGGATCGCGTCGGCCGCCAGCTATGTGCTGTTCGTGGCCATCACCGCGCTGACGTTCGTGCTCTTCCGGGCGCTGCGACCGACGGACTGAGGATCTGCCATGACCACGTACACACCTCCCGCGGCCACGCCGGCGGAGACGACCGAGCGAGACGGCGCCCCCGTGGGCGGCCTGCCTCCACGCGCCGAGCGGGGCGCCCCGTGGTGGCTCTACGCCGTTCTCGGCGTCGGGCTGTTGGTGATGAGCCTTCCGTTCGTGTGGATGGTGGTGTCCTCGATCAAGCCCGAGGCCGAGGTCCGCAGGGTTCCACCGACCTGGCTGCCCGAGACCGTCACCACGGAGAACTACCAGACACTCCTCGACCGGCTGAGCTTCCCGACGTACTTCGTCAACTCCACCGTCGTCGCGGTCGTGGTGATGCTGGGCAACCTCGTCTTCTGTTCCATGCTCGGCTACGCCCTGGCCAAGCTGGACTTCCGGGGCAAGAACGTCGTCTTCGCGCTCGTGCTGGGCACGTTGATGGTGCCCGGCATCGCGGTGATCGTGCCGCTGTTCGTCCTGGTCACCAACCTCGGGCTGGCGAACACGTTCCCCGGCCTGTTCTTGCCCTACCTGGTCACGCCGATCGGCGTGTTCCTCATGCGTCAGTACTTCCTCGGCCTGCCCGACGAGCTGATCAGCGCCGCGCGGGTCGACGGCGCCGGCGAGTTCCGCATCTTCTGGAACGTCATGCTGCCGTTGACCGGTCCGGCGCTGGCCACGCTGGCGCTGCTGACCTTCCTCGCGTCCTGGAACAACTTCCTGTGGCCGGTGGTCGTCGCGCAGACGGAGGACCGGTACACGCTGCCGGTGGCGCTCGCGCTGTACTCCGTCGGCCAGAACGCCACCCAGTACGGGGTGCTGCTCGCCGGCGCCGTCGTCGTGGTTCTCCCGGTGATCGCCGTGTTCCTGGCCGTACAGCGCTACTTCGTCCAGGGCATCGCCATGACCGGAATCAAGTAGGAGGAGATCGTCATGCGCTCCACCAGGCTTGCTCTGGCCGGGATCACCGGCGTTGCGGTCGTGGCCGCCCTTGTTCCCGCTGCGGCATCGGCGGCGACGAGCACCGCCCCACCGAGGGACGACCGTGGAGTCCTGCTCGAGTACGCACAGGACACCTGGGCGTCGTTCGAGGCGATGGTCGAGCCGGCCACGGCGTTGCCGGCCGACAACATCGACGGTGACCTCGACCCGGCCACGCGGAGCAGGTACACCTCACCGACGAACATCGGCGGATATCTGTGGAGCACGATCGTCGCCCGCGACCTTCGCCTGATCGATCGCGACGACGCTTACGACCGGATGGCGGCCACGCTGGCGACCGTGGCGGGCCTCGACCGGCACGACGACAGCGGGATGTTCTACAACTGGTACGACCCACAGACCCTCGAGGTGCTCCGTATCTGGCCCGAGGACGGCAACACCGTCTATCCGTTCTTGTCCAGCGTCGACAACGGCTGGCTGGCCGTGGCGCTGAAGATGGTCGGCGCCGCAGAACCGCGGCTGCGCCAGGAGGCGAACGCGCTGTACACGACCATGGACTTCGGCTTCTACTACGACGCCGCCGCCAAGGCCGACGTCGGGCTCATCCGCGGCGGGTTCTGGGACGAGCCGCCGCCGGGGTGCTCGATCCTCGGCAACTACCGCGACCGTGGCCCGGACGTCTACTACACCTGCCACCACTACGGTGCGTTCAACTCCGAGCCGCGCATCGCGTCCTACCTCGGGATCGCGAACGGCCAGATCCCACCCGAGCACTACTTCGGGCCGTGGCGGACCTTCCCCGCGGACAACTGCGACTGGTCCTGGAGTGACCACGGCGGCATCGGCGAATGGCGCGAGTACCTGGGCGTGCAGGTCTGGGAGGGCGCGTACGACTACCGCGACATGTACGTCGTGCCGACCTGGGGCGGTTCGATGTTCGAGGCCCTGATGCCGGATCTGTTCGTGCCAGAGGCGCAATGGGGACCGGACTCCTGGGGCGTCAACCACCCGCTGTTCGTCCGCGGCCAGATCGAACACGGCATGGCTGATGCGAGCTACGGCTACTGGGGCTTCTCCCCGTCGAGCAACCCTGCAGGCGGTTACCGTGAGTACGGCGTCGACATGATGGGGATGGACGAGCCCGGCTACACCTCCGACCAGGAGCGGACGTCGGTCGACCCGGGGTTCTTCACTGTCGACGGGACCCAGTGCCGGGCGCCGCAGCCACCGCCGGAGGAATACGGCGACGGCGTGGTCACGCCGCACGCCGTGTTCCTTGCCCTGCCCTACGCGCCGGCTGAGGCGCTGGACAACCTGGCCCGCCTGCGTGCCGACCTCGACGTGTACGGGGCCGGCGGATTCTTCGACGCGGTCGGGGTCCGAAGCGGACAGGTCGCCGAGCGGTACCTCGCCCTCGACCAGGGAATGATCATGGCGGCGATCGGGAACTACCTGCGCCACGACATGGTGAAGGGCTACTTCGTGGACGGGCAGTTCAAGCACGCGCTCCGTCCGCTGATGGCCATGGAGGAGTTCGCCGCCCGGCCGTCGGCCGGGTAGCCGGCACCGTGCCACGGCCGCCCAACATCCTGCTGATCACGGCCGACGATCACGCGGCGGCGGCGATCGGCTGCTACGGCAGCCGGGTCAACCTCACGCCGCGGATCGACCGGATCGCAGTGGACGGCATGCGGTTCGACCGTGCCGCCTGGCTGCGTGGTGAGCTGCTTCGGCAGATCCGCCAGGTGGGAGACGATCCGCCGGCCTCGCTCGATCGTCTGATCGAGACGGTGCCCGCGGGCGGGGAGGACAGGTGAGCATGGGCGCGGCCGGAAATGCGCGCGAGGACTTCGAGAGGCGGATCGGCCGTCGCAGCGGTCGGGGCCTCGAGGTCGATCGGATCGAGTTGTCGACGCCCACCGGCCTGAGCGCGCGACCCGGACGGTGCCAGGTCACCCTCGACTGGGACCCGGTCGAGGGTGCCGCCGGATACCTCGTGCACGTGGCGCCCGCACCGAACGGTCCATTCCAACCGCTCGACCACAGTGGACGTGACGTCCTGGCGGTTCCGCACGGGCCGTACGTCGACACGACCGGACGGCCGGGCGACCGCCGGTGGTACGCGGTGGCCGCCGTGGTCGACGCCGACCGGGTCGGTGAGCTGTCGGAGCCGGTCGAGGCGGCGTCTGTTCGTACCGGCGACGGCGCCGTCGAGGTCGTCGTCGACGCCGGCCGGGTCGTGGCACAGGTCGAGCGGCCCTGGCGGCCGATGATCGGTTCCGAGCACCTGTCCCACCTGCTGTCGACCGACCGTTCCGGTGACCGCCCGATCGGCGAGGAACTCGCGGCGGCGTTGCGCGCCGCGCACGATGTGCTCGGCGTCCGGACCGTGCGAGCGCACGCGATCCTCGGTGACGATCTCGGCGTGTACCGGGAGGTCGATGGCGAGCCGGTGCACGACTTCCGCGGCGTCGATCGCGTGTACGACACCGTGCTCTCGTTGGGCCTCCGGCCGGTCGTTGAGCTCTCGTACATGCCGCGCGACCTGGCGTCCGACCCCACCACGACGGTCTTCGACTACGCGGCGATCGTGTCGCCGCCGAAGGACTGGGCACGGTGGGCCGACCTGGTCCGCGACCTGGTCGCCCACCTGGTCGAGCGGTACGGACGCACGGAGTTACGCGACCACTGGTCGTTCGAGGTGTGGAACGAGGCCAACCTCGAGGTCTTCTGGTCGGGTAGTCCGGCGGAGTACTTCCGCCTCTACGACCTGACGGCAGCCGCCGTGAAGTCGGTCGACGCCGAGCTGCGGGTGGGTGGTCCTGCATCGGCAGCGGTCGGCTGGATCGAGCAGACGTTGGACCACGTCGACGGATCCGGCGCCGCCCTCGACTTCGTCTCGACCCACACTTACGGCAGCCCGCCGCTGGATCTTCGACCGATACTCCACCGGTACGGGCGGGCCGGCACTCCGCTGTGGTGGACCGAGTGGGGTGTGAGCCCCACCCACTTCGACGCGGCGAGCGACTCGGTCTTCGGGGCGGCGTTCCTGCTGCGCGGGATGGCGTCGGCGATGGGACGAATCGACGCTCTCTCGTACTGGGTGGTGTCCGATCACTTCGAGGAGCTGGGCCGGCCACCGGCACTGATGCACGGAGGCTTCGGCCTGCGGACCGTCGGCGACCTGCGCAAGCCGCGCTGGTGGGCCCTGGAGCTGCTCGAACGGCTGGGCCCGGAGCGGCTGGCCGTGGCCGTGTCCGGCGACGGGGGCGGCTCGCTGGTCGAGGCGCTGGCGGCACGTCGCGAGGACGGCGCGGTCGGCGTCCTGGTCTGGAACGGCACGCTCGACCAGACCAAGGCCGGCGGCGACGCGAATCTGTTGCGCCGGGTGATGGTGCGCCTCGACGGCCTCGCCGCGGGAAGGTACGAGACGCATCATTTCCGGGTCGATGCCGAGCACTCGAACGTGAGCGAGGCATGGGCGCGGATCGGCGACGGTGCCGACTGGCCGACCGAACGCCAATGGGCGGCGCTGAAAGCCGCGGACCGGTTGGACGAGTTGCACCCGCCCGAGGTGGTCGAGCCGGCCGGCGGTTCGGTGGGCGCCGAGTTCGACCTGCCGATGCCCGGAATCTCCTTCCTCGAGCTCGTCCCTCGATCCACGTGAGGTTCCCCGGCGGTGATCGACGTGAGGTTGGCACTGACCGAACCTCACGCCGATCACGTGTCGGCGGTGCACTCCACCAGGGATCGCCACCGCTGTCCACATCCGGCGGTACGCAGCGGCCACCAGCCACAGCGGGACCCGGATTTGCCCGGCCGCCGCGCGCAGCCGGAACGGGCAGCCGTCGACGCGAACCGTGATCAACTCGTCCTGCAACCGGTGCGAGCACTGTTGTGCGAGATCGTGCAGCGAGGGCTGGCGACACCGGATCAGGTCGTCGCGACACTCGCCGTCGGCCATCGGCCGGCAGCGCATCGCCGCGCCGGGCGCTCGAGGACGTCATAGTGGGCTGGACGGTCCTGCCGGTGGCGCCGCGGTGCATCCGCGAGGAGCCCGCGGCTGTACTCGGCGAGATCGTGGCCACCTATATATCGGAGGGGGATCGCCCGTGCGGGCCGTCGCCCTGAGGCGGTCTGACCGCGGCGGGTCGTGCTATTCCGGCTGCATGCGACCGCCGAGGTGCAGGGCCAGGAAGCGCTCGGCGGCGGCGTAGAAGCGCTCGCGGTTCTCCGGGCGGGCCAGCCCGTGGCCTTCGTCCTCGAAGAGCAGGTACTCGTGGTCGATGCCCTTCTTGGCCATGGCCTCGACGATCTGCTCCGCCTCCACCACGGTGACGCGCGGGTCGTTCTTCCCCTGCGCCACCAGGATCGGGATAGCGATGTCGTCGACCCGGGACAGCGGTGAGCGCTCCCAGAGCAGGTCGCGTTCGGTCTCGGGGTTGCCGACCTTCGTGTGGAAGATCGCTATCTGCGGCTTCCAGTACTCGGGCACGGACGCGATCAGAGTCATCAGGTTCGACGGCCCGACCATGTCGACGGCGCAGCGGAAGACCTCGGGCGTGAAGGCTGCACCCACCAGGGCCGCGTAGCCGCCGTACGACCCGCCGTAGATGCCGACGCGGTGCCGGTCGACGCCGCCGGCCGCCACCAGGTGGTCGACCGCGTCGAGCAGGTCGGTGTGCATGGCCCGGCCCCACTCCTTGTCACCGGCGTTGCCGAAGGCCTTGCCGTAGCCGGTCGAGCCGCGGAAATTGACCTGAATGCAGACGTAGCCGCGGTTGGCCAGCCACTGGGCCTCGGGATCGTAGCCCCACGTGTCGCGATGCCACGGCCCGCCGTGGACGTCGACGACGGCCGGCAGGCCGACGCGTTCGACGCCGGGCGGGTAGGTGACGTAGCCGTGGACCTCCAGTCCGTCCCGGGCCGTGAACCGGAACGGTGCCATCACGGCGAGCTGGTACGCGTCCAGCGCGGGTTTGTGCGCGAACAGGAACGTCAGCTCCCCGGAATCGCGGTCGTACAGGTGGTAGTGGACCGGGCCGTCCGACGGCGTGTCGCTGACCAGCCAGCGCCGGTCGGTGCGCTCGCTGCGCGAGATGCTGACCTCCCCGCGCAACCGTGAACGCAACGCGTCGATCTCGGTTCCGAGGCCAGGGTCCAGGTGCACCCATTCCTCGCGCTCCTCGACGAACACCACGGACTGGGGCTCGAGAGTGTCCGGATCGCTGAGCACGGCCGCGACGTCATAGGAGGCGTCTTCGGCGAGGACGCTCTGGGCCCCCGTGACCAGATCGACCCGGAGCAGTCGCGAGGCGTTGACGTCGATGCTGGACAGCAGGAACAGCGCCGAACCATCGCGGCTGAAGCCGTACACGCCGGTGGTGGCGACGTCCTCGGGACCGATCTCGAGCCAGTGCGCGTCCTGCCCGGTCACCGGGTCGCGCAGGTAGACGATCGCTCCACCGTCGGGCGTCATCGCGACGCCGCCGCGCACGGACAGGTCCGAGTCGATCAGCCAGCCGGCATATCCGGGATTCGTCTCCACCTTCTCGAGAGCGCCGGTGGGCAGGTCGAACCGGTAGACGTCGTGCAGCGACGGGTCGTCGGCGTTGAGCCCGATGAGCACCGTGTCCGGATGCCACCGGTTGTGTCCGAGGATCATCGCGTGTACACCCTCGCCGGGTGTCACGAGTTGCGACTCACCCGTCTTCAGGTCGAGGGCGTACAGCCGCCAGTCCTCGTCGCCGTCGGTGTCCTGCAGGTACCCGAGGGTCCGGTCGTCGTGGCAGAACGCGAACGTGCGTACGCCGCGGCCCCTGTCGTGCGTCACGGGTCGCGCGGCACCCGGACTGTCGGCGGGTCCGACCCAGACGTTGAGAACGCCGTCTTCGGGAGCGACGAAGCCGAGCAGGGTTCCGTCCGGCGACAGCGCGGGACTGATCCGCTCCGGGTTGCCGAACAGGACGTCGCGAGGAATGAGGGGCGCCGGTGGGTGGGTGGTCGTCACAAACTGATCCCATCACGGACGGTGCCGGTCCTCGGTGGTGGTCCCGGCAGGCGCCGTACCCTCGGTGCTCGTGCCACGCCGTCGAGGACTCGTCGTCGCTCTCGTCGTCACCGCGCTGGTCGGAGCGGCGTCGTGCGACGACGGCACCGGGGAGGGGACGCCGACGAGTCCGACCTCCACCTCTGACTCGCAGCAGCTCGGTCCGGAGCTACCGGACGCGAACGCGGTGCGCGCCGCGCTGTCGGACTACTACGCCGCGGTCAACCGGGCCGTCACGACCCGTTCGGTCGCCGTCCTGGACGCGGTGACGACACCGGACTGTCCATGTCGCGACCGGTACGTGCAGGTGATCGACCGGCTGAACCAGCAGGGCGTCACGGCTGCGGGCTTCTTCGTCACGGGTGTTGCCACCGGCGACGTCGCGCTCGAAGGGGACAGTGCCACCCTGACGTCGATCGAGACGACGCAGGCCTACGACATCGTCGACGCATCTGGTGCTGTGGTCGACCGGGTCGGCCCGGCGCAGACGCTGGTCGCCTACACGTTCACTGCGGTCGACGGCGACTGGCTGGTGTCGGGCGCGGACGACGCCTAGGCGCTGTGGGCGAGCGGGTACGGCCATGGGCCGGGCTCGGTAGCGTGACCGCGTGAGCGAGCCGGACCGGTCCGTGGGAGTGCGTGACCTGTTGGCCGCCGCGGTCGACGCGATCGGCGGCACGGAGCGCTCCGGCCAGATCGAGATGGCGGAGGCGGTCGCGGCCGCGATCGCCTCGGGCGAGCACCTGCTCGTGCAGGCGGGCACCGGTACCGGCAAGTCGCTGGCCTACCTGGTACCGGCGCTGCTGCACGCGGACGCGAGCGACGAGCCCGTCGTGGTCGCGACGGCAACGCTGGCGCTGCAGGCACAGCTGGTCGATCGTGACCTGCCGTTGCTGGCGCAGGCCGCCGCAGCAGTGCTGGGCCGGCCGGTTCGATGGGCGACGTTGAAGGGCCGGGCGAACTACGCCTGCCTGCACAGAGTCCGCGACGGAGTTCCGAACGAGCAGGGCGAACTCATCCCGATGGCGGACGGACCGTTGGGGACCGTCGGCGCCGAGGTGGTGCGGGCCCGCGCCTGGGCGGAGGAGCAGGCGTCGGAAGCGGGGACCGGCGACCGAGACCGGCTCGAGCCCGGGGTCAGCGACCGGGCCTGGAGCCAGGTGTCGGTGACCGCCCCCGAGTGCCTCGGCGCACAGCGTTGCCGCTATGCCGCGGAGTGCTTCGCCGAACGGGCCCGGTCCCGGGCCGGCGAGGTCGACGTACTGGTGACAAACCACGCGCTGCTCGCTATCGACGCCGTCGAAGGGGTTCCGGTTCTGCCCGAACACGACGTCGTCGTGGTCGACGAAGGGCACGAGTTGGCGGCCCGGTTCACCGCCGTCGCGACGGCCGAGCTCTCCGCGGCATTCGTCGACCGGGCGGCGCGGCGGTCGCGGTCGTTCGTCGGCGAGGTCGACCCTGGGCCGTTGCTCGACGCCGGCGAGACACTGCGCCGTGAGCTGGAAGACCTGGAGCTCGGTCGGCTGGACGAGTTGCCGGCCGGTCTGCACGCGGCAGTCGCGGGCGTCCGCGACGCCTCCCGCACACTTCGGTCGGGATTCACCTCGGGCGAGCGCGACGGCGAGCACGAGGCCGGCCGACGGGCCGCGAAGGCCGCCGTGGACGAGGTGTTCGAGACGGCGGACCGCATGGCGGCGCACGTCACCGAGGACGTCGTATGGGTGGAGGAGCGCGAGCGGGGGTCGCGACTGCTCCGCGTGGCGCCGCTGTCGGTGGCCGATCTGCTTCGGGACCGGTTGTTCGGGTCGGCCACCGTGGTGGCGACCTCGGCGACGATGGAGCTCGGCGGCTCGTTCGAGCCGGTGGCCCGCACGCTCGGACTGATGGAGCAGGGCTCGCCGGACTGGCGGGGCCTCGACGTCGGCTCCCCGTTCGACTACGCGCGGCAGGCGATCCTCTACGTCGGTCGAGACCTGCCACCGCCGGGCCGGGAAGGGTTACGGCCGGAGGCGGTCGACGCACTCGCCGAGCTGATATCGGCGGCGGACGGTCGGACGCTGGGCCTGTTCTCCTCGCGGCGCGCCGCGGTGGAAGCGGCCGAGGCGGTCCGCGCCCGGTTGCCCGACGTTCCGGTTCTGTGCCAGGGCGACGATGTGATACCGACCCTGGTGCGACGATTCATCGGCGACCACCGGACCTGCTTGTTCGGCACCTTGTCGTTGTGGCAGGGGGTCGACGTGCCGGGGGGCACCTGCCAGCTCGTCGTCATCGACCGGCTGCCGTTCCCGCGTCCGGACGAGCCGCTGACGTCGGCTCGTCAGCGGGCCGTCGAGCGTGCCGGCGGCAACGGCTTCATGACCGTGGCGGCAACGCATGCGGCGCTGCTGCTGGCGCAGGGCGCCGGCCGGCTGATCCGGACCGCAAACGACCGCGGTGTCGTGGCCGTCCTGGACCCCCGACTGGTGAGCGCTCGCTACTCGGGCTTCCTGCGAGCGTCGCTGCCGCCGATGTGGTTCACCACCGACCGAGAGGTGGTGGTGGGAGCGCTGCGGCGGCTGGCGGCCCCGGCGCCGGTCAGTGGTTTCGCAGCGCCTTGACGAGTTCCTTCTTGTTCATCGAGGAACGGCCCTCGATGCCGATCTCGCGGGCACGCTTCATCAGGTCGGTCTTCGTCCAGTCGTCATAGTCGCCGCTCTTGCCGCCACGGCGACCCACGGTGGACTTGCCTTCGGCGGCCATGGCGTTGCTGATCCGGGCCGATTTCTCCTTGCTCTCGCCCTTCTTACGCAGCTTCTGGTAGGTCTTCTCGTCCTTGATGCTCGACCTGGGCACGGCGATCGCCTCCTCCAGACGGCCATACCCGGTATCGCCGGGGTGAACCCGTCGGGCGCGAGCGGTCGAGTTCGTCCCTGCTGGTCCGGTCACATCCGGCAGGTTCGATCCGTCATCGAAGTGAGGACGGCGACGGAAGAATGTGAGGCGATGGGCGAACAGGACTGGTTGGCGGAGCGGTTCGAGGAGAACCGCACGCACCTGCGTGCGGTGGCCTACCGGATGCTGGGATCGCCGAGCGAGGCCGAGGACGCCGTGCAGGAGTCGTGGCTGCGGCTGAGCCGCTCGGACGCCAACGGCGTCGAGAACCTGGGTGGGTACTTGACCACGGTCGTGTCCCGCGTGTGCCTGGACATGCTGCGCTCGCGTCGATCGCGGCGCGAGGAGCCGCTGGACGCCCACCCGCCCGCTCCGGTGGCCGGCGCCGACGGGGTCGATCCCGAAGGGGAAGCGCTCCTGGCCGACTCGGTCGGTCCCGCACTGCTGGTGGTCCTCGACACGCTCGCTCCGGCCGAACGGCTCGCGTTCGTCCTGCACGACATGTTCGCCGTGCCCTACGACCAGATCGCCCCCATCGTCGGGCGCTCTCCGGACGCCGCCCGCAAACTCGCCAGCCGCGCCCGCCGCCGTGTGCAGGGCGCAGCCACGGTTCCCGAGATCGACCTGGCCCGCCAGCGGGAGGTCGTCGACGCCTTCCTCGCCGCATCCCGCAACGGCGACTTCGATGCACTGCTGGCACTGCTTCACCCGCACGTCGTGCTCCGGGCCGACGGTGCAGCCGTGCAGGCCGGCGCGTCGAAGGAGGTTCAGGGCGCAGCGGCCGTGGCGACCACCTTCTCCGGACGCGCCCTAGCGGCACGAGCGGCGCTCGTGAACGGGGTTCCGGGAGCCGTGTGGGCTCCGGGCGGGCGGCCACGGATCGTGTTCGCCTTCACGACGACGGGCGGGAAGATCGTCGCCATCGAGTTGCTCGCCGACCCGGACCGCCTGCATGCACTCGACCTGGTCGTCCGCGCCGCCGACGAACCGATCACCTGACGGCCGCCCGGACTAGATCCTCCGCATGACGGCGACGACGCGGCCGAGGACCGTGGACTCGTTGCCGGAGATGGGTTCGTAGGCAGGGTTCTGGGGTTCCAGCCAGACCTGACCGTCACGGCGCTTGTAGGTCTTGACCGTCGCCTCACCCTCGATCATGGCGGCGACGATCTCGCCGTTCTCGGCCACCGGCTGCTGGCGGACCACCACCCAGTCGCCGTCGCAGATGGCGGCGTCGACCATCGAGTCCCCGGTCACCCGAAGCATGAACAGCGTCCCCTCGCCGACCAGTTGGCGGGGGAGAGGGAAGACCTCTTCGACGGCTTCCTCGGCCAGCACCGGCCCCCCCGCGGCGATACGGCCCACCACCGGCACGTAGGAAGGCTCGGGCCGATGATCGCCGGCGCCGGTGTCGTCGTGGGTACGAACGGCCGGGCCGGCCTCGCCCGGCAACAGGACCTCGAGCGCCCGCGGACGGTGCGGGTCGCGGCGGATGTAGCCCTTGCCCTCGAGCATGCGCAGCTGGTGGGAGACGCTCGACGGGCTGGCCAGACCGGCGGCTTCGCCGATCTCGCGCATGCTCGGCGGATAGCCCCGCCGCTCGACCGCGTCGCGGATGACCTCCAGCACACGCCGCTGCCGCGCGGTGAGCCCCTGGGCGTCCTGGATGGTGTCGGGAAAAGGATGGACCGTGCCGCCGTCGCCAAACTCCGTTCCGCGCTGCCTGCCCACACCGGCCTCCTCGCCCGTGGCCCGCCGGCTGCCGACAGGCCTTGTCTACTGATGACCGTAGCCCTGTGCACCGACACGATCAAACACCTGTTCGAACGTGTCTCGACTTTGTCGGACCCACGGTGTAGAAGTCGTACGTGCGTTCTATCGAACGACTGTTCGACGGTGATCCGACGTCACGGAGGCGGACATGACGACCCTCACGACCCTCGCGCCACCCCGCCTGACGGTGCGGGTCGACGCCGGTCCACCGCGGGTGCGGCCGCGCGCACTGCCGTGCGAGCGGTCCTACGCCGCGGACCTGCACGGTTCACGGCTCTCGGCGCGCGGGCGCGTACTGGTCGCGTTGCTATGGGTCGTGCTGGCCGCAGCCGCCGCATTCGCCTTCCTGCGTCCAGGGGTGGGCTCCACCGACGTCGGGCAGATCGAGACCACGACCGTCGTGATCGAGGCCGGCGACACCGTGTGGGCACTGGCCAGGTCGATCGACTCCGGGGCGGACCCACGTGCCCTGGTCGACACGATCGTCGAGTTGAACGGCCTACGCTCGGGAGCCGACATCCGTCCCGGCGACGTGCTGCTGGTGCCCGCGGCGCCATAGATGTCCCACGGTCGATGATTCTGCCGCCGACTCGGCGATTCGGGTTGCGCGAACATCGCCGAACCCCTAGCGTCCCCAACATCTAGTAGTTACACTGGTGTAAGTTGTCCACAAGTTGTGGTTCGCTGCTCACAGGTTCTCCCCAGGAGCTCCACAGGTTCTCCACTCAGGGAGCGCCCGTCGGCACCGACCAGGGCCAAAATGGACGGCCACCCCGAGCCGGGTGTGGAGAGGGGAGGACCGCCGTGCACTGTCCGTTCTGCCGCAACCCCGACAGCCGGGTCGTCGACAGCCGCACCGCCGATGACGGCACGGCGATCCGCCGCCGCCGGCAGTGCCCCGAGTGCGACCGGCGCTTCACCACGGTCGAGCAGGTCACCCTCGCAGTGGTCAAGCGATGTGGTGTCACCGAGCCGTTCAGCCGCGCGAAGGTCATAGCCGGCGTCCGCAAGGCGTGCCAGGGCCGTGGCGTGGGCGAGGACGCGCTGGCTCGGCTGGCCCAGCAGGTGGAGGAGCGCATCCGGGCGTCGGGTTCTGCCGAGGTGCCGAGCAACGAGGTGGGGCTGGCCATCCTGGGCCCGCTCCGCGAACTCGACGAAGTGGCGTACCTGCGCTTCGCCAGCGTCTACCGGGGGTTCGACACCCTCGCCGATTTCGAGGCCGAGATCACGCTGCTGCGTGCCGAGCGGGGCGAGACCGTCCCCGAGCCGCAGCCGCGGATCTCCGGCTGACTACGTACCACGAACGTTCGACCACCACGGGGACGTCCGGGGCAGGGCCCGGCGGGACGAAAAGGAGACGGCATGACCGAGACGGTGGGTAGCCAGGGTCACGACGCGAATGGCGCAAAGCGCGCCGGCCGGTCGAAGGCCTCGGCGGCCGAGCAGGCCGGCCTCACCATCGAGCGGATCTTCACTACGCCGGGGGTGCACCCTTACGACGACGTCAGCTGGGAGCGCCGCGACGTGATCCAGCAGAACTGGCGCACCGGCGAGACCGTCTTCGAGCAGCGCGGGGTCGAGTTCCCCGACTTCTGGTCGGTCAACGCCTCCACGATCGTCACCAGCAAGTACTTCCGGGGGGCGCTGGGCACCGAGAGCCGCGAGTGGAGCCTGCGCCAGCTCGTCGACCGGGTGGTCAAGACCTACCGCCGGGCCGGCGAGGAGTACGGCTACTTCGCCAAGCCCGACGACGCGGAGGTGTTCGAGCAGGAGCTGGCCTGGATGCTCGTCCACCAGGTCTTCTCGTTCAACTCTCCGGTCTGGTTCAACGTCGGAACCCCGTCCCCTCAGCAAGTCTCGGCGTGCTTCATTCTCGCCGTCGACGACTCGATGAGCTCGATCCTGAACTGGTACCGCGAGGAGGGGTTGATCTTCAAGGGCGGCTCGGGCTCCGGGCTCAACCTGTCCCGCATCCGGTCCAGCAAGGAGCTGCTGTCCTCCGGCGGCACGGCGTCCGGGCCGGTCAGCTTCATGCGCGGCGCCGACGCGAGCGCGGGAACCATCAAGTCCGGCGGCGCCACTCGTCGTGCAGCCAAGATGGTCGTGCTCGACGTCGATCACCCGGACGTCGAGGAGTTCATCGAGACCAAGGCGCGCGAGGAAGACAAGATCCGCGCGCTGCGCGACGCCGGGTTCGACATGGACCTCGGCGGCAAGGACATCGTGTCCGTGCAGTACCAGAACGCCAACAACTCGGTGCGCGTCTCCGACGAGTTCATGCACGCGGTCGAAAACGGCGACGAGTTCGGCCTCCGGGCGCGGCTGACCGGCGAGGTCATCGAGACCGTCGATGCGAAGAACCTGTTTCGGAAGATGGCCCAGGCCGCCTGGGAATGCGCCGACCCGGGCATCCAGTACGACAGCACGATCAACGACTGGCACACCAATCCAGAAACCGGACGAATCACGGCGTCCAATCCATGCTTTCCGGCTGACCAACGGGTGGTGACCGACAAGGGCCTGATAACGATCGGCGACGTCGTGTCTCGTGCCGCCGCAGGAGAAACCTTCTCCGTCTACACCAACGACGTCACCAATACCGACGGTCCGCGGCCGAGAGTCGTCGCGTCTGCCCCGACCCAGTACATGGTCACCGGCGTGAATGAGGTCGTGGAGCTGCATTTCAGCGATGGCTCGCGCCTGCGGTGCACTCCGAACCACCGCGTGTGGACCGCCAACCGCGGCTGGGTCCGCGCCGAGCACCTCTCCGACGAGGACGAGGTGGTCAAGTCGTTCGAGTACGCTCCGCGCGGCGCAGCGACGCCGGAGCTGCCGGCCACGGCCGTGGCCGCGGCTCGCGCCGCCGTCACTGTCCGACTGCCGGAGAAATGGGAAGACGGTCTTGCCCATTACCTCGGGTGGATCTCTGGTGACGGTTGCCTGACCACGGAGAGCGCGGTCACCATCTACGGCTCGAACGAGGAGCAGCAGGTGCTGTTGCCACGGCACCAGGCTCTCCTCGCGCGATGGACGGGTTTCACAGGCAAGCCGAGCATCCAGGCGAACGGCACCCAGCAGTTGCGGTCGGGCAGACGCGAGGTGCGCGAGTTCCTCGCGGCGCTTGGCGTCAGCATGGAACGCGCCGCGAGGAAGACAGTCCCGGCAGCGGTGTGGGAGGCCCCTGAGGAGGAGCTGACGGTGTTCCTCCAGGGTCTTTTCGACGCCGACGGCTGCGTGGTTTCAGACGAGATCAAGGGCACGCATTACGTCGGACTCGGCAGCCGCTCCCAGAAACTGCTGTGGGGCGTGCAGGAGTTGCTGGCTACGTTCGGGATCGCCAGCCGTATCTACAACACGGGCACGAAGAAGGCGTCGTTCCGCTACACCCGGAAGGACGGCACTGAGGCTGTCTACGGGTCAGGCGGGCCGACGTTCGACCTACGTATCACTGGGTGGTCACTGCGCGAGTTCGCTGCCCAGGTGGGCTTCACGCTGCCGTCCAAGCAGCAGAGACTGACGGACCTGGTGGACGGTCATCGGGCCTACCGCGTGCGGGAGACGGTGCGGCTGGTATCGCGGCGTTCGCAGGGGTTCGAGACGACCTACAACCTGACCGAGCCGCGAAACCACTCGTACATCGTGGGGGGCGTCGTGGTGGCGAATTGCTCGGAATACATGTCACTCGACAATTCTTCCTGCAATTTGGCGAGCTTGAATTTGATGAAATTCCTGCGCGACGACGGGACGTTCGCCGCCGACCTGTTCCGCCGCTGCGTCGAGCTGGTCATCACAGCCATGGACATCTCCATCTGTTTCGCCGACTTCCCGACAGAGGCGATCACCGAGACCACCCGTGCATACCGCCAGCTGGGCATCGGCTACGCCAACCTCGGCGCGCTGTTGATGGCGACCGGGCACGGATACGACTCGGTAGGCGGACGGTCGCTGGCAGCGGCGATCACGTCGTTGATGACCGGCGCCGCTTACAAGCGGTCCGCAGAGCTCGCCGACGTCGTCGGCCCGTACGACGGCTATGCCCGCAACGCCGACGCGCACACACGGGTCATGCGCAAGCACGCGGCGGCCAACGACGCATTGCGTACTTTCGACGAGGTCGACAAGTCGATCCACGCACTGGCCACCCAGGTTTGGCAGGAGTGCCTGAGGATCGGATCCGGCCATGGCTGGCGAAACGGACAAGCTTCACTACTAGCACCAACAGGAACTATCGGACTTATGATGGATTGCGATACGACGGGGGTCGAGCCGGACCTGGCACTGGTCAAGTTCAAGAAGCTCGTCGGCGGCGGGTCGATGCAGATCGTCAACCAGACCGTGCCGCGGGCCCTGCGCCAGCTCGGCTACCAGGAGGAGCAGGTCGAGGCGATCGTCGAGCACATCGCCGAGCACGGCAACGTCGTCGACGCTCCCGGGCTGCGCACGGAGCACTACGAGGTCTTCGACTGCGCGATGGGTGTCCGCTCCATCAAGCCGATGGGCCACGTCAACATGATGGCGGCGGTCCAGCCCTACCTGAGCGGGGCCATCTCAAAAACCGTGAACCTGCCTGAATCGGCCACAGTAGAAGAAATCGAACATATCTACTTCGAAGGGTGGAAGCTGGGCCTGAAGGCACTGGCCATCTACCGAGACAATTGCAAGGTGGGCCAGCCGCTGTCGGCGTCGAAGCGTTCCGCCGGCGAGGCCGACAAGGGAGCCGAGCCTCAGGTCCGGGTCGAGTACCGGCCGACCCGGCGCCGGCTGCCGAAGTCGAGGCCGAGCCGCACCACGTCGTTCAGCGTCGGCGGCGCCGAGGGCTACATGACCGCGGGCTCGTACCCCGACGACGGTCTGGGCGAGGTGTTCCTCAAGCTCGGCAAGCAGGGCTCGACGCTGGCCGGCGTCATGGACGCGTTCTCCATCGCCGTCTCCATTGCGCTGCAGTACGGCGTGCCGTTGGAGACCTACGTCCAGAAGTTCACCAACATGCGCTTCGAGCCGTCGGGCATGACCGACGACCCGGACGTTCGGATGGCCCAGAGCGTGGTCGACTACATCTTCCGTCGGCTGGCGCTGGACTACCTGCCCTTCGACGACCGATCCGCTCTGGGCATCCACACCGCGGCGGAGCGGGCGCGTCAGCTCGACACCGGTGCCTACGCCCCGATCGAGGAGGACGTCGACGTCGAGACGCTGCGCCAGTCCGCGCCGGTCGAGAAGCCGACGACCGATCCATCCGACGGCGACGGATCCGGCGCCGACGAGGTGGACGTCGAGCAGGTCATCGAGGCGACCGCCAAGCAGGCACCGGCGCAGGCGCACACCTCGACCGAGCTGCTCGAGGTGTTGCAGGGCACCTCCACCGACGCACCGCTGTGCGTCACCTGCGGCACCAAGATGCGCCCGGCCGGCAGCTGCTACGTCTGCGAGGGCTGCGGCTCCACCAGCGGCTGCAGCTGACCACCGATACCGCGAGCGCCCCGCCTCCCACCGGAGGCCGGGGCGCTGGCACGTCCGGCTGTCGGCGGCCGACGGTACGCTGGCCGCCGCTCGACGGGAGGACGTCACGAGGAGGCGACGTGCCCGACATCGCACCGTCCCCGGCTACCCGGGTCGCGGCCGTCGACGCCTCGATGCGCAGGTTCCGCGACTTCGTCGACCTCTGGGACGGCATCCGGCTCGAGCCCGATGTGTGTGACTTCGCCTTCGGGAACCCGCAGGAGCTGCCGCTGCCCGATTTCAGCGCGGCGATCCGTCGCCATGCCGAGCCGGCGGACAAGGACTGGTTCGCCTACAAACGCTCCGAGCCGGAGCCCCGAGCCGTGGTGGCCAAGGCGCTCCGGGAGTCGCGTGGCATGCCGTTCGAACCCGAGGACATAGCGCTGACTCCTGGCGCGTTCGGTGCGCTCGCGACGGCCTTCCGGGCCTTCGTCGACCCCGGCGACGAGGTGGTGTTCTCCCTGCCGCCGTGGTTCCTCTACGAGCCCATGCTCCTGATGGCCGACGCCGTCCCCGTCAAGGTTCCGGTCCGGGCCGACGACCACGACCTCGACCTGGACGTGATCGGCGCGGCCCTCGGGCCGCGAACCCGGGCGGTCATTGTCAACACGCCGAACAACCCGACCGGGCGGATCTACCCGTCGCGGACACTCGCGGCGCTGGCCGACCTGCTCACCGATGCGTCGCAGCGATGGGGGCGGACCATCTGGCTGATATCGGACGAGCCGTACGCAAGGCTCGTGTTCAGCGATGCCGAGTTCCGCAGCCCGAGCGAGTTCTACCCCTACACGCTGATCACCTACAGCTATGCCAAGGTCCTGCTCACGCCGGGTCAGCGCATCGGCTGGCTGGGGCTGTCGCCGTCCATCCCCGACCGCTCAGCACTGCGCAGGGTGATCGAGACGACGCAGATCTCGGGCGGCTGGCTGTTCCCCAACGCGGTCATGCAGTACGCGGTGGGCGACCTCGAGCAGATGTCGATCGACCTCACCGGGCTGGAGGCCAAGCGGGACCGGCTCATCGGCGAACTGCGGGCGGCTGGATACGACCTGCGGCCGCCGGAGGGGACGTTCTACTTGTGGGTGCGCTCGCCGGTCCCCGACGATGTCGCCTTCAGCCGGGGCCTGGCCGACCGCAAGGTCCTGGTGCTGCCGGGGACGGTCTGTGAGGCTCCCGGATACTTCCGCATCTCACTGACGGCCACCGACAAGATGATCGACCGCGCCCTACCGGCGCTGGCGGCCGCAGTTGGCTGAGCAGCTCCGCCGCCAGGTCCGCACGGCCGTCGTGTGGGACGTGCTGTCGGCCGCGCTGACCGCACGTCGGACGGCCAGTGGGCGCGACGCCCTCGACGTGATCGACGCCGGCGGCGGAACCGGCGGGTTCGCCGTCCCGCTCGCCGAACAGGGGCACCGCGTCACCGTGGTCGATCCCAGCCCCGACGCCCTCGCCGCGCTGTCGCGCCGCGCGGCGGAAAAGGGCGTCCGCGAGCGGGTGACGGCGGTGCAAGGCGATGCCGCCGGCATGGCCAGCCTGCTCGGTGTCGGCAGCGCCGACGTCGTGCTGTGCCACGGTGTGCTCGAGGTCGTGGACGAACCGGCCGACGCCCTCCGCGGGGTGTCGGCGGTGCTGCGTCCCGGCGGAATCGCCAGCGTCCTGGTGGCGCAGCGGTTCGCCGCCGTCCTCACCCGTGCTCTCGCCGGCCACCTCGCGGACGCACGGGCTGTGCTGACTGATCCCGACGGTCGCTGGGGGGCAGGGGATCCACTGCCGCGACGCTTCGACGAGCACACTCTGATCGACCTGTTCGAACATGCCGGGATGCGGGTACAGCAGGTCCATGGGGTGCGCGTCTTCGTCGATCTGGTCCCCGGTGCGCTCGCCGACGATCCCGCGAGCCACCGCGACCTGCTCGATCTCGAGACGGTCGTTGCCGCACACCCGGCGTTCCGGACGGTCGCCGGTCGACTGCACGTCCTCGCCGAACGCCCGTAGAGGTGGCGCGCGTCGCCGACAGCCCGCCTGTCCACCGCGGCCGGCCGTTACGGCGGGGTTGGCTTTCGCGCGCCGAACGGCACGCATATGCTGATGACAGGTAGCGCCACGGCATTCCATGGAGGGAACGGTGCCTCTCTCCGATCATGAGCAGCGCCTGCTCGAGCAGATGGAGCGCGCGCTGTACGCCGAGGACCCCAAGTTCGCCTCGTCCATGCGCGGTGCCGATCTGCGGCGGCGCTACCGCCGCCGCGCGATCGTCGCTGCGTTCGTGTTCCTGCTGGGAATCGTCGTGCTCATGACCGGTGCGGTCACCGGGGTGATCCCGCTGGGCGTCGGCGGATTCGTCGTCATGCTCGTGTCTGCCTGGTACGCGGTCATCTCGTGGCGGCGGGTACCGTCCGAAGGCGAGATCGGCACGTTCGAGGCCGGCACCGATGCGTCGGCCGGCCCGGCCCGCAAGTCCGGCCGGTCCTCCGCGGCTGCACGCCGCGGCTTCATGGAGCGCATGGAGGAACGCTGGCGCCGCCGCCGTGAGCGCGGTCCCGGCCGGTAGCCGTCAGGATGGTCAGCGGCGGCCCGGTACCAAACGCCCGGCCCGCTGACGCATCCGTTCGCCGACCGAGTCGGTCCAGTCGAGGCCGTCGGCGACACGACCGGCCGAGCTGACCACCAGGTCGCGCGTCGCCGCCGGCCAGATCATTGCCCCTATGCGCTCGATCAACGACCTGGAGCGCATGATCGTTCGCCGGAGCATGGCGGAGTCTTCGCGCAGGCCGGTCGGGTCGGCCGGCGTGGCCGAGTACCTCGCCCGCTCGGTGGTGGTGACCAGGTGGGTGACCAGGTCGCGCGAGTCCTGGTCGAGGTGAGCGGCGTTGGCCACGCGACGCCCGGTCGCCCGCGGCGTGGCCGCCTCGTTCCACTCCAGACCGGCGTCGCGGACCGTGTCGCGGAGGTCCGACCAGGCCGCCTCGGCCGCGCGCACCGGATCGGAACCTGCGCGCCGCCACCGCAGTCGGCGGCGCACCTTGGCCACCAGGGTCGGGAGCGCGAAGACGCCGGCCGCCGCCACGGCGGCGATGGCCACGGCGATCAACGTCTGGGTCCGCGACGATCCGCCGCCGGCACCGCCTTCCCCGATGTCGGGATCGAGGGCACCAGGCGGCAGTGCGCCCCCTTCGGGGATATCGCCCTGGGGCACCGATGACGTCGAGTCATCCTCATCGCCCGCAGAGGGCGGCACGGTCCAGGTCGGAGCACTGCCGGTGCGGCTCCCCGGCGTCGGTTCGAAGCGCACCCATCCGGTGCCCTGGAAGTACAGCTCCGGCCAGGCGTGGGAGTCGTGGGTGCCGACGACCCAACTCCCATCGTCCTGCACCGTGCCCGGCGTGAACCCGACGGCCACCCGGGCCGGAATGCCCACCGTGCGGGCCATCACGGCCATGGCGGCTGCGAACTGCTCGCAATACCCCTGCCGGTTCTCGAGGAAGTTGACCAGGTCCGAGGACGACGTGCCCGGCTCGGTCTCGAGCGTGTAGTCGAAATCGCCGCTGCGGCGGAAGAACTCCTGCAGCGCCGCCGCGCGGTCGAAGGCCGTCGTGGCCTCCGCGGTGACGTCGGCGGCCAGGACCTGGACATCGTCCGGGAGGTCGTCGGGGAGCTCGAGCATGTTATCGAGCTCCTCCGGCGGCAGGCCTGCCGTGCGAAGATCGGCGGCGTCGAGCTCGACGTCGATCCGGTCCACCACGTAGGCGGCTCCGCCGGCGTCACGCTCGCCGCCCACCACGTCGAGGCTACCGATGTCGTAGCGCCAGTCGCCGTCGATGGCGATGCGCCGGGCAGGGTAGGGAAGGGGCAGCCACCGGGAGTCGTACTCGTCGCTGACCTCGATGTCGTACTCCTCGACCGGCTCCTCGCCGCTGACTGCGAGCCCGGGCGGCGGGGGCATCCCACCACCGACGCGTTGCGTCTCGTCCACGGGGCGGCTGGAGATCCGCCACTGGTCGCCGTCAAACACGTCGAGGGTGGCCCGGCGGATGTACTCGGGGACGTCGGCATCGGTGCGATAGCGCAGGATGGGGACGTTATCCGGAAGGGTCAGGTCTCCCTGCAGCTCCACGATGGGGTTGTCGGTGTGGATGGTGCGCCCGGCGCCGTCGCCGGAGCCGCCGCCCCGACCGAAGATGCCCTCGGTCAGGCCGGGCAGCACTGCGGGCAGGACGACAGCCGCGGTGATGGCGACCGCGCCGACGCGCCGGCCGTTGCGCGCGAGCGAGTCGGTCTCGGGTATGCCTGAGTGCGTCGCCGACGGACCCGCCGATCGCCCCCACCGAACCACGCGGGTGCGGCCCTCGGCCACCAGCAGGCCGAGGTACGCGATCGCGGGCGGCAGGAACCAGATCCAGGACAAACCGCCGGGAACGACCGCGGCAGCCAGCGCATAGACCGACGCCATCGCGATGCCGGTGAGCGGGACCCGGCGGAGGCCCACCGCGAACAAGTCGACGACGATCGCGACCAGGCCGGAGCCACCGACCAGCAGCAGGAGTATCCCCCGCGTGACCGGTGCGGGCGCCGCGTACTGGACGACGGCGTCCAGGCCGTCGGTGAAGACCGTGAGCAGGCGCGTCGCCCACGACGGCGTCGGGACGACACCGAACCATGCGACGTCACCGGCCACGATCACGCCGAGCCAGAGCACGAGGACGCCCAGTTGCCCGACCAGGACGAGCGGCAACGGCACTCGCACGCGCCGCAGCCCCAGGCCGGTGGCGGCCACAAGGGCGATGCCGAACGCGGCGGGTACCGTCCAGGCGTGGTCCTCCGTGACCGGCGCCAGCGTCAGCATCGTCAGCATCGACGCCACTGCGGCGACGATGGTCATCCGCGTCCGCCCGGTCATGCCACACCGCCGAGCGCGCCCGCCGCGGAGGCCGCGGAGTCCTCGGACCCATCCGATGCGGCGTGGGGGAGGCGGTAGACGGCGCGGTTGGCCCCGAGCCGCTCCCAGACTGCGGGAAGTGCGTCGCCGCGCGATGCCGTGACCACACCCCAGCCCGCCCGCCGCAGCACCTCGGCCGTTTCGGCGAGCCGCTGGCGCTCCTGCTGTTCGACGCTGCGCGACACGGGGGTCCAGGACGCGGCATCGAGCAGGATCGCCAGCGCCGCCGTCGACCCCTGGCGCAGCTTCGCGACCAGTGCCGCCTCCCGGGGGTGCAGGCGCCCGAGCACACCGACGAGCAGCCCGGTTGCGGAGCCGGCCCCGCGGAGCAGGTCCGGCCACCGGCCGACCGACGCGTCCCGCGAAGACCTCACGACTGCCAGAGCGTCGAGCAGTGGAGCCTCCGCCCCCGCCGGCCCGCCGCCCGGGTCGTGCCACGACGCACTGACCGCACCTCCCTCGTCGGTGACCAGCCGGACCGCGTATCCGCGGTCGGCCAGATGCACGCCGATCGACGCGGCTGCGACGACCGCCCACTCCAGCGAGGAGTCGGGGGGATGGCCGGTGTGTCCGGGGGTCCGCGTGTCGAGCAGCAGCGTCGCCCTGCTCTGCCACGGCTGCTCCTCCCGGCGGACCATGAGCTCGCGGTGATGGGCGGTGGCCCGCCAGTGCACCCTGCGCATGTCGTCGCCGTGCCGGTAGGCGCGGATCGTGGCGTCCTCCTCGCCGGGGCTGGCGACCGATCGCGGCCGGCTCTCGCCACTGCCGCTCCACTCCCCGATCAGGCGCACCGGCGGCAGCGGGATCACGGTGGGCGTCACGGTCAGGGTGGCGGTCTCGCTGAAGGCTCGGCGGAGCTCGACCAGGCCGAACGGGTCCGTGAGCCGCACGGTGAGCGGGCCGAGCGTGTAGCGTCCGCGCAACTCGGACCGGACGTCGTAGGTGACCTCGCGGCGGAACCTCGACCACACGTGGTCGAGGACGAACCGTGGTCGCGTGCCCAGCGCGTACGGGACGGTGTCCTCGACCAGCAGCACGCCGGTGGGGATGCGGGCGAGGTTCTGCAGCGTCAGCCGCACGATGGCCGGTGAGTGCACCGGGGTCCGGGGCGGCTCGACGATGCGCGACGCGGCCAGCCGAACCCTGCTGCGCAGAGCGACGAGCAGACTGACCAGCGGGAGCGCGAGCAACAGGATGCCCACCCGGAGCAGATCACGCTGCCCCACGCCGATCGCCGCCAGCGCGGCGATACCGCCAGCGGCGGCGAACATGCGCCCGCGCCGGGTAAGGCCGGACAGCGCTTTACGCACAGGTCACCGTGCCACCGTTCCGGGCTGCTGCGAGATGGCCTCGGGCTGGGGCACCCGGGTCAACAGGTCGGCGACGACCTGGGTCGCGTCCCGGCGGCCGATCTGCGCCTCGGCGGTCGGCAGCAGGCGGTGGGCGAACACAGCCTCGGCGAGTTGCTGGACGTCGTCGGGAAGCACGTACTCACGGTCGTGCAGAGCCGCCCACGCCTTCGCCGCCCGCACGAGGTACAGGGTGGCCCGGGGGGAGGCCCCGAGGCGCAGTTCGGGCGACCGCCGGCTGGCGTCGGCGAGGGCGAC
>DATFBR010000061.1:0-5350 GCA_035253685.1 Jiangellaceae bacterium
CGTGTCGTTCCACAGCAGCGCCGGTCGAACCACCTCGCCGGACTCGTCCATGGCCACCAGGCCGTGTTGCTGAGCTGCCACCGAGATCGCCGCCACGCCGTCGACGACGCCGTCGGCCGCTCGCCGGAGTGCCGACCACCACTGCCGGGGATCCACCTCGGTGCCGTCAGGATGCGGGGCCCGACCGGTCCGGAGCACGGCTCCGGTGTCGGCATCGCAGACGACGACCTTGCAGGCCTGGGTCGACGAGTCCACTCCGGCAACCGTTGGCATGGCCCGATCCTCCGGCTGCCTATTGGGCGGCGAACACCGCGTCGCTGATCAACGCCGCAGCACCTACGACGCCGGCGTCGTCACCCATCTCGCTGAGTACCACGGGCAGGTTGCCGGTGGCCAGCGGCAGCGATCGCCGGTACACGACACCCCGGATCTCGGCCAGCAGCGGATGCCCCAGCCGGGCAACACGGCCGCCGATGACGATGAGGCCGGGGTTGAAGAAGGACACCAGGCTGGCGAGCACCCAGCCCACCCGGTGGCCGCCGTCGCGGATCATCTGAACGGCGTGCGGGTCGCCCTGAGCGACGGCACTGGCGACGTCGACGGCGGTCAGCTCGCCCTTCTCGGCGAGCAGCGCCGCCAGCACCGGTGAGCGGTGACTGCGCGCCGCTGCCTGTGCGTCGCGCGCGAGTGCGGCCCCGCCGAAGAACGCCTCCAGGCAGCCGGTGTTGCCGCACGCACACGTCGGCCCGAACTCCTCCACCCGGATGTGGCCGATGTCACCCGCACACCCGTCGACCCCGCGGTAGAGCTTCCCGTCGACGACGATCCCGCAGCCGATACCGGTGCCGATCTTGACGAACAGGAAGTCGCGGGCGGACTTGGCGACCCCCGAGTGCTGCTCACCGAGGGCCATCACGTTGACGTCGTTGTCGAGCAGTGCCGGACACCCGAGCTCTCTGGCGATGGTGTCGCGCACCGGATACCCGTCCCAGCCGGGCATGATCGGCGGTGAGACCGGCATTCCGCTGTGGAAGTCCACCGGACCGGGCACGCCGATACCCACCCCGGACGGGCGGTCCACGCCCTGCTCGGCGAGCACCTTGCGGGTCAGCTCCAACGACGTGGCCAGCACGTGCTCCGGGCCGCGCCGGACCTCCATGTCGACATAGCGCTGCCCGAGCACCGTGAGCCGGCCGTCCGTGACCGCCACCGACATGGCCGTCGCCCCGATCGCGATGCCGACGAAGCGCACCTCGGAGGACAGGTCGACCAGCGTCGAGCGTCGCCCGCCGCGGGAGGCGGCCGGACCGACGCCCTCCGCGAGGCCGAGCTCGGCCAACCGGGCGACCTCGCTGGCCATGGTGGTCCGGGACACGCCGAGCCGGTCGGCGAGCTCGACCCGCGACAGCGGTCCCTCGTCGCGCAGGGTCTTGAGCATTTTCGCCTGCGTCAACGTCTCCGGCCGGCCGGCGAGCGTGTGTCGCACAGAACAGATCGTGCCATGGTTTCGGCGCGGGTTGGCCGGAGAGGCTCGTCCTCAGCGGTCGTCAGCCACCGTTCCCGAGCCCACGCTCCCGCAGGTCACGACGCTGCTTCTCCAGCGCCATGAGCTCGCCGAAGAGCCGGTTGTAGGCGCCGGTCTGCTCCGAGGGGTCCGTGCGCTGGAGCCGGGCCTTGAGGGTCACCAGCTTCCGGGAGACCCACACCTCGTGCATCCGCAGCACGACGGATTCGACATAACGCGGCAGTGCGGCCTCGTCGGTCGGCGCCGGTTCGACGGAAAGTTCGGCCACGAGATTACGGGTCGCATCGTCGGACGCGGCCGCCACGAGCGCGTCGGCCCAGGCCGGGCCGCCGGGCTGGGTGGCACACCCGCCCGCCTTGGCGACGGCTTCACGCAAGGCTCGGTAGGCAGGCGAGAGGAAGGCCTCCGGGTCGAGGTCGTCGAAGGACGGCCCGGCCAAGGCCGGTCGCTGGACCGCGACCCGGAGGACGTCGCGTTCGAGGCCCAGCGTCTGCGGATCGACGTCGCCGTGCACGGGGATGCCGAGCGACTGTTGACCCGGGTCGGGCGGATGTGCGGGGCCCCGGAGGCGCCCACGGTCCGGCGCTCCGGCCAGCGCGCGAACCCGCCGGACGACTGCGAGCTCGTCCGGCGCACCCACCCATCCGGACAGCTTGCGGGCGTACTCGTCGCGCAGCGCATGATCGCGGATCTGCGCCACCACCGGGATGGTGCGGTCGAGGGCACGGGTGCGGCCCTCCGGGCTGTCGAGGTCGAACTCGGCCAGCACGGTGCGGATCGCGAAGTGGAACAACGGCTGCCGGCGTGCCACCAGCTCGCGTACCGCGACGTCGCCGGAGCGCTGCCGCAGCTCACACGGATCGAGACCGCCGGGTTCGATGGCGACAAAGGTCTGCCCGACGAAACGCTGGTCGCCCTCGAACGCGCGCATTGCCGCCCTTTGACCGGCCGCGTCGCCGTCGAAGGTGAAGATGATCTCGCCCCGGAACTCGTCCTGGTCGCGGAGCAACCGACGCAGGACGCGGGCGTGGTCCTCGCCGAACGAGGTACCGCAGGTGGCGACCGCGGTCTCGACGCCGGCGAGGTGGCAAGCCATGACGTCGGTGTAGCCCTCGACGACGACGGCCTGCGAACGCCGGGCGATCTCCTTCTTGGCCAGGTCGACGCCGTAGAGGACCTGACTCTTCTTGTAGATCGGCGTCTCCGGAGTGTTGAGGTACTTGGCCTCGATGCGGTCGTCGTCGTAGAGCCGGCGGGCGCCGAACCCGACGACGTCGCCGAGCAGGTCGTGGATCGGCCAAACCAGCCGGCCCCTGAACCGGTCGTAGGGCGCGCCACGTCCCTGGGCCACCAGACCGGAGCCGACCAATTCCTCGTCGGTGAAGCCCTGCTGGCGCAGGTGCTTGCGCAAGAGGTCGCCTCCGCGCGGTGCGTACCCGACACCGAAGCGGCCGGCCGCATCGCGATCGAAGCCCCGCTCGTCGAGGAACCGGCGTCCCGGCACGGCCTCCGGTGACTCGGCCAGCTGGCCGGCGTAGTACAGCGCCGCCGCCCGGTGCGCCTCGACCAGGCGCGTGCGCTGCTCGCGATGCGTCTGCGGGGCGCTACCGGCGCGGGCCTCCTCGTACCGCAGTTGCAGGCCGACCTTGTCCGCCAGGCGCTCGACCGCCTCGGTGAACGACAGCTGGTCGATCTTCTGGACGAACGAGATGACGTCGCCGCCCTCGTGACAGCCGAAGCAGAAGAACATGCCACGGGCGGGCGTGATGTGGAACGACGGCGACTTCTCGTCGTGGAACGGGCACAGGCCCTTCAACGAGCCGCCGCCGGCATTTCGCAGCGACACGTACTCGGCCACGATCTGCTCGATGCGGGCCCGCTCACGGACCGCTGCGATGTCCGCGTCGCGGATCCGTCCCGGCACGCACGGAGTCTACGACCGCCCGGAAGCGCCATCCGCATGGCGCAGCGACCCGCTGTGCGATCCGGACGACTCGAGCACGCCGACACCACTCCGGTGTGCCAGGCGCCACCGTTCGGTGTGCTGTGTGCAGGTCCGCGGCGGGAGGACTCGCACCGGTACCGGATCGGTCACGGCCGTCCGGGCACGAGCAGAGGCACTCCGAACATGGCGTGCGCGATCGCCGACTGGCGGACGATCCGGTCGATGACGCGGTCGGGTGATGCTGGATCTCCGTACCCGTCCACCGCACGACCACGAAACCGAGCTCTTCGATCCGCAGCTGTCGGGCCTTCTCGTCAGCGAGGACGATCTCGGGGTCACCGTGCGGGTCGGTGTACTTCACGCGGCCATCGGCCTCGCCGACCATGCGGTGCGGCTTCCACACGAAGTCGGATCTCACTCCTCCACGACCTTCTCCGATGACCCACTCGTTGCACGCGGGGAGCGGTAGTTTCCGGTCGACGAACACGGCGAACGACCACGACTCGTTCGGCGACTCCCTGCGTCCGGAGGCATGGCGGGCGACGAGTCGTGCATCGACTGCGCCCTTCCATCCCGCCATCGACGTGGCTATGCGATCGAGTTCGGCCGACATCGCCGCGCCACGGGCAAGAGCGGCGTCGGCCACCACCAGGGCAGGCGCGAACCCGTGGACGCGCGCAAGGTCCAACGACGTACGGGCCGCGCTCGCTATGGGCATACCCCAGTCGGTCACGATGTCGACCGGGTCGACGGTCGCGGTGCGGAGGACGAGGCCGGGCAAGCAGTGCCGCCCGTCAGCGCGGTTCGTCCGCGAGATGGTCACGGCGGCCGGCTGCCCGTACGGAACCGGCAGCCCGTGCAATAGAGCGGCCGTGTAGTGGCTAGCCCAACCACGCCGACCGATGGCGAGCCACGCGGCCCGGGTCTCCAGCACGCGCCTGGCCATGGGCGAGGCGCCGGTTCGCTGCCACAACGTCGCGTCGCAGAACAGGCCTCGACGAAGCCGCACGAAGCGCCCGGTCCGCAGCCCGTGCCGGACGGCCGCGGCGCTGAGACCGGACTGCGCCGCCTCGTCGAGGCCGAACACCAGCGGGCCTGGTTGCACGATCGGAAGCCTGACTGTTCGCGCCGGCCGGCGATGGCCGTCGTCCACAGGGGTTGGCACACCGCCGCGGCATGGCACACCGACGTGCGCCACAAACCGGGCGATTCGGGCGCCGCGCCACCATTGCGGTGTGCCATGTGGAGCACGTCGGTGTGCCACCCGGGTAGAGCCTCGAGAGCCCCGAGCGCGTCACACCTCGTCCAGGGGGATCTCCGGATTCGCCAGCCGGTCGGCGTCGAGGGCTCGGCCGGACGCGACCAGCGCCTTCAACGGGTCGATGCCCTCGTCCCACAGGTTGACGTGCATGGCGGCGATCGGCCGGCTCTCGCGGAGCCAGAACGCCTGGAACTCCCGCGCGCTGAGATCGCCTCGGACGACCACGTGCTCGTAGGAACCCGGCGGTGCGTGGCCGACGTACTCCATGCCCAGGTCGTACTGGTCGGTGAAGAAAAACGGCAGGTCGTCGTAGGAGACGTCCTGGCCCAGCATCGACCGCGCCGCCGCTGGTCCTCCGTTGAGCGCGTTGGCCCAGTGCTCGACGCGTACCCGCATGCCGAGCAGCGGGTGGTCGACCGCAGCCACGTCACCCGCGGCGTACACATCCGCGGCAGACGTTCGCAGGGCGGCGTCGACCGCGACGCCGTCGTCGATGGCCAGGCCCGCGTCCTCGGCAAGCTCGATCGCCGGCCGGATCCCGACGCCCACGACCACCGCGTCGGCCTCGAGCTCGTCCCCGGCCGACGTGACCGCACCCGACACCCGACCGTCGGCCCCG
>DATFBR010000062.1:0-11853 GCA_035253685.1 Jiangellaceae bacterium
TCGCGACAACGTCCGCGTCAGCCAGCGTGGCGCCAATTTCCCGCAGTGACGCACCGGGCTCGATGATGACCGACACCTCGCCGGAACCCGGCCCCGGGTAGTCGGCGGCGGGAGCGAACAGCCCGTCGAACATGCCGCCGAACACGGCGCGCCCACCGAAGAGGACGACCGCAACGAGCCCGCCGACGACGGCCACCGAGACGACCACCGCCAGCAGCGAGACCATCCTGCGGCGACGGCGTCGGCGGCGTTTGCGGCGCCGATGACTGCGGGTGCGCGGGCCGTCGTCCATCGTCAGCCCGATGCGGCTCATCTACCCACCTGCACGATCTCGCCGGGAGGCCGGCCGCTGCCGCGCTCGGCGTCGAGCGCGGCCTGGAGGATGACCACAGCGGCGGCTTGGTCGACCGTACCCCGAGCCCTGCGGGCAGAAACGCCGCCTGCCTGCAGGCCACGGGTCGCAGCCACGGTCGACAACCGCTCGTCGACCAGCCTCACCGGGCATGGTGCCACACGGGCGGCCAGCGAGCCCGCGTATGCCCGGACCGCCTCGGCGGCCCGCCCCTCAGACCCGGCCAGCGTCCGGGGCAACCCGACGACCACCTCGATGGCATCGCGGTCGGCCGTCAGCCCCGCGATCCTGCCCAGGTCGGCCCCGCCAGGGTCGCGAGGGATGGTCTCGACCGGGGTCGCCAGCATGCCGTCCGGATCGCAACTGGCCACCCCGACTCGCACACTGCCCACGTCGACGCCGATACGGACTCCGCGGCGCACGCTCAGGAGCCGCCTGTGACGATCTCGCCGACGACGTGCTCGATGCGCTTCAACGCGTCGTCGATCTTGCTGGCGTCGGCGCCGCCCCCCTGGGCCACGTCGTCCTTCCCGCCGCCACCGCCGCCGAGGACCTGGGCTGCGTCGCGGACCAGGGCTCCCGCGCGCAGGTTCCACTCGCGGCCCCGCTCGTTGACCGCGACCACCACCAGCGGCCGTTCGCCGGCCACCCCGGCGACGGCGACGACCGCCGGCCGGTCGCCGGGCAGGCTGTCGCGCACCCGCAGGGCCAGCCGGCGCAGGTCGTCGGCACCGCCGCCGTCAGAGGCGTGATGACCGACGTAGGAGACGCCGAACACGTCGTGGGCCTGTTGCGCCAGCGCGGGAGCGGCAGCCAGCAGGCGGCCCTGGCGAAGCCGCTCGATCTCCCGGTTGGCATCGCGAAGCTGCTCGACGATCGATGCGACGCGTTCGGGTAGTTCCTCGGGACGAACCTTGAGCGCCTCGGTGAGCTGCGCGACGAGGATGTGCTCACGCGCGAGGAACCGGTAGGCGTCGGCGCCGACCAGGGCCTCCACCCGGCGGACACCCTGCCCGATCGACGACTCTCCCAGCAGCTTGACCACGCCGAGCTGCCCGGAGCGGCGCGCGTGCGTACCACCGCAGAGCTCACGTGCCCACTCCCCGACCGAGACGACCCGGACCCGGTCGCCGTACTTCTCGCCGAACAGCGCCATTGCGCCGGCCGCCACGGCCTGCTCCTGGCTCATGATCTCGGCGTGAACCTCGAGGTCGGCGATGAGCACGTCGTTGACCCTTGCCTCGACGTCGGCGAGCACACTGCGGGGCACCGCGCCGGACGCTGCGAAGTCGAACCGGAACCGGCCGGGCGAGTTCTCCGACCCCGCCTGGGTGGCCGTCTCGCCGAGCGCCTCACGGAAGGCCTTGTGCACCATGTGTGTCGCCGTGTGCGACCGAGAGATCGAGCGCCTGCGCTCGACGTCGACCACACAGACGACGTCGGCGCCGACCGTGACCTCGCCCGAGACCACGCGTGCCCGGTGCACGATCAGCCCGGCCAGCGGTGACTGGACGTCGAGAACCTCGATCCGGCCACCGTCGGCCACCTCGATGACACCTTCGTCGGCGAGCTGACCGCCGCCCTCGGCGTAGAACGGCGTCCGGTCGAGCACGACCTCGACGTCGTCGCCCGCGCGGGCGGCGGGGACCGCCGCGCCGCCCACGACCAGTCCGTGGACTGTCGCCTCGCCGGAGACCTCGTCGTACCCGGTGAAGTCGACCGGCGCGTCGAGGCCGTCGGCAACGGCGCGATAAACGGACAGGTCGACCTGGCCGGTCTTCTTCGCCCGCGCATCGGCCTTGGCCCGATCGCGCTGCTCCTGCATGAGCCGCCGGAACTCGTCCTCGTCGACCGACAGGCCCTGTTCGGCAGCCATCTCCAGGGTGAGGTCGATGGGGAAGCCGAACGTGTCGTGCAGACGGAAGGCCGTCTCACCCGCCAGCGTCTGGCTGCCGGCCTCCTGCGTCTCCGCCGCGGCCAGGTCGAAGATCTGCGTCCCGCTCCGCAACGTCGCCCGGAACGCCTCCTCCTCGCCGTAGGCCGCCGCCTGGATGCGGTCGAATTCGCGCTCCAACTCCGGATACGACGCACGCATGGCGGCCACGCTCACCGGCAGGAGCTCGGGCAGGACGAGGTTGTCGACGCCGAGCAGTCGCATCATGCGCACGCTGCGTCGCAGCAGCCGGCGCACGACGTAGCCGCGGGCCTCGTTCGACGGCGTCACCCCGTCTCCGATGAGCATCAGCGCGCTGCGGACGTGATCGGCCACGACGCGCAGCCGGACGTCGTCATCGTGGTCGGCGCCGTAGCGGGTCCCGGCGAGCTCCGCCGCGCGCGCCAGCACCGGGTAGACCTCGTCGATCTCGTAGAGGTTGTCGACGCCCTGGAGCAGGTACGCCACACGCTCCAGGCCCATGCCGGTGTCGATGTTCTTCTTCGGCAGTTCGGCGACGACCCGGAAATCCTCCTTGCTCCGGACCGAGTCGATCGACTCCTGCATGAACACCAGGTTCCAGATCTCCAGGTAGCGGTCCTCGTCCGCCACCGGTCCGCCCTCACTGCCGTGCTCCGGGCCCCGGTCGACGTAGATCTCCGAGCAGGGGCCGGCCGGACCGGGCTGCCCGGTGTGCCAGTAGTTGTCCTTCGTCCCGCGCCGCTGGATGCGCTCGTCGGGCAGCCCGGCAATCCGTTTCCACAACCCTGCGGCCTCGTCGTCGTCGTGGTAGACGGTGGCCCAGATCGAGTCGGGCTCGAAGCCGTACCCACCGGCGTCCTGGGAGCCGGTGACCAGCTCCCAGGCGTAGGCGATGGCACCCTCCTTGAAGTAGTCGCCGAAGGAGAAATTGCCGCACATCTGGAAGAACGTGCCGTGCCGGGTGGTCTTCCCGACCTCCTCGATGTCGAGGGTGCGCACGCACTTCTGGACACTCGCCGCCCGCTGGTACGGCGGCGTCTCCTGGCCGGTGAGGTAGGGGATGAACGGCACCATGCCGGCGACCGTGAACAGCAGCGTCGGGTCCGACGAGACCAGCGACGTGCTGGGCACAACGGCGTGCCCGCGCTGATCGAAGAAGTCGAGGAAACGCCGGCGGATCTCGGCGGTCTCCATCACTGGGGCCCGGTCGGAGGTTCCGTACGGAACATCTCGCGCACGGTGGCGGCGTCGATGTCGTCGGGCGGTCCGCCGTCGCCGCCGATGCCGAGCGCTTCACGCAACTCGTCGTCGCGTTCGGCCATCCCGGCCCGGACGTCGTCGGCGAACTCCCGCACGGCCTGCGTAAGCCGACCCAGGCTGCCGGACACCTGTTCGGCAGCACCCTCAGGGGTCAGCTTCTTCGCCGCCCGGGTCAACCGCCGCGCGACGAGGATCCCCGCGGTCGCCCCGAGCGCGACCCAGAACAGTCGCCTCACCGCGGGCTCCCCAGCCGCTGCCTGCGACGGGCGAGAGCACGTCGCACGCCGTAGGTGAACGCGGCCGTGCGGACCATCGGGCCGCCGAATACGGCCGCGATCAACGAGGACATGGCCGCTGCGTTGCCGGTGACGGTTTGGGCGTTGGACGTGATCGCGTCGACGCGCCGCAGTTGCACGTTGGTCGATGCGAGCAGCTCGTTGGTCTCGTCGACCGTGACGCTGGTCTTGGCCACGTGTTCTGTGCGCAGGTCGCGCACCGTCAGCGTGAGCTCGTCGACCGTCTTGCCGAGCTTGAGGATCGGGACGGCGAGGACGCCGACGAGCAGAACGAACGCGACGGCCGCTATGAGCCCGGCGATCTCGCCTGCGGACATGGTGGGAACCTCTCCTGACCGTTCTCTCGGGAGGGTCTGACCCTACCCTGCGGACAGCTCCCGACCATCGCGGTATTCGGGCCGCGGTCACTCACCACGGACGATCTTCCGCAGCCGCCCGTAGCGCTCCGCGTAGTCACGCTCGGCACCGCGAGTGCCGGGCTCGTAGTACACCTTGTCCGCCACCGCGTCCGGCGCGTACTGCTGCTCGACGACGCCGCGCGGATCGTCGTGGGCATAGGCGTAGCCCGTACCGTGGCCGAGCTTCCGCGCGCCGCCGTAGTGGGCGTCGCGCAGCTGCGGCGGCACGCTGCCGACCAGGCCGGCGCGGACGTCGCCGAGTGCCGCACCGATCGCCTTCACCACACTGTTCGACTTCGGCGCCAGTGCCAGGGCGATCACGGCCTGCTCCAGCGTGATCTGTGCCTCCGGCCAGCCGATCAGCTGCACCGCCTGTGCCGCCGCCACGGCGGTCTGCAGCGCGGAAGGGTCGGCCAGCCCGATGTCCTCGCTGGCGAGGATCACCAGTCGCCGGGCGAGGAAACGGGGATCCTCGCCGGCCTCGGCCATTCGCGCGAGGTAGTGCAGCGCCGCGTCGACGTCGCTGCCGCGGATCGACTTGATCAGCGCGCTGGTGACGTCGTAGTGCTGGTCGCCGGCACGGTCGTAGCGCACGGCGGCCCGGTCCACGGCAGCCTCGGCCGTCGGCAGGTCGATGCGTGGGTCGTCGTCACCGACGACGGCGCCGGCCGCGGCCTCCAGGTAGGTCAGCACCCTGCGTGCGTCCCCTCCGGCGAGCCGGACCAGGTGTTCCTTCGCGTCGTTGTCGAGGGTGACCGCGCCGGCGAGGCCGCGCTCGTCCGCCAGCGCCCGGTCGACCACCAGGCCGACCTCGGCCTCACCCAGGGCCTCGAGGCTCAGCAGCAGCGAGCGGGACAGCAGCGGCCCGGTCAGTGCGAAGAACGGGTTCTCCGTCGTCGCGGCCACCAGCGAGACCCACCGGTTCTCGACGCCGGGGAGCAGCGCATCCTGCTGGGTCTTGGAGAACCGGTGCACCTCGTCGACGAACAACACCGTTCCGGTGTCGGTGCGGACCAACGCCGTCCGCGCCGCGTCGATCACGGCCCGGACGTCCTTCACGCCTGCGGTGACGGCGGAGAGTTCGACGAAGTGACGCTGGGTGGCGCGGCTGACGACGTAGGCGATCGTGGTCTTGCCGCTTCCGGGCGGCCCCCACAGAACCAGAGCCATCGGCTGGTCGTTCTCGACCAGTTGACGCAGCGGGGCGCCCTCGCCGAGCAACTGGTCCTGGCCGACGATCTCGTCGAGCGTCCGCGGCCGCATTCGGACCGCCAACGGCGCACCCTTGTGGACGGCGTCGGCGCCTGCGAGCGAACCCGGCGGAGTGATCGGCCTGTCGCTGACCTCGAACAAAGCTCCGTCCTCGCTCACCCCGCCGAGGTTAGCCCGTCGAGGTGATCGGCGGTCTCGATCATCCCGGTCGCGGCGCGCCCGGACGCTCGCCGGGTGGCCGCGAAGATCGCCGTGCGGATGCGACACTCTGGAACTGACGACCTCCGGAGCCCGACCATGCTGATCCGCCTGCTGCGGACCTACCTGCGCCCCTACCGCCGATGGCTCGCCGCCGTCGTGGCGCTGCAACTCGTCGGCACGCTCGCCTCCCTGTACCTGCCCAGCCTGAACGCCGACATCATCGACAACGGCATCGCCCGGGGCGACACCGGTCACATCCTGTCGACGGGAGCGACGATGCTCGTCGTCAGCCTCGTGCAGATCGTCGGCACGGTCTCTGCCGTGTACTTCGGTGCGAAGGCCTCCATGGCGTTCGGCCGCGACGTGCGCGCCGCCGTCTTCGGCACCGCGGGCCGGTTCTCCACCCGCGAGGTCGGCCGGTTCGGCGCGCCGTCACTGATCACCCGCAACACCAACGACGTCCAGCAGGTGCAGATGCTGGTCATGGTCACGACCACGATGATGGTCATGGCGCCGATCATGATGGTCGGCGGAGTGATCATGGCATTGCGCCAGGACGTCGGGCTGTCCTGGCTCATGGTCGTGTCGGTGCCCGTGCTGCTCACAGGCATCCTGCTCGTCGTCAGGGCGATGGTGCCGCAGTTCCGGCTGGTGCAGACCCGCATCGACGTGGTGAACCGCGTCCTGCGTGAGCAGATCAGCGGCATCCGCGTGGTCCGTGCGTTCGTCCGCGAGCGTTACGAGGCGGCCCGCTTCGGTGCCGCCAACGCCGAGTTGACCGACACGTCGTTGCGCGTCGGTCGGCTGATGGCCGTGATGTTCCCGTACGTCATGTTGATCTTCAACACTTCCAGCGTAGCTGTGCTGTGGTTCGGCGGGCACCGGGTCGACAGCGGTGCCATGGAAATCGGCGCGCTGACCGCGTTCCTGCAGTACCTCATGCAGATCCTGATGTCGGTGATGATGGCCACGTTCATGGTCGTCATGGTGCCGCGCGCGGCTGTGGGGGCCGAGCGGATCATCGACGTGCTCGACACCGAGCCGTCCGTCCGCCCTCCCGCCGCTCCCGCCGCCGAGCCGACCCGCCCGGCGACGCTCGAGTTCCGCAACGCCGGCTTCATCTTCCCGGGGGCTCAGGAGCCCGTCCTGCGCGACGTCTCCTTTCGCGTCGAGCCCGGCCAGACGACCGCGATCATCGGCAGCACCGGGTCGGGCAAGACCACGCTGGTCAACCTGATCCCCCGCCTGATGGACGTCACGTCCGGCGCGGTGCTGGTGGGGGGAGTCGACGTGCGCCATGCCGAGCCCGACGAGGTGCGGGAGTTGATCGGGTTGGTGCCCCAGAAGCCGTACCTGTTCTCCGGTACGGTCGCGAGCAACCTGCGGTACGGCAAGCCCGATGCCAGCGACGACGAGCTGCGGGCCGCGCTGGAGACGGCCCAGGCCCGCGACTTCGTCGCTTCCCTGCCCGACGGGCTGGACGCCTCCGTCGCCCAGGGCGGTACCAACCTTTCGGGCGGGCAGCGACAACGTCTCGCGATCGCGCGAGCGCTCGTCCGGCAGCCGGACCTCTACCTCTTCGACGACTCGTTCTCGGCGCTCGACCTGGCCACGGACGCGCGGCTGCGGGCCGCGCTCCGTCCGCACACCGCCGCAGCGGTCGTCCTCATCGTCGCCCAACGCGTGTCCACGATCGCCGACGCCGACCAGATCGTCGTCCTCGAGGACGGTGCCGTCGTGGGCCTGGGCACGCACGCCGACCTGGTTGCGACGTGTCCGACGTACGCCGAGATCGTCGACTCCCAGATGTCCACCGATGAGGCGGCGTGAGCACGTCCAGGACAGTCGCGCCGGCCCGACCCAGCGCTCCGCTGCCCGCCGGCCGCGCCGGTGGCCCGTTCGGAGGCCTGACCGGCCCGCCGCGGAAGGCCCTGAACTTCGGGCCGTCAGCGAAGCGGCTCCTCGGTCGGCTGCGGCCGGAGCGAAACGGCGTTCTGCTGGTGGTCGGGCTGACCATCACCAGCATCGTGCTCAACGTGCTCGGCCCCAGGGTCCTCGGCCACGCCACCGACCTGATCTTCTCGGGCTTCATCGGACGGCAACTGCCCGCCGGCACCACCCAGCAGCAGGCCGTCGACGGCCTGCGAGCGGCTGGCGACGACACCCTCGCCGACATGGTGTCCGGCATGGACGTCACACCCGGTCGGGGCGTCGATTTCGCCGCCCTGAGCTGGGTGCTGCTCGGGGCGCTTGCCCTCTACGTGGGGGCGTCGCTGTTCTCCTGGGCCCAGGGCTACCTGCTGGCCGGCGTCGTGCAGCGGACCATGTACCGCCTGCGGGCGGACGTCGAGGACAAGCTGAACCGCCTTCCGCTCTCGCACGTCGACCACAGCGCGCGGGGCGACGTGCTGAGCCGCGTGACAAACGACATCGACAACGTCTCGCAGACCATGACCCAGACGCTGAGTCAGCTGCTCCAGTCGCTGCTCACCGTCATCGGTGTGCTGGCGATGATGGTCTGGCTCTCCCCGCTGCTGGCCCTGATCGCCCTGGTCACCGTCCCCCTGTCGGTGGTCCTCACCGCCCTCATCGCCCGACGGTCGCAGAAGCACTTCGTCGACCAGTGGCGGCACACCGGTGAGCTCAACGCCCAGGTGGAGGAGGCCTACACCGGTCACGAGATCGTCAAGGTGTTCGGCCGTCACGACGACGTGGAGCGCACGGTCCAGGCCAAGAACGAGGAGCTCTACCAGGCCAGCTTCGGCGCGCAGTTCGTCTCCGGCATGATCCGGCCGGTGATGATGTTCCTCGGCAGCCTCAACTACGTGGCCATCGCGGTCGTCGGCGGGCTGCGGGTCGCCTCGGGCTCGATGAGCCTGGGGGCGGTTCAGGCCTTCATCCAGTACTCCCAGCAGTTCACCCAGCCGCTGACCCAGCTGGCGTCCATGGCGAACCTCCTGCAGTCCGGCGTCGCGTCGGCCGAGCGGGTGTTCGAGCTGCTCGACGAGGCCGATCAGGTTCCCGACGCGGCCGAGCCCGTGCACGCTCGGCAGCCGCAAGGCCGAGTCGAGTTCCAACACGTCGCGTTCAGCTACGACCCCGACGCACCGCTGATCGAGGACCTCTCGCTGGTCGCCGAGCCGGGCACGACGGTGGCCATCGTCGGCCACACCGGAGCGGGCAAGACAACGCTGGTCAACCTGATCATGAGGTTCTATGAGCTTGACGCCGGCCGCATCACGCTCGACGGCCATGACATCGCACTGATGCGTCGCGACGACCTCCGCTCACAGGTCGGAATGGTGCTCCAGGACAGCTGGCTGCTCGGCGGGACGATCCGCGACAACATCGCCTATGGCAACCTCGACGCGACCGACCAGCAGATCCGGCGCGCCGCCGAGGCCACATACGTCGACCGCTTCGTCCACTCGCTACCCGACGGCTACGACACCGTCATCGACGAGGAAGGCGACAACCTCAGCGCAGGCGAGAAGCAGCTGATCACCATCGCCCGGGCATTCGTCGCCGATCCGCCACTGCTGATCCTCGACGAGGCGACGAGTTCGGTCGACACTCGCACCGAGGTGCTGGTTCAGCACGCGATGGCGGCACTACGCAGCGACCGGACGAGCTTCGTCATCGCCCACCGGCTCTCCACCATTCGCGACGCCGACCTGATCCTGGTCATGGAGTCCGGTGCGATCGTCGAACAGGGCACCCACACCGAGCTTCTCGCCGGGCGGGGCGCGTACTTCGATCTCTACAACAGCCAGTTCGCCGCTGCCCAGACGACCGCCGAGTGAGCGATGCTGCACGCTGCCATCCTGGTGCGGTGGTGGCGATCGTCAGCCTCGTCCACTTCGTCCCGACGCCGGAGACGGCGCGTCGAGGTGTGCCAGCAGGCGGTCGGCCATCTCGCACAGCACGGCGATCTCCGCGGTTGACAATGCGGAGAACCACGCGCGCAGGGCGTCCAGGTCCGAGTCGTCTCGCGATCGCCAGTAGCTGTCGTTCGCCTCCGTGGCCACGAGCAGCCGCCGGCGCCGATCCCCCGGATCCGGCTCGACCCGCAGGAAGTCCTTGCGTTGAAGCGCGGTCACCAACTGGGCGACGTTCTGATGCGTCGTGCCCAGCGCGGCGGCGGCCTCGCTCACCGAGGGCCGGCCGAGTGCGATCACGGCGGTAAGCAGCGCCGCCTGCTGGGTGGTCAACCCGTCGGCCCGCATGCGTTCATCCATCAGGTATCGCAGCCGCTGCGCGAGGACCAGCACGGTCCGAAACGCCCGCACCGGCAATGCGAGCGCGGATCCGGTGCCGATGCCGAACGGCGAGGTCTTGACAGAGGACATGTGCAATATATTACCGTACTAGAACTCAATATATTGCGTGAAACACAGGAGGCGCCGTGATCTGCCTGCTTCCCCAGTGCGCCTACCTGTCCGAGACCACCCGGATGCTCGAGATCCACCGCGCGCTGCGGCAACGGGGCATCCCGGTTCGAGTCGCCACCCACGGCGGTACGCACGAGGCCCTGCTCAGGGCCGCCGGCGTCGACTACGACATCGTCGGACCACCCATGGACGCGCGCCGCAGCGCCGCGTTCGTCCGCGCCGCGGTAGGGATGGGTCACGTCGGGCAGAGCATGTACACCGACGAGGAGATCCGTTCCTACGTGGCCGCGGAGGCCGAGTACTTCAGGGCCCACCGGATCACCGTCGGCGTCACCGGTTTCCTGCTGACCACGATGCTGTCGAGCCGGCTGGCCGGCGTGACGGTCTTGACCGACCACGGCAGTTGGGTTCCACCCGTGTACGAGCACGGCCTGGTGCCCGCACCGAGCCAACCCCCGTGGCCGATCCTGCGCGCGCTGCCGGAGCGGGTGTTGCGATGGCTGGCCAACGCCGCGCTTCCGCGGACCCGTTTCTACTGCGGGGGCTTCAACCGGGTTGCCGCCGAACTCGGCATCGAGCCGGTGCCGAGCCTTTCCGCCCTGGTGCTGGGCGACCTGGCGATGGTGACGGAGGTACCCGAGGTCCTCGGGATCCCGGCCGCCGAGATGTCGTCCTGGCGTCCGGCCGGCCGGCGTGCGTACCGGCCCGGCACCCGGCTGCGCTACACCGGTCCCCTCTACGCGCGACTCGACATCCCCCTGCCTGAAGCGGTGGAAGAGTTCCTCGACCGGCCAGGTCCGATCGTCTACGTCGCGATCACGTCGACCTCGCCGCGCATCATTCGCGCCGTGGTCGCCTCACTGGCCGCGCTCGAGGTGCGGGTGCTGGTCTCGGCCACGGTGCACGCCCTTTCCGACCTCGCCGGCGAGCGGGTCATGGTCGCCGGAACCCTGCCCAGCCACCTGGTGATGCCGCGGGTGGACCTGGCGATCACGGCGGGCGGCCAGGGCAGCGTGCAGACCGCGATGGCGGCCGGCACACCGGTGCTGGGCATCCCACTGCAGCCCGAGCAGGACCTCAACGTGGCGTTGCTGGAACGCCGGGGTGCGGCGCGCCTCGTTCCCCGACGCGACGCTCACTCCTCCCGCCTTGCGTCCGTCGCCGACGACATGCTCCGCCACGGGCAGTACCGCGCCGCCGCCGACCAGGTCCGGCGCCTCTACGACGCGGTCGACGGGCCTGCCATCGCCGCGGGCGTCGTCATCGAGACCGCCGCGACCTCGACCAGTGTCGGGTCGAGAAGGTGAGCGCCGTGGAAAGGGCTCGTCTGGCCGTCATCAGTCTGGTCCACTTCGCACTGGCGCCCGGGGTCGTCGTCGGACTGATCCCCTGGGCGATCAGCGGATGGGACCAGCACACGCCGCGCTGGTCGAGCCCGGCCCTGCGACTACTCGGTGCGGCGCTGATCGCGGGAGGCGTGGTCGTGCTCGTTCGCCTCTTTGCCCGGTTCGTGGTCGACGGTCTCGGCACGCCTGCGCCCATCGCCCCGACCCGCCACCTGGTGGTCAGCGGCCTCTACCGTCATGTCCGCAACCCCATGTACATCGCCGTGGTCGCGGCCATCGCCGGGCAGGCCTTCCTGCTCGGCCGTGCCGACCTGCTGGTCTACGCGGCGACCGTCTGGGGCGTCGTCGCGGCCTTCGTCCGCTGGTACGAGGAGCCAGCGCTCCACGCGCGGTTCGGGGCTGGTTACGAGCAGTACCGCGATGGGGTGCCCGCCTGGTGGCCACGCCTGCATCCGTGGCACCCCGACGCTCCGCTTCCACGA
>DATFBR010000063.1:0-9270 GCA_035253685.1 Jiangellaceae bacterium
ATCTGCGGCGGCTTCCAGATGCTCGCACGTGAGATCGACGACGACGTCGAATCGGGCGCGGGCACCGTGCCCGGGCTCGGCCTGCTGCCCGCCCGGGTGCGGTTCGCGGCCGGCAAGGTGCTGGAGCGACCGGTGGGGACGGCGTACGGCGTGCCGGTGACCACCGCCTACGCCATCCACCACGGGCGAGTCATCGTGGACGAAGGTGCCGAGACGTTCCTGGACGGGTGCCGCGCGGGCGCGGTCTGGGGCACGAGCTGGCACGGCGTCCTCGAGGAGGACGAACTCCGACGTGCGTTCCTCCACGAGGTCGCGTTTCTGGCCGGCGTGAACGGCTTCGAGGTGACCGCCGGTACCCGGTTCGCGGCACGGCGCGAGGAGCGGATCGAGCGCCTCGCCGACGCGGTCGTCCGGCATCTCGACACGGTTGCGCTGCGCCGCCTCGTGGACCTCGGAGCGCCTCCCGGGCTGCCGTTCGTCCCGCCGGGCGCTCCGACCTGAGAACCGAGCCGACGTCGGCGAGACCGACGTCTAGTACGAGTAGGTCGAGACCAGGATGGCCCGGGCCAGGGTGTGGAAGGCCAGGTTGAACGACACGACCGCCGGGCTGGCCTCGGGTGGAACCCCCAACGTGTCGACGTCGACCGCGTGGACGACGAAGTAGTAACGGTGTGGTACGTCGCCCTCGGGCGGTGCCGCCCCGGAGTAGCCGGGAGCACCGGTGTCGCTGCGGACCGAGAAGGCGGGCGAGGGCAGGGCGGAGCCGTCGGCGGCGCCGGCGCCGCGAGGCAGTTCGTTGGTGCCGGCAGGGATGTCGACGACGACCCAGTGCCAGAAACCGCTCGGTGTGGGCGCGTCCGGGTCGAAGCAGGTGACGACGTAGCTGCGCGTGTTCTCCGGAGCACCCGACCAGCGCAGGTGCGGTGAGACGTTGCCGCCGTCCAGGCCCCAGTCGTCGTAGACGTGGTCGTCGCTCATCTTCTCGCCGGGGACGAGGTCGTCGCTTTCCACGGTGAACGTGCCCGCGGACGGGAGAAGCTCGTACGGATCGGGTGCGGTGGGTCGCTCCAGCGACATATATCCTCCTCGGCGCGGTGTCGTGACCGACCGTATTACCCGATTGGTCACGGGCACAGACCCCACCCGACGTGTCGCTTGGCCGGGGACAGGAGGTACGGGCAGGATCATGGCCGTGACGATCAACGATGCGCCGGAGAGCGTCCTCGACGCCCTCGGCGTCCTGCGCGAGCGGGTGGGGACGTTGCGCCTTCCGCTCGAGCTGCCCAGGGCACCGGAGGGCCGCCGGACTGCGCGCCAGATCGTCGCCCAGCTCGACGACTACGTGCTCCCTCGGCTGCGCGAGATCGACGCACCGCTGCTCGCCGTCGTCGGCGGTTCGACCGGTGCCGGCAAGTCGACGTTGGTCAACGCCCTCGTGGGCCGGCCGGTCAGCCCGGCCGGCGTGCTGCGGCCCACGACGCGAGCACCTGTTCTCGTCTACCACCCCGGCGACGCCGAGTGGTTCACCGGCGACCGGATCCTGCCCGGCCTCGCCCGGGTGACCGGTGAGGATCTCGCCGGTCCCGGCACTCTGCACATGGTGGCCGACGATGCGGTGCCACAGGGCCTGGCGCTGCTCGACGCCCCCGACATCGACTCCGTGGTCAGCGAGAACAGGGAGCTCGCCACCCAGCTGCTCGCGGCCGCCGATCTGTGGTTGTTCGTCACGTCCGCCGCTCGATACGCCGACGCCGTGCCCTGGGACCTGCTGCGCGCCGCGGTCGACCGCAGTGCCGTGGTCGCGGTCGTCCTCGACCGCGTGCCCGCCGGCGCGGAGGACGAGGTGCGTCATCACCTGGCCTCGATGCTGGACCTGCAGGGTCTGGGCGCCGCGCCGCTGTTCGTCGTCGGGGAGACGAAGGTCGACGACGAGGGCATGCTGCCTCCCGGTCACGTGGCGTCGGTCTCGGCGTGGCTGGACAACCTGGCGTCGGACGCCGGTGCTCGCGCCGACGTCGTGCGGCGCACTCTGGATGGTGCGGTCGCCGGGATCGTGCGCCGTTCACCACCGCTGGCCGAGGCCGCGGACGACCAGTACCGGGCGGCGAAGAATCTGCGCGCCTCGGCCGAGTTGCCATACGCCGAAGCGGTCGACGCGATCGACCGGGCCTCGCGGGATGGCACCCTTCTGCGCGGCGAGGTCCTCGCACGCTGGCAGGACTTCGTCGGCACCGGTGAGTTCTTCCGATCCCTTGAGGACAAGGTCGGGGTCGTGCGCGACCGGATCACGGCCTTCGTCCGGGGCCGCCCGCAACCGGCGGCGCGGGTGGAGGAAGCGATCGAGCACGGCCTGCACGCGCTGCTGGTCGACGAGGCAGACCGGGCGGCCGAACGTGCCGACGCCTCCTGGCGGGCCGACCCGGCCGGTCGGCACCTGCTCGGTGCCGACGATCTGTCCCGCAGCAGCCCCGGCCTCGGCCCGACCGCGGCGGAGCAGGTCCGTGCCTGGCAGGGCGCCGTGCTCGACCTGGTCCGCACCGAGGGGCAGGACAAGCGGTACACCGCGCGGGTCCTGTCCTTCGGCCTCAACGGGCTGGCGATCGCGCTCATGGTCGTCGTCTTCGCCTCGACGGCCGGGCTGACCGGCGCCGAGATCGGCATCGCGGGCGGGGCGGCGGTGGTGGGCCAGAAGCTGCTCGAGGCGATCTTCGGCGACCAGGCCATCCGGCGCCTCGCCGATGCCGCCCGGGCCGATCTGCGGCGACGCGCGGAAGCACTGATGGCGATCGAACGGGCGCGGTTCACCGACCGTCTCGACACCCTCGTGATCGACTCGAGGACCGGTCAGGCGATTCGCGAGGCGCTCGTCTGGGTCGGCCAGGCCCGGGAACGGGAGGCGGCCGGATGAAACTCGTCCGCCGGGCGCCACGCTCCGAACTCCCGGAGCGGCTGGACGCGCTGGCCGCCGCGGTCGAGGAGGGTGCTGGCCGGCTGCCACCCGAGCTGATCGGGGCCGCTGGCGACGTCGTCGACCGGGCCGGCCAGCGCCGCCGTCTGTCGGCCGACCACACCGTCGTCGCCCTGGCCGGAGCCACCGGGGGCGGCAAGTCCACCTTGTTCAATGCGGTGGCCGGCATCGAGCTGGCCCGGGTGGGCCTGCGCCGTCCGACGACGGCCGAGCCGCTGGCGTGCGTCTGGGGCACACAGGGGGTCACGCCACTGCTGGAGTGGTTGGAGATCCCGCTCCGCCACCGGGTGCCGAAGGAGAGCGTCCTCGACTCCGGTGCCGACGACGCCCTCGACGGTCTGGTCCTGCTCGACCTGCCCGACCACGACTCGACCGAGCTCTCGCACCGCGCGCAGGTGGACCGGCTGGTAGAGATGGTCGACCTGTTCGTGTGGGTGCTCGACCCACAGAAGTACGCCGACGCCGCTTTGCACGAGCGCTACCTGCGCCCGCTGGCCGGACATGCCGCCGTCACCGTGATCGTCCTCAACCAGATCGACCTGCTCTCTCCGACAGAGGTGGAGGAGTGCGTCCGTGACCTCCAGCGACTGCTCGCCGAGGACGGCATGCCCAAGGTTCCGGTCATCCCGTTGTCGGCCAAGACTGGCGCGGGATTGCCCAGGTTCCTCTCGGTGCTGCGCGAGGCCGTGGTCAAGCGCAAGTCATCCGACGAGCGCGTGGGCGCCGATCTCAAGGCGGTCGCCACGCGGTTGCTGGCGGCCTCCGGTGACGGCGAGCCCGCCGGAATCGGTGAGGACGACCGGCGCCGGCTGGTCGACGCCCTGGCCGCCGCGGCCGGCGTCGACGTGGTGGCCGATGCCGTGGGCCGTTCGTACCGGCGGCGGGCGATGGCCGCCACGGGATGGCCCGTTACCCGGTGGCTGGCGAAGCTGCGGCCCGATCCGCTGCGCCGCCTTCGCCTCGACCGCCAGGGCATCGACCCCGAGCTCGTCCGCACGTCGCTTCCGGCCACAACGCCGATCCAACGGGCACGGTCCGACGCGGCGATCCGGAGACTCGGCGATGCGGCCGCGGAAGGGATCGGCGGGCAGTGGACGACGACCGTCCGGTCCGCGGCCAAGGAAGCCGCCGCGAGGTTGCCCGACGCCCTGGACCAGGCCGTCGCGGCGACCGACCTGCGGGTGGACCGCCGCCCCCGCTGGTGGTCGGTCGTCAACGTCGTGCAGTGGGTGGCGGTCATCGCGGCCGCCGTCGGTGGCCTGTGGCTGCTGGCCCTTGCCGTCGTCGGCTACCTGCGGCTGCCCGAGGTCCCGACGCCGGAGTGGGGATCGGTGCCGGTGCCGACGCTGCTCCTCCTCGGCGGCCTCGTGCTCGGCATCGGCCTGGCGGTGATCTGTACGTTCGCCGCACGAGCCGGAGGTCGGCGGCGGGCGGCCGAGGTGCGCCGGCGACTGCGCAAGGCCGTCGGGCAGGCCGCCGACGAGGTGGTGCTGACGCCGGTCACGGTGGAGATCGACCGGTACCGCTCGTTCCGCCAGGCGGCCATCGTCGCCCGCGGCTGACGCCCGTCCACAGTCCGGCGCCGACGCCCACCGCCGTCCACAGCCGGCCTCGTGCCCGTCGTGCCCCGCCGCGTGAAGCGACACCGTGGTGCCGTCCACGACCGCCTTGGAGTGCGCAGGAGGCACCGATGAGCGACGCGTTCATCACTCTGATCGGCAACATCGCCAGCGAGATCCGCAGCATCAACACTCAGCGCGGCACGGCGATCACGAGCTTCCGCATCGCCCACACGCCGCGCCGTATCGACCGCCAGACCGGCCGCTGGGGCGACGGCCCGACGTCCTTCTTCGGTGTCACGTGCTGGCGTGGCCTGGCCGAGCACGTCTCGGCATCGCTGCACAAGGGCGACCCGGTCGTCCTGTACGGCCGGCTGCGTGTCCGCGACTGGAAGAACGACGACGGCCGCAGCGGCCGTGACGCCGAGATCGACGCGATCTCGATCGGCCACGATCTCACCAGGGGCACCTCCGAGTTCATGCGCGTCACGCGCGACCGCTCCGACCAGGTCGACGAGAGCGAGCTGGCTGCGAGCATGCGAATAGATCTGCTGGTCGAGGAACAGGCCGAGGCCGCGGGCGAAGCTCCGGGCGGTGGGGCCGATCCCGTCTACCCGGCGGCCGCGAGTGGGCACGACCGGGCGGCCTAGCGACGCCTCACGCCGACCGCGATCCCGCAGCACGTAGGCTTGACGGCGCTATGGCGGAGTTCATCTTCTCGATGCGCAAGGTGCGCAAGGCGCACGGCGACAAGGTCATCCTCGACGACGTCACCCTGCACTTCCTCCCCGGTGCGAAGATCGGCGTCGTCGGCCCCAACGGCGCCGGCAAGTCCACCGTGCTGCGGATCATGGCCGGGCTGGACCACCCGTCCAACGGTGACGCGGTCCTCAGTCCCGGCTACACGGTCGGCATCCTCGAACAGGAGCCACGGCTCAACGAGGACAAGACCGTGCTCGGCAACGTCGAGGAGGGCGTGGCCGAGACGAAGGCGATGCTCGAACGGTTCAACGAGATCGCGGAGAAGATGGCGGTCGAGTACTCCGACGAGCTCCTCGACGAGATGGGCCGCCTCCAGGAGCAGCTCGACCACCGCAACGCGTGGGACCTCGACTCGCAGCTCGAGCAGGCGATGGACGCACTCCGCTGCCCGCCGGCCGATGCCGACGTCACCGTCCTCTCCGGAGGGGAACGACGCCGAGTGGCCCTGTGCCGACTGCTTCTCCAGCAGCCGGACCTGCTGCTGCTCGACGAACCGACCAACCACCTCGACGCCGAGAGCGTCCAGTGGCTCGAGCAGCACCTGGAGAAATACCCGGGCTGCGTCGTCGCCGTGACTCACGACCGGTACTTCCTCGACAACGTCGCCGAGTGGATCCTCGAGCTCGACCGCGGTCGGGCCTACCCGTACGAGGGCAACTACACCACCTACCTCGAGACCAAGCAGGCACGTCTGCGGGTCGAGGGGGCGAAGGACGCCAAGCGGGCCAAGCGGCTGAAGGAGGAGCTCGACTGGGTCCGGTCCAATGCTCGGGGCCGGCAGAGCAAACAGCGGGCGAGGCTGGAACGCTACGAGGCAATGGCGGCCGAGGCCGAGAAGTCGCGCAAGCTCGACTTCGAGGAGATCCAGATCCCGCCGGGCCCGCGGCTGGGCACCGTTGTCGTCGAGGCTCACGCCGTGGCCAAGGGCTACGGCGACCGGCAGCTCATGCACGACCTGTCGTTCTCGTTGCCGCGCAACGGCATCGTGGGAATCATCGGGCCGAACGGCGTCGGCAAGACGACCATGTTCAAGATGATCATCGGTGATGAGCAGCCCGACGCGGGCGAGTTCCGGATCGGCGAGACGGTGCGGATCTCCTACGTCGACCAGAGCCGGGCGGGTATCGACCCGAGGAAGACGGTGTGGCAGGTCGTATCCGATGAGCTCGACCACATCAAAGTCGGACATGTCGAGATGCCCAGCCGGGCCTACGTAGCGGCCTTCGGCTTCAAGGGTCCCGACCAGCAGAAGCCGGCCGGCGTCCTGTCCGGCGGCGAGCGCAACCGGCTCAACCTGGCGATGACGCTCAAGCAGGGCGGCAACCTCATCCTGCTCGACGAGCCGACCAACGATCTCGACGTCGAGACCCTGCAGTCCTTGGAGAACGCGCTGCTGGAGTTCCCGGGCTGCGCGGTGATCACCTCGCACGACCGGTGGTTCCTCGACCGGGTTGCCACCCACATCCTCGCCTGGGAGGGCGACGCCGACGACCCGGCAAAGTGGTTCTGGTTCGAGGGCAACTTCGAGTCCTACGAAAAGAACAAGGTGGAAAGGCTGGGCGTCGACGCAGCGCGTCCGCACCGGGTCACATACCGCAAGCTCACCCGCGACTGAGCGCGGTCGGGAAGGGATGGGCCGTGCCCCGCCACGTCACCCTGGTCCCGCTGCGCTGGGCGGACATGGACGCTCTCGGGCACGTCAACAACGTGGTCTACCTGCGCTATCTGCAGGAGGCCCGGGTGGACATGCTGTTCGTCCACGCGCCCAGACACGGCGCCGAACACCTGGCCCGTGGCGTCGGCGTCTCCCGACACGAGATCGGCTACCGGGCACCGTTGCGGTTCCGGCCGCAGCCGGTTCGGGTGGAGACCTGGGTGCGCGGGATCGACGCCGCGTCGTTCACGCTGGGCTACGAAGTGCTCGACGAGGCGCCGGACGGGACCCGGTCCGTGTACGTGGTCGCCACCTCGGTGCTGGTCCCGTACGACCTCGACAAGGGCCGGCTGCGCCGAGTGGCGGCGCAGGAGCGCGCGGTCCTCGAGAACTTCCTCGAGACCGGCGGGCCGGAGCCGGGCAGGGCGGCCTGATGCGGCACGTCTACGAGTGCGCCGTCCGGTTCGACGATCTCGACTCCTACGGCCACGTCAACAACGTGACCTTCTTCGAGTACCTGCAGGAAGCGCGCATCGACTTCGCGCACCGGCACCTCGCCGACGGGGTGGCACTCCACGAGGCATCCGTCGTCGTCCACCAGGCCATCGACTACCTGAACCCGGTGCCGTTCCGTACCGAGCCGATCCAGGTCGGCGTGTGGGTCTCCCGGATCGGGACGTCCTCGTTCGAGGTGTCGTGCGACGTCCGCGACGACCACACGCTGTTCGCCCGAGCGGTCGTGACGCTGGTGGCCTACGACATCGCCGAACAGCAACCACGGGCGCTGAGCGCGGCCGAACACGCTGCACTCACCCGGTTCCTCGCCCCATGACCACGCTGGTTCCCCGCCATCGCGGCGCGGCGGCCGACCTGGCGACGTTCGCGCGCCGGGTGACCCGCTTCGAGGCCGAAGCGGTCGTGCGGATCGTGGCCGACGGGTCCGTGGCCGGCTGCTTCGCCGAGACGCCGTTCGATGCGCTCGCGCTGCGCGCCGTGGCACTCGCCGAGCCGCTCTCGGCCGACGTCGTGGTGGAGGCGGGAACGCTGGCCGCCCGGGCGGTCGGAACCGACGGCGAGATGGAACTGCCCCCCGCCCTGCCGGCCCTGCGCTGGACGACCAGCCTGCCGCCGCGATCGGGCTGGCAGGAGTTGGCCCGACTGGACGGACCCGACGTCGCCGCCCGCGTCGCCGCCGGTGTCGAAGAGTTCCGGCAGCGGGCGGCCGACGTGGCCGACGGCCTGAGCCTGCGAGCCGGCCGCGCCGCGCTCGAGGGCATGGCCGCCCAGATCTGGGACCGCGAGCTGGCCGCCGGGGTCCCACTACGGCTCGCCCATGCTGCTGAGTCGTACGGCTTCCTCGGCGACGGCGAGGTCGTGCTGCGCGGTGTGGGCGGCTGGTGGCGCCTCGACGCTGCGCACGGATCGGTGCTCGCCCACCGCGGACTCGCCCTCTTCGCGTTGTGACAGGCCGGACCGTTTCAGGTCGCGAGCCAGGCCGCGGCGTCGGTGGGCAGGAGGCCGTCGACGAGTGGAACGCTGCTCAGCAACACCCGGGAGTGGTCCGGCAGGTCGACCGGCGTCGGGCCCACGTTCACCGCGCAGGCGAACTCCGGCTCGCGGGCGAAGGCGAGCACGTCGGAGTCCGGGTCCGACAGCCACTGCAGTCGCCCGTCACCCAGGGCGGGCAGCTCGCGGCGTATCCGCAGCACCGTGCGGTAGAGCTCCAGCATCGACGAGGGATCGTCCCGCTCGGCCTGGACCGACAGCGCACCCCATCCGGGCGGCTGCGGCAGCCAGGAACCACCGACGCCGAATCCGAAGGAAGGTCCCCGGATCGTCCACGGCAGCGGTACACGGCACCCGTCGCGGCCACGCTGGGTGTGCCCGGAACGCTTCCAGATCGGATCGCGCAGAGCGGACTCGGGCAGGTCCAGCACCTCGGGAAGACCGAGCTCGTCCCCCTGGTACACGTAGGCGCCGCCGGGAAGTGCCAGCGTCAGCAAGGCGGCGGCGCGGCCGCGACGGTGACCGAGGGCGAGGTCGGCCGGCCCCGGATGGGCGACTCGCTGCACCCCGACCAGTGCGGCGGTCTCCTTGCGTCCGTAGCGCGTGACGTGCCGCTCGACGTCGTGGTTGGACAGCACCCAGGTGGTGGAGGCACCGACCGCTCCGATGCTCTCGATCGTCGAGTCGATCGTCGCCCGCAGCTCCGGCGCCGACCAGGGCGCGCGGAGGTAATCGAAGTTGAACGCCGTGTGCAGTTCGTCCGTACGCACGTACCGTGCCAACCGGTCGGGCTCGTCGACCCACGCCTCGGCGACGAACAC
>DATFBR010000064.1:0-12888 GCA_035253685.1 Jiangellaceae bacterium
CCGGAAGGGCCGAGACGCTGGAGCGGGCCGCGCACAGCGAACGCGAGGCGCATGCTCTCGCCATCGACCAGGCGCAGCGGCGCGCGCGGCAGGCGGCGACGGCGGATGCCGTCGCCCGCGGCGCGGCCGTGCTGCTCGACCGGCTCGATCGATCTCTCGAGCTGGCTGCGGCAGCGCGGGCGGCCGTCGAGCAGGAGCGCGCCGATGGTGAGCTGGAGATCGCACGGGTCCGGGAGGAGGCCCGCCGGTTGGCCGCCGAGTTGGAGGAGATCACCTCGGTCGTCCACCGTGACGAGTTGGCCCGGGCCGAGCAGCGGATGCGGGTCGAGCAGCTCGAGACCAGGGGCATGGACGAGCTGGCCTTCGACCCGGACTCTCTGGTGGACGAGTACGGTCCGCACCGACCGGTCACGGTCGCCGGCCCTGAGGACGAAGCGGCCGCGGTCGATTACGTCCGCGACGAGCAGGTGAAGCGCGCCCGGGCGGCCGAGCGTGCGTTGGCGTTGCTGGGCCGCGTGAACCCGCTGGCCCTGGAGGAGTTCGCCGCGCTGGAGGAACGCCACGCCTTCCTGGCCGAGCAGCTCGAGGATCTCAAGCGCACCCGCCGCGACCTGCTCGACATCGTCCGCGAGGTCGACGACCGAGTCCAGCAGGTGTTCGCGTCGGCGTACGAGGACACCGCGCGCGAGTTCGCGGCGGTGTTCCCGCGACTGTTCCCGGGCGGTGAGGGTCGGTTGGTGCTCACCGAGCCCGACGATCTGCTCGCCACCGGCATCGACGTCGAGGCCCGCCCGCCGGGGAAGAAGATCAAGCGCCTGTCACTGCTCTCCGGCGGCGAGCGGGCCCTGGTCGCGGTCGCTTTCCTGGTGGCGCTGTTCAAGGCGAGACCGAGCCCTTTCTATGTGCTCGACGAGGTCGAGGCGGCGTTGGACGAGGTCAACCTGGGCCGGCTGCTGGAGATCTACGAGGAGCTACGAGAGGCCAGCCAGCTCATCGTGATCACCCACCAGAAGCGGACCATGGAGGTGGCCGACGCCCTCTACGGCGTCTCCATGCGCGGCGACGGAGTCACCGCCGTCATCAGCCAGCGCATCCGCGAGACAGAACCAGCCTGACAAAGGAGCGGTCATGGACGTGCGGGACGTGATGGCGGAGGCCTTCGGCCGGATCGCCCCTATCGTTCGCCGCGCCGTCGACGGTCTCGACGCCGAAGGGCTCGCCTTCCGGCCCGATCCCGATGCGAACTCGATCGCCTGGCTGGTGTGGCACCTGACCCGCATCCAGGACCATCACGTCTCGGAGATCGCCGGCCGGGAGCAGGCGTGGACCACGGACGGCTGGGCCCCCGGCCTGGGCCTACCGGCGAATGCCGACGACACCGGCTACGGGCACACATCGGCGCAGGTCGCGGCCGTCCGGCCGGCCGGACCGGACGAGCTCATCGGATACCACGAGGCGGTCGCGGCGCGCACCGCGGAGTACATCGACACGCTGGACGCCGACGAGCTCGATCGGATCATCGACCGCTCCTACGACCCGCCGGTGAGCGTGGGAGTGCGGCTGGTCAGCGTGCTCGGCGACAACCTGCAGCATGCCGGCCAGGCGGGCTATCTGCGGGGGCTCGTCGAGCGGAGGGATTGAACAGCTGGGTCTCAGCGCAGCACGGCGGAGAGTTCCGGCACGGCGCGAACATAGCCGTCGAGCAGCGTCCGCGCCACGTCGACGGAGTCGACCATGGGGTGCAGGGCGAACGCACGCAGAGCGCCGTCGCGCGACCCGTTCAGCGCTGCGGCGATCGTCTCGCGCTCGACCGCTTTCATCGTCTGCATGAGTGCCAGCTGATGCTCCTCGACCGGGTCGGCGGCGACGGGATGGGCGCCGTTGCCGTCGACCAGACACGGCACCTCGACGACCGCGAGCGCGTCCAGGCCGGACACCGCTGCCCGGTTGCGCACGTCGAGGATGTGGACGGACCGCTCGTCCCGAGCGATCGCGGCCATGATCGCGAGGGCGACACGCTCGTACCCGCCGCCGTCGACGTCGTCCTGGTCGCGAACGTCGGTGGTGCTGTCGGGACGGCTCTCGGCCATGTAGGAGGCGTCTCGCTCGTGCCGCACCCGCCGCCACTCGGCCAGTGCGTCGGACGGGTCGGAACCGACCGCGTCGTAGAAGCGCTGCTGCTGGGCATGCAGGAAGCCACCCCGGGTCTGGCCGTCGGGTCGGATCGCCTGGACGGCCTGACGGTGGAAGTACCAGTACCACAGATACTCGTTCGGGATCGCGCCCAACGCGCGCAGCCAGTCGCCACCGAACAGGCGACCCTCCTCGAACGAGGCGAGCAGCGAGTCGTCGCGGAGCAGACGCGGCAACTCGTCGTGGCCGCGCACCCGGATCGACCGGAGCCACCCCATGTGGTTGAGGCCGACGTAGTCGAACCACGCGTGCTCCGGGGCCACCCCGAGCGCACGTGCGGCCCGCCGGCACATCCCGATCGGCGAGTCGCAGATGCCGATGACGCGGTCGCCGAGGACACGCGACATCGCCTCGGTCACCAGGCCCGCGGGGTTGGTGAAGTTGATGACCCACGCCTGCGGTGCGACCGCCTGCACACGCTCGGCGATCCGCATCGCCACCGGAACCGTGCGCAGTCCGTAGGCGACGCCGCCCGGCCCGGTCGTCTCCTGCCCGAGCATCCCCAGCCGCAGAGCAACCTGTTCGTCGGCGACCCGGCCGGCGAGCCCGCCGACCCGGACCGCGGAGAACACGAAGTCGGCGCCCCTGACCGCATCGTCGAGGTCGGTCGTCGCCGTCACCTTCGGCGCCCCACCGGTGGTCACCGCCATCTGCTCCAGGACCGCGGTGATGACCGAGAGCCGCCCGGGGTCGACGTCGTGAAGCACGACGTCGTCGACGCGCGGGTCGGCCGCGTCTTCCAGCAACGCGCCGTAGACGAGCGGAACCCGGAAGCCGCCGCCGCCGACGACGGTGAGCCTCATGCGGCGATCACCTCGACACCGGCGTCGCGGAACGCCTTGAGCGTGGCCGGATCGGCGTCGGCGTCGGTCACGACCGTGTGCAGGCTCTCCGGTCCGCACACCCGGGCCAGCCCGGTGCCCGGGAACTTCGAGCGGTCGGCCAGCAGCACCGTGCGATCCGCTGCGCGCAGCATGGCGCGCTTGACCGGCACCTCGACGGTCGTCGTGTCCATCACCGAACCGTCGGCACGGACCCCGCTGGTGCCCAGGAAGAGCAGGTCGGCATTGACCTGGGTCAGGGCCTCCTCGGTCAGGAAGCCGACCATGGATCTGTAGTTGCGACGGACCTGGCCGCCGAGGAGGACCAGTTCGACGTCCTCGTCGTCTATGAGCTCTTCGTACACGGCGAGGTTGCTGGTCACCACCGTGAGCCGCCGCCCGTGGAGGTGCGCGACGACCCGGTGGACGGAGGTGCCGATGTCGCACAGCACCACGGCTCCGTCCGGCACGAGCGCGGACGCACGGCGGGCGATCCGGTCCTTCGCCTCCGGGTGCGTCACCGCCACGTCGGAGAAGGAGGGCTCGGTCGCCTCGCCGAGCAATGCACCCCCGTGGACGCGCTGCAGTCGCCCGTTCCGGTCGAGCAGGGAGATGTCACGGCGGACCGTGGCCGGGCTGACACCGAGGCGTTCGGCGACGGACGCGGCGGCCAGCGCACCTTCCGCGCGGAGCATCCGGAGGATCTCCTGACGCCGCTGTTCCGCCAGCATGGCCGTCACGATAGCACTCAGTTTCGCTCACACCAGTGAGCGAAACTGAGTCGATTCTCGAGAATCCACTCGGGTGACTCGCCAGATCCGGAGGCTCGACAGGGCGGTACTGGTCAACTATGTTCAGGACCGCTCAGGATCGCCAAGCTGAGGAGGAGCACCGGTGGTGCCACCGGGTCAGCGGGAGGCCGGGGGCCGGCCGGCGGTCGCCGGTTCGGCGGACCGGACCCTGGGGCACGACCCGCTCGCAGGCTCGCGCGGACGCCGGTCGCCGGCGGTCGACGTGCTTTGCGCCGGAACGGTGTTCCTCGACATCATCTTCACCGGGCTGCCCTCGCCCCCAGAGGTCGGCACGGAGGTGTGGGCCGAGGGGATGGGCTCCTGTCCCGGCGGCGCGGCGAACATCGCCGTGGCGCTGAGCCGGCTGGGAATGCGCACGGCGTTGGCCGCACCCTTCGGCGCCGACGTCTACGGCGACTTCTGCTGGCAGTTGCTCGACGAACAGGAGGGCATCGACCTGTCTGCGTCGCGGCGGTTCCCCGGTTGGCACTCGCCGGTGACGATCTCGATGGCGTACGCACGCGACCGTGCTCTCGTGACGCACGGGCATCCGCCGCCCGTGCCGTTCGACGACTTCGTCGGCATACCGCCGCCGTGCCGCGCCGTGGTCACCTCGCTCGGCGGCGAGCCGGCCGAGTGGCCGCTGCTGGCCCGCGGGGACGGCGCACTGGTCTTCGCCGACGTCGGCTGGGATCCGTCCCAGGCATGGTCCGCGGAGACGCTGCGACAACTCGACGACGTCGATGCATTCCTGCCCAACGCGGTGGAGGCGATGGCCTACACCCAGACCGACACCCCGGAGGCGGCACTCGCAGAACTGGCCGAACGGGTGCCGGTTGCCGTCGTGACGATGGGGGCGGCCGGTGCGATCGGTATCGACGCAGCGACCAGCCAGACCGCACGGGTGCCGGCGCTGGTCACGGACGCCCTCGACCCGACCGGTGCCGGCGACGTGTTCGTCGCCGCCTTCGTCACCGGCAGCCTCGCCGGGTGGCCGCTGGAGATGCGGCTGCGGTTCGCCGCCCTGTGCTCGGGACTGTCGGTGCGGCATTTCGGCGGCTCCCAGTCCGCTCCGGGATGGGCCGACCTGGTGACGTGGTGGACGGGTGTGAAGGACGTCGACCCTGACTTGACCGCCACCTACGGGTTTCTGAGCGACGTCATGCCGGAAGGAGGGCTGAAGTCGGTGAGCAGGGCAACCGCGACCATCGGCCTGCGAACCGGACGCTGAATGCCGCGACGACGACCCGGCCCGCGGGCCGCACGAATACGGACACCAGGAGGAAGCAGATGAACCGGCCCCTACGCCGAACGGCGCTCGCCGCGGGACTGCTCGCGGTTCTCGCCGCAGCGGCATGCGCACCCGGCGACGACGACGAGGCAACCGGCGACGAGTCGCCGGAACCGACCAGCGACGTCCAGACCGATCCCGCCGAGATGGGTGACGTGACCCTGGTCGTCTGGGACCAGGAGGTCCGCGGCGGGCAGAACGAGCAGATCGAGGAGCTGAACGCACAGTTCCAGGAGATGTACCCCAACATCACCATCGAGCGGGTCTCGCGGTCGTTCGACGATCTCATGACGACCCTCCAGTTGGCGCTCACCGGCGACGACGCCCCGGACGTGGTCCAGGCGAACAACAGCCGGTCCTCGATGGGTGCCTTCGTCGAGGCCGACCTGATCATTCCGCTCGACGACTACGCGGACGCGTACGGCTGGGACGAGCGCTTCCCCGAGTCGGTCCGCGCGGTGGCGAGCTACTCCGACGACGGTGTCACCTTCGGCGAGGGAAACCTCTACGGCGTGGCACAGCAGGGCGAGATGGTCGGCGTGTTCTACAACAAGGCAAAACTCGCCGAGCTGGGCATCGACGTGCCGCAGACCTGGGAGGACTTCCTCGCCGCCCTCGAGACCGCCAAGGCGGCCGGTGAGGTGCCGTTGCCGTTCGGCAACCTCGACCAGTGGCCGGGCATCCACGTGTACGGCGCGGTGATGAACCGTGAGGTTCCGCCGGAAGAGGTGCGCGACCTCGGCTTCGGCCGCGAGGGCGCCGACTGGACCAGCCCGGAGAACGTCGCGGCGGCGGAGGAGATCGCGGGTTTCGTCGACGCCGGCTACTTCACCGACGGCTTCAACGGCGCCGGCTACGACCCGGTGTGGGCCGACTTCGGCAACGGCACCGGCGTCTTCCTCATCGCGGGCACCTGGCTGTTGGCCGATCTGGACGCGGCACTGGGCGAGGACCTGGGCTTTATGCTCCCACCGCCGGCCGAGGGCCAGCCGCCGATCGCCACGGGCGCCACGTCGTTGCCGTTCGCGGTCACCTCGGCCAACGAGCACCCCGACGCCGCCGCCGCGTACATCGACTTCATCACCAACGACGAGGCGATGACGATCGTGGCGGAGAACGGGCTGGTGCCCTCGGTCGACGCGGGCGCCCAGCAGGCATCGAGCCCGGCCCAGCAGGAGGTCTTCGACGCCTGGGAGACGGTGACGAGCCAGGATGGTCTGGTGCCCTATCTGGACTGGGCGACACCGACCTTCTACGACACGATCGCCGCCGCACTGCAGGAGATGCTCGGCGGACAGATCACCCCGGAGGAGTACCTCCAGCGCCTGCAGGACGACTACAGCGCGTTCGTCGGCGGCTGACCGCCGCGCATGGCGACGACCGCGGCGGCGCGCTCGGCGACCTTGGCCGAGGCAGGTCCCCCGCGGGCCGGCGGCGGCCGGCCCCCGGGGGAGCCGCGGCGGGTGGCCTACCTCTACATCCTGCCCGCGTACCTGGTCTTCGCCCTGTTCCTGTTGATCCCGCTCGGGCGGGCGGTCGTGCTGTCGCTCTACGACTGGAACGGCCTCACGGTCGCCGAGTGGGTGGGACTCGACAACTACCGTCAGGTCGTCGCCGATGCCGGTCTGCGGGCCGCGTTCGGCCACGCCGCCGTCCTGATCCTGTTCTACGCGGTGCTGCCGGTCGTGGTGGCGCTCGCACTCGTGGCCACGATGACCAGGGCCCGGCTGCGCGGGCTGGGCTTCTACCGCACGGTGCTATTCGTCCCCCAGGTCATCGCGATGGTCGTGGTGGCCGTCGCGTGGCGCCAGATCTACGCCCCCGACGGCCCGCTGAACCAGGTGCTACGCGCGACCGGACTGGACGGGCTCGCCCGGGCCTGGCTGGGCGACTTCACCTTCGCACTGCCGGCCGTCGGGTTCATCGGCACCTGGGTGCAGATGGGCCTGTGCATCGTGTTGTTCCTGGCCGGCGTCAGCAAGATCCCGCGCGAACTCTACGAGGCGGCCCGCCTCGACGGCGCGGGTCCGATCCGTGAGTTCGTCACCGTCGTGCTTCCCGCCCTGCGCAACGAGATCAGCGTCGCGCTGACCCTGACCGTGATCGCGGCGCTGCGCAACTTCGACCTCGTGTACGTCACGACCGCGGGCGGTCCCGGGACCTCGACCACGGTGCCGTCCTACGAGGTGTACCGGCGGGCCTTTGAGATCGGCCAGGTCGGCTCGGCGGCCGCGGTGGCGGTCACGCTGACACTGATGATCTTCGTGCTGACCTTCGGGATCACCCGCATCGCGGAGCGTGGATCATGATAATCTCCCGTGCCGAGCGCATGCTGAACTACCTCCTGCTGAGCGTCTTCGCGCTGTTCGCCCTGTACCCGTTGCTGTCGATCGTGTCCGCGGCGCTGGCCCCGCCGGGCCAGCTGCCGGCGCTCTTGCCCACGGAGCTCACCTGGGGAAACCTCGCCGAAGCATGGGACCTGGGCCGGTTCGGGACCTACCTGCGTACCAGCATCGTCGTCAGCACGAGCGTCGTGGTGCTCGCCACGGTGTTCTCGGTGATGGCCGGCTACGCGTTCGGGACCATGCACTTCCGCGGTTCGGCGGTGCTGTTCTACGTCCTCCTGCTCGGGATCATGGTTCCGACCGAGGCGATCGTCGTCCCGCTCTTCTTCGACCTGCGCGACCTGGGTCTCACCAACACGCTGCTGGCGCTGGTCCTGCCACAGACCGCCCAGTCGGTGGCCTTCGGCACCTTCTGGATGCGCGCCTACTTCCGGTCCAGCTCGCGTGCGATGGTCGAGGCGGCTCGGATCGACGGCGCCGGGCACTGGCGGACGCTGTGGTCGGTCCTGCTGCCGATCGGCCGGCCGGCCATGGTCACCATGATCGTGCTGATCTTCATGTGGACGTGGAACGAGTTCCTGATCCCGCTGGTCATGGTGACCGACGAGTCCCTGCGCACGGCACCACTCGGGCTCGCGTTCTTCCAAGGCCAGTACACGGCCGACTTCGGCCTGCTGGCCGCGGGTGCTGCAATCGTGGCGACGCCGGTGGTCGTCGTCTACCTGTTCCTGCAGCGCCACTTCATCCGCGGGATGGTCGAGGGAGCCGTGAAGGAGTAGCCGCTGTGCCCGCGCCCCCGTGCACACGCACGCACAGACGAGCCGGTCGTCCAGGCCGTGGAAAGGGCCGGCGTCGAGGTCGTCCGGGCCTGACCGGCCTCCGGGGACCGGCCTGCGGACAAGGCCTGTTCGCGGACCGCTGTGGCTGGTAAGGTCCGTGGGTCAGATGTGACTCATGTGATCTATGTGATGGCGGGGGTGACTCGCCGTGTCGGTTGTCATGACGGCCATGACCGTGATCGTCGGCGCGGCCCTCGCCGTCCTCGCATCTGTGACCGTCGTTCGCATCATCGTCCGCGCCCGGGGCCTCCGTCGCCGGCTGCGGGCCCGTTACTTCGCGACGGCGGCACGGTTCTACGCGACGCGACGAGCGGTGGGCCGGCGGTTGGCCGGCATCGGCGCCCGGGTCGAGCGCCGCCGTGAGCGCCGCTTGGCCGTGCGGGCCGCGCAACCGAACGGGCCGGCCGGCCGGCCTCACGGCACCGAACTCGCCCGCCAGAGCGGACATTGACACCTCGGAGTGCACGCAACCGGAGCGCTCAGACGGTCTGAGTCGATTCCGGACGCCCTCGCGCACAGGTACCCGACGGAGCCGGCGGCGGCCCGATCCATGGGACGCCCGAGGACAACGGTCGGGTCTGGGAGGATGACCTCCCGTGGAATACCTGGTGATCGGTGTCGTGGTCGCGCTCCTGCTCGTGGCCGCGATTGTCGCGTACGTCGTACCGCGTCGACGGCGGCCGGAACCCCCGGTCGAGGGGCGGCCGGACATCGGCCTCGCCACCGGTGCGGACGACGCGACGGCGGTGGACACCGCCCCACGGGTGCCGGACACGATCGCGGAGCCCGACGACACCCTGGTCGAGGGCGCCGAGCTCCTCCCGGCGCCACCCGAGCGACCCGCTCCGGCGGCCGGCCGCCTGGTCCGGCTGCGCTCGCGCCTGGCAAGGTCACAGTCCACTCTCGGCAGGGGCCTGCTGGGTCTTCTGTCGCGGGAGCGGATCGACGAGGACACCTGGCAGGAGATCGAGGACACGTTGCTGACCGCCGATCTCGGCGTGGCGCCGGCACACGATCTGGTCGACCGGCTGCGGACCCGGGTACGGGTGGAGGGGGTCGCCGATCCGGCGGCGGCCCGAAAGATCCTGCGGGACGAACTGGTCGCCCTCGTCGATCCCTCGCTGGACCGTTCGTTGCGGACCGACCGCCATGTCGGCGAGAACCGTCCGGCCGTGGTGCTCGTCGTCGGCGTCAACGGCACCGGAAAGACGACGACCGTGGGCAAGCTGGCCCGCGTGCTGGTCGCGGAGGACCGTGATGTCGTGCTCGGTGCTGCGGACACCTTTCGGGCCGCTGCGGCTGACCAGCTGACCACCTGGGGCGACCGGGTCGGTGTGCCGACCGTGCGCGGTCCGGAGGGCAGCGACCCGGCGAGCGTCGCGTTCGAGGCGGTGCGGGCGGGGGTCGAGCAGGAGGTGGACGTCGTCCTGGTCGACACGGCCGGTCGGCTGCAGACCAAGGTCGGCCTGATGGACGAACTGGGCAAGGTCAAGCGGGTGGTCGAACGGCACGGCCCGGTCGACGAGGTGCTGCTCGTCATCGACGCCACGACCGGCCAGAACGGCTTGGCGCAGGCGCGCGTGTTCGGCGAGGTGGTCGACGTGACCGGCATCGTGCTCACCAAGCTCGACGGCACCGCCAAGGGCGGCATCGTCGTGGCCGTGCAGCGCGAGCTGGGTGTGCCGGTCAAGCTCGTCGGCCTCGGCGAGGGTGCCGACGATCTCGCGCCGTTCGACGCCGAGGCCTTCGTCGACGGCCTGCTCGGCTGAGCGGACGAGGGTCGCGTTCACCTGGCTGAAACACAGCGGGCACAGATGTCACCGGCCCGCAACATCTCGCGTACGCGCGGGCAACACGGCGTGGCCAGACTCCTGGCCGACCACCGGACCAGGGCCGCACGGCAGCGCCGCCTCGAGCCCCGCCCGGCCTCCGATGCGACAAGGAGTCTGCGATGCCCGAGATCAGTGCGGGCGACACCGCGTGGGTGTTGGCAAGCTCGGCGCTCGTCCTGCTCATGACCCCTGGACTGGCCTTCTTCTACGGCGGCATGGTGCGCTCGAAGAACGTGCTCAACATGCTGATGATGTGCTTCATCTGCCTGGCGATCGTGCCGGTGCTGTGGGTCCTGTACGGCTACAGCATCGCGTTCGACGCCGACATCGGCGCGGGGCTGCTGGGCGGGCTGAGCAAGGTGGGGTTGTCCGGCGTGGGTCTGGACAGCGTCAGCGGAACGATCCCGGAGTTCGCGTTCGTCGCCTTCCAGCTCATGTTCGCCATCATCACCATCGCCCTGGTCAGCGGCGCGATCGCCGACCGTGCGAGGTTCGGCGCGTGGGCCTTGTTCGTCGTGCTGTGGGTCACGATCGTGTACTTCCCGGTCGCGCACTGGGTGTTCGCGTTCAGCGACGGTGAGGGCGGCTGGGTCGGCGACCGGCTCGGCGCTCTCGACTTCGCCGGCGGCACGGCTGTCCACATCAACGCCGGTGCGGCGGCGCTCGCCCTGGCGCTCGTGATCGGCAAGCGGACCGGCTGGCGCACCGAGCAGATGCGCCCGCACAACCTGCCCTTCGTCGTGCTGGGTGCCGGTCTGCTCTGGTTCGGCTGGTTCGGCTTCAACGCCGGATCCGCGGTGGCCGCGAACGGTCTGGCGGCGGGCGCGTTCGTCAACACCACCGTCGCGACGGCGGCCGCGATCCTGGGCTGGCTCGTCGTCGAGATGGTCCGTGACAAGCACGCGACGACCCTCGGTGGAGCCTCCGGCGCCGTGGCCGGCCTGGTGGCCATCACACCCGCGTGCGCGGCGGTGAGCCCGATCGGCGCGATCGTGATCGGTCTGCTCGCCGGCATCGCGTGCGCGCTGGCGGTCGGGCTGAAGTACCGGCTGGGCTACGACGACTCACTCGACGTCGTCGGTGTCCACCTCGTCGGTGGCCTGGTCGGAACCCTGCTCATCGGGCTGCTCGCGACCACAGCATTCACCGGTGGCGCCGAGGGTCTGTTGTACGGCGGTGGTGTCGGCCAGCTCGGTCGTCAGGCGGTCGCCGCCGGAGCGGTGATGGTGTACTCGTTCGTCGTCACGTACGTCCTCGGCACGATCGTGCACCGCACGGTCGGCTTCCGGGCCACGCGCGACGCCGAGGCCGAGGGCTTGGACCAGACGATCCACGCGGAGACGGCCTACGAACTGCTCGGTGTCGGCGGTGGAACCCCGGTCAGCCGGCGGGTGGACGGCGAGACGGCGCAGGTGCGCGCGGCGACCTCGGAAGAAGGTGTGAACGCATGAAGCTCGTCACGGCGGTGATCAAGCCGTTCAAGCTCGACGACGTCCGGTCCGCCCTCGAGACCTTCGGGGTGCACGGCATGACCGTCAGCGAGGCCAGTGGCTACGGCCGCCAGAAGGGCCACACCGAGGTCTACCGCGGCGCCGAGTACACAGTCGACCTGGTGCCGAAGCTGCGCCTGGAGATCCTGGTCGACGACAGCGACGCCGACGACGTCGTCGACGTGATCGCGAAGTCCGCACAGACCGGCAAGATCGGTGACGGCAAGGTGTGGGTCACGCCGGTCGACGCCGTCGTCCGGGTCAGAACGGGAGAGACCGGCGTCGAGGCTCTGTAGCTCGGCGACGGTGCCCGAACCCACGACGGTCAGTTCGGCGGCGCGCCTTCTCCCGAAAGGCGCCGCCGGGCTGACCACGGTTGCGGATCATCGCTTCCTGGCGGTGCGAGCCGCCGTGGTCGACGACGACACGCTGACGGCCGCGCAACGGCGGACTGCCCTGACCGAGCTCGCGGACGCGTGGCTGGCCGGATTGTTCGCGGCGCTGCCACCCGGGTCGACTGCCGGCATGGCCGTGGTCGCGATCGGCGGCTATGGCCGCCGCGAGGTTCTGCCGGGCAGCGACCTCGATGTCCTGCTGCTGCACGACGACTCCGCAGACGTGGAGCAGGTGGCGGAAAGCGTCCTCTACCCGGTGTGGAACGCGGGGATTCCGCTCGACCACGCGGTCCGCACCGTCGAGGACACGCGCGCGGTCGCGGCGACGGACCTGCCGGCGATGCTGGGGCTGGTCGACGCCCGCCACGTGGTCGGTGACCCGGAGATCACCGCGGCGCTGCGCTCCGGTGTGCTCGCGGACTGGCGGCGCCGGGCAGCGGTCCGGCTACCCGACCTGGCCCGGATGTCCCGCGACCGGATGACCCGGATGGGCGAGCTCGCTCACCTGCTCGAACCCGACCTGAAGGAAGCGTACGGCGGGCTGCGGGAGACCAGCGCTCTGCGCGCCGTCGCCGCCTCGTGGATCGCGGACCGACCTCACACGGCCGCCGTGGCCGAGGCACACGAGTGGCTGCTGGTCGTGCGCGACGCCCTGCATCGGACCACCGGTCGCCGTCGCGACCGGCTGGTCTTCCAGGACCAGGACGCGGTGGCCGCGGGCCTGGGTCTGTTCGACGCGGATGCGCTCATGCGGCGGGTTTCGGAGGCGGGTCGGACCATCGCCTACGCGGCTGACGTCACCTGGCGGCAGGTCGACCGTACGCTGCGTGGCCGGTCGGCTCACCCGCCACGCCGCCGCAGGGTCGTGCGCCGGCCGCTGGCCGACGGCGT
>DATFBR010000065.1:0-5113 GCA_035253685.1 Jiangellaceae bacterium
CACATCCGCGGCCATCCCGTCGTCCAACCCGTCAGACACATCGCCCAGCGCGGCCACCAGCGGGTGCCCCACCAGGGTGAGCGACGTGCTATCCATACGCCAAAGAATAGAAGTCGCCACCGACAAACAAACCACACCCAGAAACCCCACGACGGAATGTGGAAAACCACCGAACAAAACACCGAACTGTGGAAAACAATGCCGCCACGCTCACCATTCGAAATACGCGGACCAACCGCGTTGACCGCAGCATGACCACGTCGATGACTCAGCCAGCGCGACGAAGGGCCCGACCATCATGGTCGGGCCCTTCGCTGTCACCCACGCGCTGCGTCGGTGAGTGCTGCCGTGGAGGTGCCGGGAATCGAACCCGGGTCCTTCGTCGCTTTGCCAGGGCTTCTCCGGGCGCAGCCCGCGTTGCCTCTACTCGGCTCCGGTGATCATGCAGGCGAGTTCACCGTGACGAGCCCAGTCGCGTTGGTGTCCCTCCCGGTCCCGCGACCGTACCGGGAGGTGGAGCTTCCTCGCTGATGCCGAACACCGGGACGGAAGCATTCCCGGGTCGACAGACTTCAGTGCTCTGCCTCAGGCGGCGAGAGCGAAGTCAGTGCGCTTAGCGTCGGCACTTGTAACGTTTGCCGCGATGGTTCACGAGATCACGCGACATCCTCGGCCCGCTTCTCCTGACTCGACGTACGAAGTCGAAACCGTTCACCCCCATGTTGAGTTGTCAACGCCTGAACGGGCTGGCGCGCTCGCTCGGCCCGTCCAGGCTACCCGTTGTAACGCCTGAGCAGCCAGGTCGATTCCGTCGTGGCAGTGCGGTTCCGCTCTAAGGCTACTCGCGAGTAACATATGCTGGAGTAGCCCGCTACTCAGGAGAGTGCAATGGTGACGACGCAGGTTGACGAGCGCGAAGCCCGACGGGTGGCTGAGGCGGCCCGGCAGACGGAGTGGCGCCAGCCGTCGTTCGCCAAGGAGCTCTATCTGGGCCGTTTTCGGCTCGATCTGGTCCACCCACATCCGAAGCAGAGTCCGCAGGACCAGGCTCGCGCCGACGCCTTCCTGGCCGAGTTGCGCGCGCTCTGCGAGACCGAGCTCGACGGCAGCGTGATCGAACGCGAGGCGCAGATTCCGGACGAGTACCTCAAGGCCCTGACCCGCATCGGCGTCTTCGGCATGAAGATCCCTCAGGAGTACGGCGGCGTCGGCCTGTCCCAGGTCGGCTACAACCACGCGCTCATGCTGCTCGGCGCCGTGCACCCGTCGGTCGGTGCGCTGGTCTCGGCGCATCAGTCGATCGGTGTGCCCGAGCCGGTGAAGATGTTCGGATCGGAAGCTCAGAAGCGGGCCTTTCTTCCCCGCTGCGCGCACGGGGCTATCAGTGCGTTCCTGCTGACCGAACCCGACGTCGGCTCCGACCCGGCCCGGCTGGCGGCCACCGCAACGCCGGTTGAGGGCGGAGCCGCGTACGAGATCGACGGCCTGAAGCTGTGGACGACCAACGGCGTCATCGCCGAGCTTCTCGTGGTGATGGCGCGCGTCCCTGAGCACGAGGGTGGGCGTGGCGGCATCACGGCGTTCGTCGTCGAGGCCGACTCTCCCGGCATCACCGTGGTGCGGCGCAACGCGTTCATGGGGCTGAAGGGCATCGAGAACGGGCTCACCAGCTTCGAGAAGGTCCGGGTCCCCGCCGAGAACCGGCTCGCCCGAGAAGGAGACGGGCTCAAGATCGCCCTGACCACCCTCAACACGGGCCGGCTGTCGATCCCGGCGCTGTGCACCGCAGCCTCGATGTGGTGCTTGAAGATCGCGCGGGAATGGTCCGCCGCGCGCGTCCAGTGGGGACGGCCGGTCGGACGACACGCCGCCGTTGCCCACAAGATCTCGTTCATCGCGGCGACGTCGTATGCGCAGGAGGCGGTCCTCGACCTGTCCGCTCATCTCGCCGATGCCGGCGGCCACGACATCCGGATCGAAGCGGCGCTGGCGAAACTGTGGTCGAGCGAGATGTCCTGGCTCGTGGCCGACGAGCTGGTGCAGATCCGCGGCGGTAGAGGCTACGAGACCGCCGAGTCGCTGCGATCGCGCGGAGAACGCGCCGTGCCGGCCGAGCAGATCTTGCGGGATCTGCGCATCAACAGGATCTTCGAGGGCTCGACGGAGATCATGCGTCTGCTCATCGCACGGGAAGCCGTCGACGCACACCTGCAGGCCGCCGGCGATGTCATCGATCCTGACGTCGACCTGTCCGGCAAAGCGAAAGCGGCGGCGAAGGCAACCGGCTTCTACGCCCGCTGGCTGCCACAACTGGTCGCCGGCAAGGGCCAGGTGCCGAGCTCGTACGCCGAATTCGGCAAGCTCGCACCGCATCTTCGCTACGTCGAGCGGGCCTCGCGCCGCCTCGCGCGGCAGACGTTCTACGGCATGGCCCGCTGGCAGGGCCGCCTCGAGCGTAAGCAGGGCTTCCTGGCGCGTGTGGTCGACATCGGAGCCGAACTGTTCGCGATGGCCGCGAGCTGCGTGCGCGCCGAGATGCTGCGTCAGCAGGGCAACAAACGTGGCGCGGAACTCGCCGACGTGTTCTGCCGCCAGGCGCGGCTGCGGATCGAGCGCCTCTTCGACGCGCTGTGGCACAACACCGACACCGTCGACGAGGCGCTGGCGAAGGCGGTCCTCGACGGGCGGCACACCTGGTTCGAGGCTGACGTGCTCGACCCCACCGAAGGCACCGGCCCGTGGATCGCCGGCAGTTCTGCCACGGCCGGCTCGCCCGACGTCCACCGCTTCGTGCGGTAGCGGCGGGGGCCGGGAGATCGGTCGGTGCCCCGCGGTGCAGCGACGGCGGGCGGGTATTGCGGCGCTCAGCCGATCTCGACCGAACCCTCCTCCGGAACGAGCTCGATCCAGGTCCGGCCCGTGGGCACGGTCAAGGGTGCGCCCGACGCGTCCTGTAGCTGCACGGCCGCGGCCGGGCCCTGCTTGGACCAACGGCCCTCGGCGGCCTGGCCGCCGCTCAGCAGCAGGGCCTCGCCCGATCCGTCGAGGACGGTCTCCGGCACCGGGTTGCCGGCCGGGTCCAGGTAACCGGCGTCCCGGGTGGTGACGCGCAAGACGAGCAGGTTGACCGGCTGGAACTCGTCGCCGGCGGCGGCCAGGTCGTCGACGCGCCGCCAGCGGCCATCAGACCATTGCCATCGGGTCGTGTGCGCCGGCGAGAACCTGACCGCTGCGGTCGTCGCCGGGATGCCCTCCGAGGCTTCGGCGTCGGGCACCGTCCAGGGCAGGTAGGGCACCGCCGGCGCTGCCATGCCCTCGAACGGACCCAGTGCAGTGCCTGGGTCGATCACGACGTTGTACGGCACTCGTCGCGACGGGTCGCGCGAGACGCCGGGCTCGCCCTCGGTGACCACGTCGATGCCGGCCGCGTCGATCGCCGCCAGCACCCTCCTGGCGCCGCCGGAACCCGCCAGGATGCCGCCGGTCGGACCAACGATGCCGATGTCGGTGGTCCGCACCGACCGGACCGGTGCAACCGCGGGCGGCAAACCGGAATGGAACATCACCGCCAATCGAGTCAAACCGCCTTCGACCAGCTCCTCCACCACCAGGTCGGCGCCCGACAGGCCGACCTGTGGGCGCGCGTTGCCGGTGTTGTCGACCTTGACGACCAGGGCGGGTCGAGCCGGCACGACGCCGCCCGGCGCCGCCGCGCCGGTGAGCGGCAGGACTGCTGCGGGCGTGGGAGTTGCCGATGTCGTTGCCGAGGGTGTCGGCCGGGCAGAGTCGCCCGCGCAGCCGGCAACCAGCAGAATCGTCGCGGCCGTGACCGCGATCAGGCTCCGCACCGTCGGCTCAGTCGCCGCGACGCGAGCGTGACACCGCCCGGTCGGCCTCGCGCCTGGCCTGCCGCTCGGCGAGCGCGTGCCGCTTGTCGTAGGACCGCTTGCCGCGCGCCAGGGCCAGCTCGACCTTGGCGTACCCGTCGGCGAAGTACAGCGAGAGCGGCACGAGCGTGAAGCCCTTCTCGCGGGTCTTGCCGATCAGCCGACTGATCTCGTCGCGGCGCATGAGCAGCTTCCTGGCCCGCCGCGGCTCGTGGTTGGTCCACGTGCCCTGGTCGTACTCCGGTATGTGAACGTTGCGGAGCCAGACCTCACCGTCACGCACCTCGGCGTAGCCGTCGACCAGCGACGCCCGGCCCGCGCGCAGCGACTTCACCTCGGTGCCGGTGAGTACCAGCCCGGCCTCGTAGGTGGAGTCGATGCTGTAGTCGTGGCGGGCCTTCTTGTTCCGCGCGACGAGCGTCCGGCCTCGTTCCCGTGCCATGGCAGAAGGATCTCATCCCCACGGCGATGCATAGAGCAGGCCGCTTCAGGCCCTCAGAGGAAACGCATCGGGTCCGTGCGGACGCCGTCGTCGTAGACCATGAAGTGCAGATGGCAGGCCGTCGAGTAGCCGGTGCTTCCGGAGTATCCGATCACCTCACCACCCGAGACCCGCTCTCCGGACGACGCAGAGAAGCGCGAGAGGTGGCTGTAGGACGACATCAGGGCGTTGCCGCCGATGTTTCCGTGGTCGATCGCGACCTGGTTGCCGTAGCCGCCCCGGTACCGTGCCCACAGGACCCGCCCGGAGGCTGCGGCTCGGATCGGCGTGCCGCAGTAGGCGCGGAAGTCGGTGCCGTCGTGAAGTTTGTACACCCCGGTGATCGGGTGTACGCGCATGCCGTACGGCGAGGTGATGTAGGGGTTCGCCACCGGCCAGCTCAGGCCGGATGAAGAGCTGTCCGACGAGCTCTCGGACGACCCGCCGGACGAGGTGCCGGACGAGCCGCCGGACGATCCGCTGGATCCTCCACCCGAAGACCCGCTGGCGGCGGCCGCGGCCGCCGCCGCCTGCCGGGCTCGCTCGTCGCGTTCCTGACGCTCTCGTTCCTCCCGCGCTTTCCGGGCGATCTCGGCGATCTCCGCGTCGATGGCGTCACGCTCGGCCTCGAGGGCGCGGTACTCCCGCACATCGGCGGCCTCGGCCTGCTCGGCAGCATCCACCGCGGAGGACCGCTGCGTCACGAGTGTCTCCACCGAGGCCTTGGCCGCGCGCGCCTGCCCCT
>DATFBR010000066.1:0-2171 GCA_035253685.1 Jiangellaceae bacterium
CGAAGGCCTGACCCGGCCCCGCGCGGAAAAGGCGGTGGACGCGGCCGTCGACCGGTGGGTCTGGTACGCCGGTTGGGCGGACAAGATCGCCCAGGTCACCGGCTCGAGCAACCCGGTGGCGGGCCCGTACTTCGACTTCTCCGTGCCCGAGCCCACGGGTGTGGTAGCGGTACTCGCGCCACAGTCGTCGTCGCTGCTCGGGCTGATCTCGGTGCTGGCACCGGCCGTCGTCAGCGGCAATGCGGCAGTCGTGGTCGCTTCCGAGGCGCGGCCGCTGCCGGCGATCACGCTGGGTGAGGCGCTGGCGACCTCCGACGTCCCAGGCGGCGTCGTCAACCTGCTGACCGGCCGGACCGCCGAGATCGCGCCGTGGCTCGCGTCCCACATGGACGTCAACGCGATCGACCTCACCGGCGTCGCCGGGGACGACGAGCTGGCCCGCGCGCTGGAAACCGACGCGGCCGAGAACCTCAAGCGGGTTCTCAGGGCACCCGCCACCGAACCCGACTGGATCGCCGAGCCAGGCCTGGGCCGACTCAGCGCGTACCTGGAGACCAAGACCGTCTGGCACCCCGTCGGCATCTGATCGGGCGGAGCAGGTCAGCCGCAGTGGATCCGGCTGAGGGTACGCGAGACCCAGTCCACCCATCCGCTGATGTCGATACACCTGTTCGTCATGTCCACACCCGCCGGCGTGTACACCGGTCCTGCGTAGTAGCGGTACAGGCCGCCGTCGCAGCCGGTGCTCGACGGACAGCTGGGCCAGCTGAATCCACTCGGACGGATCCGCGCCTCCGTGTAGGTGCGCACCCCGTAGGTCGGACCGGCGTGGTTGGTCACCAGGCAGTTCCGCTTGGTGGTCCACGACCAGTACACGTCCAGGTAACCGACGGTGACCGTGCTCTTGATCGGGTAATGGCCGATGTGTGTGTACGAGGAACCGCACGGCCCACCGGCCAGCAGGGTGAGCGTCTCGGACCTCAGCGCGGAATTGCCACCGGCCTCCGCCGGCGCGGCGAGCCCCACGGTCACGGCGAGGACCGTTGCCACGGCAGCGAAGAAACGTCTCATCCCGGCCGCCCTTTCTCAGACCATGACCAGACTGTGAATGACCCTGTCAAATCAGGCTCGCCGCCACAAGGCCGTACGCTCGATTTCATGCGTGTCCGCCACGGCCTGGTCGCCGTCGTGGCGGTGGTGGGCACATCGGCATGCGGTGCGTCGGCAGGTCCGGACTCCGGGCCCGCGCCCAGCAGCGCTGCCTCCTCATCCAGACCGGCGACGACTCCGGGTCCGACCGCGAGTCCCGATCCGGCGCCGCCGCGTCCGATCACGATCGCGTTCGCCGGAGACGTCCACTTCGAGGGCCAACTCCGCGCACGCCTCGACGAACCGGCGACGGCGTTGGCCCCGATAGCGCCGCAGTTGGCCTCCGCCGACCTGACCGTCGTCAATCTCGAGACGTCGATCGGGACGGGCGGAAACCCGGAGCTGAAGCGCTTCACCTTCCAGGCCCCGCCGCAGGCGTTCGACGCGCTCGCCGCCGCAGGCGTCGACGTCGTCACGATGGCCAACAACCACGGCATGGACTTCGGCCAGGGCGGTCTGGCCGACACGCTCGCGGCCGTACCCGGGGCGCCCGTGGCGGTCGTCGGGATCGGACCGGACGAGGACGCCGCCTTCGCACCGGCGCTGCACGAGGTGGACGGCACGACGGTCGCGGTGATCGGCGCATCCAGCGCTGACGACCCGACGGCCGATCCGACCGCGCACTGGGCCGCCGGCACCGGCACGCCCGGAATTGCCGTCGCCAACCCGCCGGCGCGGTTGGTGGACGAGGTCCGGGCGGCCAGAAGCGCGGCCGACGTGGTCGTCGTCTTCATGCACTGGGGCATCCAGGGCGATGACTGCCCGAGCGCGTCACAGGTCGCCCTGGCCCGCGCGCTGTCCGACGCTGGAGCGGACATCGTCGTCGGCACCCACGCGCATGTCGTCCAGGGCGCCGGCATGCTCGACGAGACCTACATCGCCTACGGCCTGGGCAATTTCGTCTGGTACACGAGCGGCTCGGACGCGGCATCGACGACCGGTGTACTGACGCTCACCGTCGCGAACGGCCAGGTGGTGGACGAGACATGGGCGCCTGCCCGGATCCAGGCCGACGGACTCCC
>DATFBR010000067.1:0-2268 GCA_035253685.1 Jiangellaceae bacterium
TGATGGCGGCGCTGCGCGTCAGGTGACCGATGTAGACCCTCAACCGACGAGTGGTTTTCCGGTCTCGAGGAGCGACTTGAGATCGCTGAGCACCTCGGACCAGCCGCCGCCGGCGCCCTGGTCCTCGTATGCGCCACCGACCATGGCGGCCGTCTCGGGGGCGCCGTCGAGCTCATGGGTCACGGTCAACGAGCTGACTCCGTCCGGACGCTCGTTGATCTCGTAGGTGAGCCGGGTGAAGCCTTCCTCGTTCCATCCGGCCCGCCATGTCTGGACCATCCTGCGCGGCGGGTCGACCTCGACGACCTCACCGTCCACGGCGACCTCCGGCATGCCGGCAGCCTGCATCCCCTCGTTGGCGATGGACCGGAATGCACCACCGTGACGCAGCTCGAACTCGACGCGTCCGCCGTAGCCGTACCTCTCCGTCCACTCGGGCGTGGTGATGGCGTCCCAGATCGCCTGAGCCGTCGCCTTGATGTATACGCGGTAGACCTGTGTGGTCCCGGTTGTCGTGGTGGTCATGATCTCCCTTCGAGCTCGGTCTTGAGGTCGGCGAGCACCGACACGCGGCGCTCGGTGTACTTGTCGATCCACCGGTCGTGGATCATCCGGATCGGTACCGGGTTCAGGAAGTGCAACTTCTCTCGGCCCGAGCGGCGCGTGACGACCAGACCGGCAGCCTCGAGCAGGCGCAGGTGCTTCATGACCCCGAAGCGCGTCATCTCCACCTCGGACTCGAGCTCGGTCAGCGTGCGGCCGTCACGCTCGAAGAGCCGGTCGAGCAGGAACCGACGGGTGGGGTCGGCGAGCGCCTTGAACACGCGGCCGTCGTCGATCACACCAGCAAAATATGTGACCGGATAGTCACATGTCAATCCCGGCCGTCGTCCTGTGCACGGGCGCACCTACGCTCGGGCGACGTGGCCTACCTGCTGGACAATCCGGTGCGCGCGTATGCGTGGGGTTCGCCGACCGCGATTCCCGACCTGCTCGGTGTCGCCCCGACCGGCGAGCCACAGGCCGAGCTGTGGCTGGGTGCCCACCCCGGAGCGTCGTCGACCGCCCTTACCCCGGCCGGCCCGATTGCCCTGGACGAGTTGATCCGGGACGATCCAGCAGGCACCCTCGGCGCACGCGTAGTCGAGCAGTTCGGGCCCAGGATGCCGTTCCTGATGAAGGTCCTGGCGGTCGAACAGCCGCTATCGATCCAGGCGCATCCCGACCCGGAACAGGCGCGATCCGGCTACGACGCCGAGGAGGCCGAAGGGGTGCCGGCCGATGCTGCCGGGCGTACCTACCGGGACCGATACCACAAGCCGGAGCTTGTCGTCGCGCTGTCCGAGTTCGAAGCCCTGCTCGGCTTCCGCGAGCCGGCGGACGCGCGGCGGTTGATCGCCGGAATCGGCGTCACCGAGCTGACGGCCGTCACCCAGGAACTCCACGGTCGGGACGGGTTGCGCAAAACCGTCCGACGGATGTTCGACCTGGCGGAGGAGGACGGGCACCGGCTGGCCGACGCCGTGACGGCGGCGTGCCGGGAGCGGCCAGGTGAGCCCTTCGCGACCCTCGCGCGGATCGCGGAGGAACACCCGGGCGACCAGGGACTGCTGCTCGCCCTGCTGCTCGAGCCGATGGTGCTTCGCCCCGGCCAGGCCCTCGCCGTCCCGACCGGCACACCGCACACCTACCTGAGGGGCCTTGCGGTGGAGGCGCAGGCCAGTTCGGACAACACGGTGCGGGCCGGGCTGACGCACAAGCATGTCGACCGGGCCGAACTGCTGCGCATTCTGCGGTACGACCCCGTAGCGGGTGTTCGAGCCACACCGGGCGACGATCCGTCGGCGGATGAGTTCGCCGTTCCCGGTGTGGACGACTTCCGGCTGAGCCGGTTCAGGCTCGGGCCGGATCCGGTGAAGCTCGTCGACGGCCTGCCGCGGATCGTGCTCGTGACCGACGGCCACGCGACGCTGACGGCCGACGGGGCTCGTACGGTGCTGAAGCGCGGCTCGTCGGCGTTCGTCCTGGCTGCCGACGCCACGGTGGAGCTGGTCGGGCCGGGAACGGCCTTCGTCGTCGCCCCCGGCGTCGACGCGCCCGATACGGCAGGATGACCATCGCCAGAATCGACCGAGCGGAAGGGTGACACGGCATGGCCGCCAGCGGCGGAACGAAGGCCGTCCTCGCGGCCCTGCTCGCCAACACCGGCATCGCGGTCACCAAGTTCATCGCCTGGCTGTTGACCGGGGCGTCGTCCATGCTCGCCGA
>DATFBR010000068.1:0-11024 GCA_035253685.1 Jiangellaceae bacterium
CAGGACGTTCTCGCGGCGGCCGAGGAGGCCAAGCGGGCCGCCGAGCAGCCGGCGGCCGCGGCAACGGCCGCCGCTCCCGCGGCGGCGGCAGCACCTGCCGCATCGCAGCTTCGCGGAACCACGGCGAAGATGTCCCGCCTGCGGTCGATCATCGCCCGGCGCATGATCGAGTCGCTGCAGGTGTCGGCGCAGCTCACGACCGTCCTCGAGGTCGACGTGTCCGCCATCGCCCGGTTGCGCCAGCAGGCAAAGGCCGGCTTCCTGGCGCGCGAAGGCGTGAAGCTGTCCTTCCTTCCGTTCTTCGCGAAGGCCACGGTGGAGGCCCTCAAGGCTCATCCGACCGTCAACGCCACGATCGACACCGACAAGGGCGAGATCACCTACTTCGACGCCGAGCACCTCGGGATCGCGGTCGACACCGAGCGCGGCCTGCTGGTGCCGGTCATTCGCGATGCGGGCGACCTCAACATCGCGGGTCTGTCCCGCAAGATCGCCGACTTGGCCGACCGCACTCGCAACAACAAGATCAAGCCGGACGAGCTGTCGGGCGGAACCTTTACGCTGACCAACACCGGCAGCCGGGGTGTCTTGATCGATACGCCGATCCTCAACCAGCCGCAGGTCGGCATCCTGGGCACGGGCGCGGTGGTCAAACGGCCGGTCGTCGTCACCGATGAGCTGGGTGCGGAGAGCATCTCAATCCGGTCGATGGTCTACCTGTCGCTGACATACGACCACCGGCTGGTCGACGGCGCCGACGCCGCCCGGTTCCTCACGACGATCAAGCAGCGGCTCGAGGGGGGCCAGTTCGAGGGCGACCTCGGTATCTGATCTCCGCCAGTCGGTCATGCGGGTCGCGATCACAGGCTCCAGCGGCCTGGTGGGTACGGCACTGCGCGATTCGCTGACCGCCGACGGCCACCAGGTGATCCGGCTCGTCCGGAGACCGGCGCAGGTACCCGACGAAGTCTCGTGGGATCCGGCGATCGGACATCTCGATCCGGCCGCCCTCAATGGGGTGGAGGCGGCGGTCAACCTCGCCGGTGCGGGCCTGGGCGAACGTCGCTGGACGCGTGACTACAAGCAGCTGATCCGAAACAGCCGGGTGGGTGCCACCCGTACGCTCGCGATGACGCTGGCCGGGCTGCCCGAACCGCCGCGCGTGCTCGTGTCCGGCTCGGGAATCGACGCGTACGGCTCGGACCACGGGGCGGACATCCTCGACGAGGACGAGCCGACCGGCAAGGGATTCCTCGCCGAGGTCTTCCGTGACTGGGAGGCGGCGGCAGCTCCCGCGGTGAGGGCCGACATAGCGGTCTGCCACGTCCGCCTCGGTCCGGTGATGACGAGTAGGGGCGGGGTGCTCGCGCGGATGCTTCCTCTGTTCCGACTCGGTCTGGGCGGCCCGCTGGCGGGGGGTGAGCAGTACTGGAGTCCGGTGTCGCTCGACGACACGGTTCGGGCGTTGCGCTTCCTGGTCGAGACGCACGGTTGTGCCGGGCCGTACAACGTCACAGCGCCTGAGCCGGTGACCAACGGCGAGTTCTCGCGTGTGCTCGCCCGCGCTGTCGGTAGACCGGCTGTGCTGCCCGCGCCCGAGTTCGCGCTGCGGATACGCTTCGGCGGCTTCGCCGACCGGATGGTCAACAGCCTCCGCGTGGTGCCGGCCCGCCTGCTCGAGGCCGGCTTCGAACACCGGCATCCGGACGCCCCTGCGATCATCACCGCCGCCCTGCGCTGAGCGCCGGCGTCAGCCGAACCGCCAGCCGGAAGCGTCGGGCGCCGGGACGAGCTCAGCCTGCCAGGTCGCCTCCGGCAGCCCTTCCTTCTCGGCGACGACCTCACCGCTGTCGTCGACGAGCTGGTACGGCGGCAGCCTGTCGGTGATCTCGAGCACGACCCGCCCACCCTCCTGCGACACCATCTCGGCGGTGACCACCTCGAAGGCCAGGCCGTCGGTGTGGACACCCGCATCGGCATAGAGCTGGAGCAACTCCGCGTCCTCCGCAAGCACCTGGCTGGTCGGCGTGTAGACGTCGCAGAGCGCCGACGCGTCGACCTCGGCGAACGCCTCGGTCCGCAGCGCGTAGAGGCTCTGGACCACCTGGGTCCAGTCGCTGACGGCCGGGGGTTCCTCGGTCGGCGCGGGCTGCGGACCTCCGCACAAGTCGACCGGAACCTCCGCCTCGCCCGGCGAGCTCAACCGGCCGGCTCCTGGCAACGCCTCCGGATCGCTGCCGTTAGTCAGCTGCAGCACCGCGAAGACGGCACCGGCCACGATCACCGGAATCGCGATGACGACGGCCAGTATCCGCGCTATCTCGATCCGGCGCCGGCGGCGCGGGGGTCGCTCCGGCTCCACCTCGGGTGGGCGACGCGGGGGTCGCTCCGGCTCGAGGGCGGGCCGGCGCCGCCGCCGTGGTGCGTCCAGGGCGCCCGGCGACTCGACAGCCTGCGACAAATCGACGGCCTCAGTGGCAGGCGCGGCGGCCGGTACCGGCGGCGGCTCGGGCGTGGCCTGGACCGGGCCCGTCGGCAGGGAATCCTGCTGTGTGGCGGCCGGTGTGTCGATCTCGGGTTGCGGCTCGCGCGCCGCGTGCCGGGAACGGTGCCGCGGTGCAGCAACCGGCTCGGCCTCGGCGACGTCGGCGACCTCCTCGATTCCGACCGGGATCGGGTCGGCGAGAACAAACAATGCGTTGGCCAGCGACGCGGCGTTCGGTCGCCGCGACGGGTCGGGATTCATCGCCTGTGCGAGCGCCCCCTGGGTGGCCGGCGGGATGCCCGGCAGGAGGAGTGCGTGTGTCGGCACGTATCCGGTGAGCGCACGCAGGGCGACGGCCGCCAGCCCGTAGACGTCCGATCCCGGCTGTGCCGGGTGGCCGGCGACCACCTCCGGAGCTGAGTACCCGGGCGTCAGCCCGAGGTCGGCGAACCGGTCACCGGCGATGCGTGAGACCCCGGCGTCGGAGAGCATGGGTCGGCCGTCGGAGGAGAACACCAGCGTGTCCGGCGACACGTCACCGTGCACCAGGCCGAGCAGGTGGAGCTCCGCGAGCGCCTGCGCCGCCGGTGCGCAGACAGTGACGATTTCGCCTGGCGAGAGCGCGCCCCGAGCAGCCAGGAGCTCGGCCAAGCTGCCGCCGTCGGCGATCTCCCGCACGATCACCAGCGCGCCCGGCGCGTCGACGATGCCGAACACCTGGAGCACGTGCGGGTGCTCGACCGCGGTCATCAACGCCAACTCGCGCCGCGCACGTTCACGCGACCCCGGATCCGGCAGGTGCAGCAGCTTCAAGGCCACGCGGCGACCGCTGGCTTCCTCGCGGGCGACCCATTCCGATCCGTCGCCACCGCTGCCGAGCGGCCCCTCCACGGCATAGCCCGGCACGAACACGGGGAAGTCCATCGGACCATCTTCGCAAATGCCGCCGGTTGTGGAGGTGCCCGCCCGGAACTGTCCACAACCGGTACCCGACCGATCCGCGGGCTTCCGGATCGCGGCTTCGCGAGTCCGACTTGCAGTGCCGTGGCGCGCGTAAGGTGGACCGGTGAGCTCTCCGCAGCTGATCAGTTACGACACGCTGGTGCCGTACCAGCGCGCGTGGGACGAGCAGCGCCACCTTCACGCGGCCCGGGTCGCTCGACAGATCCCCGACACCGTCATGCTGCTCGAGCACGAGCCGGTGTACACCGCCGGGAAGCGGACCGAGCCGCACGAGCGTCCACTGCTCGAAACGGGAGCACCCGTCATCGACGTCGACCGCGGCGGCAAGATCACCTGGCACGGTCCGGGCCAGCTCGTCGGCTACCCGATCCTCCGGTTACCGGACCCGATCGACGTCATCGCCTTCGTCCGCCGGGTCGAACAGGTGCTCATCGACGTGTGCGCCGAGTTCGGCGTCCGCGCCGGACGGGTCGAGATCAAAGGGCGCAGCGGCGTGTGGATTCCGGCCGACGACCGTGGTCCCGATCGCAAGCTGGGAGCGATCGGCCTGCGCGTCGCGCAAGGGGTGACCATGCATGGCTTCGCCCTCAACTGCGACTGCGACCTGTTCTGGTTCGACCGGATCGTGCCGTGCGGAATCGCCGATGCCACCGTGACGTCGCTGTCGGCCGAACTCGGCCGCCGCGTACCCGTCGGCGAGGTCCGTCCCGTCGTCGAGCGTCACCTGCCGGACCTGTTGGCCACGCCGGCCACATCGGTCACACCGGTCACCGCCGGAGCAGCCGGCCCGGCGGCGTAAGCTCGAAACGTGAGTGTCGCCCCGGACGGCCGCCGCCTGTTGCGCCTCGAGGCGCGCAACAGCGAGACCCCGATCGAGAAGAAGCCGTCGTGGATACGGACGACGGCTCACATGGGTCCCGAGTACCGCGAGCTCCAGGCGCTGGTGACGCGCGAAGGTCTGCACACCGTCTGCCAGGAGGCGGGCTGTCCCAACATCTTCGAATGCTGGGAGGACCGCGAGGCAACCTTCCTGGTCGGGGGTGACCAGTGCACCCGGCGCTGCGACTTCTGCCAGATCGCCACCGGCCGGCCGGAACCCCTCGACCGTGACGAGCCCCGGCGCGTCGCCGAGTCGGTGCAGGCGATGGGCCTGCGCTACGCCACGGTCACCGGCGTCGCAAGGGACGATCTGGAGGACGAGGGTGCCTGGCTCTACGCGGAGACTGTCCGAGCCATCCACCGGCTCAACCCCGGGACCGGCGTCGAGATCCTGACACCCGACTTCTCCGCGCGTCCCGAACTGCTGCGGCAGGTGTTCGATGCGCAGCCAGAGGTGTTCGCCCACAACGTCGAGACGGTGCCCCGGATCTTCAAGCGAATCCGGCCAGCCTTTCGCTACGACCGCTCGCTGAACGTTTTGTCGATGGCCCGTGCTGCGGGCATGGTCACGAAGTCGAATCTGATCCTCGGTATGGGCGAGACCCGCGACGAGGTGTCCCAAGCGCTGCTCGACCTGCACGAAGCCGGATGCGACCTGATCACGATCACCCAGTATCTGCGCCCGTCTGCCCGCCATCACCCGGTCGACCGCTGGGTCAGGCCGGAGGAGTTCGTCGAGTTGCGGGAGGAGGCCGAGGCCGTGGGGTTCGCCGGGGTGATGTCCGGTCCGCTCGTGCGGTCGTCCTACCGCGCCGGGCGCCTCTACCGCCAGGCGATACAGGCCCGCCAGGAGTCCCTGGACATCGCCTGACCCAACGCTGACCGAACGTCGGCCCCGAAGGACCTGTCAGGGCAAGCGGACCTGTCAGGGCGAGCGGAGCGCTGACCAGGGCCGACTCGCTCGACGGCGCTGACAACTCGGCCGCCGAAGGACTTGTCAGGGCGAGCGGAGCGCTGACCAGGGCCGACTCGCTCCACGGCCCTGACAACTCGGCCGCCGTTCGTCCGGACCGCATGCCGCCACCGGAGCGCTCTCGACGCGTTGCGGCTCAGCCGGTGAGCTGCCGCATCAGCGAGGCGTCATCGCGCACGGCCCAGTGCTCGACACCCTTGCCGTCCACGATGCGGATGATATGCATCTGCTTGTAGGCGAAGCTGCGACCGGTTGCCGCCAGGCCGAAGAAGTCACCGGTGTGCACGCCGCTGTGCGTGCAGTGGACGACCACCTTGTCGCCTTCGGCGAGCACGTCGTGGATCTCCCACTTCTGGTCGCTGAACGCCTCGTTGAGCAGGCTCATGAACATCGTGATCCCACCCATGCCTGGAGGGGTGCCCGGTGGCGCCTCGTGGTTGACGAACCGGTCGCTGATCACCTCCCGCAGTGCGCCCACGTCGTTGGCCGGGAAGATCTCCTCGAGCACGCGCCGGGCGAGCGGTTTGTTGTCGATGCTGGACATGTCGACCCCCCTGAGTGTGTCGCGTCCTACCACACATATTCGTGGCAGTATCATTCTACTCAATGTCCGAGAAAGCAAGACCCAGACGCAGCTACGACGGCGCGAACCGCCGGCGGCAGGCCGCAGTGACCCGCGCCAAGATCGTGGCCGCTGCCACCCGGATGTTCCTCGAGCACGGGTACGCCGGTGCGACGATCCCGGCGATCGCCGCAGAAGCTGGCGTGGCCCTGCAGACGGTGTACCGGGCCGCGCACGGAAAGGCCGGTCTCCTGGAGGCGGCTGTCATTACTGCGGTAGCGGGCGGCGTGGAGCGTTCTGAGGTACCAGTTGAGCAGCGGCCCACGATACGCGCGATCATGGAGGAAGCGGATCCCTACCGACAACTGGTGCTGTACGCACACACGCAGCCAGGCATCTGGTCGCGGGTGGGACCCCTGTTACGGGTGCTCGAGGCCGCGGCCGGGTCCGAACCCGACCTGCGCCGACTGCAACAGGAGCAGGACGCGCAGCGGATTGCCGGGTTGACCCGTTTCGCACGCTCGCTGCAGGAACGTGGCGCGCTGCGCCAGGGGCTGAGACCCAAGCACGCGGCCGACATCATCGTGACGCTGGGCTCCCACGCAACCTACGACAGCCTGGTCGTCACACGTGGGTGGGCCGACGACCAGTACGAAGCCTGGCTCGCGGACGCCCTGCAGCACTCCCTCCTCGGTTAGACACTGCTTCCGTGGAGGAATGCGTTGCTTCACGGGCGACTTAACACGCTCCGCGCGCAGGGCCGGTACCGAAGGACTTGTCAGGGTCGGCCAGACACCGGCCGGCGCGGGCACCCGGGCCAATTCAAGGTTTGTCTACGGGTCGATCTGACCCATCGGGAAGCGGTCGCATCAGTAGTCGTCCTGATCGTCCTCGTCGTCCATGTCGTCGATCTGAGTGCTCTCGTCCCCGGGGTTCGAGTCGTCGCCCGCATCCTCACCACAGGCGGCGAGCGTGATGGTCAGTGCACCTGCGGCGATGGCCAGAATCGATCGGTTCAGAATGCTCTTGCGCACGACGCGCCCTCCTTGTCGATGGCCGGTTCGGCGGACGAATGGCAGTCAGGTTAGCGACGACCCGCCGAACGTGGCGGCGACGTCTGCCCATGTTGACGCTCCCCGGGCATGAGGCGAGACCTGACGGCTGATTCCGTCGCTGCCCCACAGCGCCGTACCCTGTCACGCATGGCACGCAGGGACGAGCAGCCGGACTCCGCTCGGAAGAAGGGGCGCCTCGCCCAGATCAAGCAGACGTACCAGATGGCCAAGCGGACCGATCGGTACATCGGGTGGATCTCGCTGGGTGTTGTGGTGGCCGTTCTGGCCGTGATGGTCCTGGTGGGCCTGATCGTAGAGCCGGTCTGGCTGTGGATCGTGATCGGACTCCCCCTCGCCCTGCTAGCCGGTGCGATCATCTTCGGCCGACGGGCGGAGAAGTCGGCGTACTCCCAGATCGAGGGTCAACCTGGCGCGGCGATGGCCGCCCTCGGAACCTTGCGCCGCGGCTGGGACGCGACACCGGTGGTCGCCACCAACCGCCATCAGGACGTCGTGCACCGCGTCGTCGGTCGCCCCGGTGTGATCCTTGTCGGAGAGGGAACCTCTGCCACGCGGGTCGTCAACCTGCTCAACCAGGAGAAGCGACGCCATGCGCGGGTCGTCGGCGAGGCCCCGGTCTACGACGTCGTGGTCGGTAACGACGAGGACCAAGTTCCATTGCGCCGTCTGCCCAAGTACGTCATGAAGCTTCCACGCAACCTGCGTCCCGCTGAGGTCACCGAGCTCCGGTCACGGCTGCGCGCGCTCGGCACTCAACCAGTCGCCATGCCGAAAGGTCCCCTCCCCCGTAATCTCAAGGTCCCCCGCGGAATGCCGCCGCGCTGAATCTTCGCCGCTCCTGCGGGCGGGGAGGGCGTAACACGGGCGAAACATCCGGGACACCACCGGGTAATCGCCGGCACATAGCGTCCGGACGACATGGTTCCCGCTCGCGGGTTCCGATCGATGGGTTCCGCTCCTCGCGGGCCCAGGGCAGCGTCCCGGCAGAAGCGGGACTACACCGAGCAGGAGGCTGGATGTTCACCAACGCCGACGAGCTGCTGGCTTTCGTCACCGACGAGGGCGTCGAGTTCATCGACGTGCGCTTCTGCGACCTGCCCGGCGTCATGCAGCACTTCACTGTGCCGGCGAGTGGGTTCGACGCAGACACCATCAAAGACGGGCTGATGTTCGACGGATCCTCGATCCGAGGCTTCCAGGCGATCCACGAGTCGGACATGAAGCTGATCGCGGACCCTACGACGGCCTTCGTCGACCGTTTCCGCCAGGCAAAAACGCTCGTGATCAACTTCTTCATCGTCGACCCGTTCACCGACGAGCCGTACAGCCGCGATCCGCGCAACATCGCCAGCAAGGCCGAGGGTTACCTCAAGAGCTCCGGCATCGGCGACACCGCGTACTTCGGCCCGGAGGCCGAGTTCTACATCTTCGACGACGTGCGGTTCGAGACCAAGCAGCAGGCGAGCTACTACTACATCGATTCGGTCGAGGGTGCGTGGAACACCGGACGCACGGAGGACGGCGGCAACCTCGGCTACAAGCCGCGCTACAAGCAGGGCTATTTCCCGGTGCCGCCCATGGACCACCTGACCGATCTGCGATCGGAGATGCTGAAGAACCTCATCGAAGCCGGCATCACCGTCGAGATGCAGCACCATGAGGTCGGGACCGCTGGGCAGGCGGAGATCGACATCCGGTTCGACACGCTGCTCAAGCAGGCCGACAACCTGATGAAGTACAAGTACATCGTCAAGAACACCGCGCGCGCGGACGGCCGCACGGTGACGTTCATGCCAAAGCCGATCTTCGGTGACAACGGCTCCGGCATGCACTGCCATCAGAGCATCTGGAAGGACGGCCAGCCGCTGTTCTACGACGAGCTCGGCTATGCCGGCCTGTCCGACACCGGCCGGTGGTACATCGGTGGCCTGCTCAGCCACGCCCCCAGCCTGCTGGCATTCACCAACCCGACCGTGAACTCCTACCACCGCCTGGTGCCCGGCTTCGAGGCGCCGGTCAACCTGGTCTACAGCCAGCGCAACCGCTCGGCCTGTGTCCGCATCCCGATCACCGGTTCCAACCCCAAGGCCAAGCGGATCGAGTTCCGCGTCCCGGACCCGTCCTGTAACCCGTACATCGCGTTCGCCGCGATGCTCATGGCTGGAATCGACGGCATCCGTAACAAGATCGAGCCACCGGAGCCGATCGACAAAGATCTTTACGAGCTGCCACCCGAGGAGCACGCTCTCGTCCAGCAGGTGCCAGGATCGCTACCGGAGGTGCTCGACGTGCTCGAGGCCGACCACGACTTCCTGCTCGAGGGAGGCGTGTTCACACCGGACCTGATCGAGACCTGGATCGACTGGAAGCGTGCGAACGAGATCGACCCCATCCGGCTGCGCCCACACCCGCACGAGTTCGAGCTCTACTACGACATCTAGCCATCGCTAGGCCTCTGACGTGCGGATATAGCTGGACGAAGATCTGCTAGTCCGCGAAGAGTCCGCACGAGCCGCCAGAGCCCTGCCACGACGGCTCGTGTGGACTCATCAGCGTCCCGCCACAAGTGTCCTCCGCACCCAACCACCAAGGAGTTCGGGGAGCTAACCGAGCGTGAGCTGGAAGTCCTGCGCCTGATCGCCGACGGGCTGTCGAACACCCAACCCTCGTTTCCCGCTATAGACCACCACTGCGAGACCCGAGCGGTCTGCACCAGTCGCTCAGGAACGGGCCACGATGACGCGACCGCGGACGAGTCTGCCGCATCGTGACCGACGGTGGGGCGATCCTTGCCCAGAGCTGAGGGCAAGGACGAGCAGCCGGTACACGGGCGACGGCTAGTCAGCCAGCCGGATCCCCGCTTCCTCCGCGTAGGTCGAGCCGTACCTGTCGAGAAGTGTCCGGACGTCGTCCCGCTCGGCCATGTTTCAGGGCCCCACCGCTGACGCGACGCTGAAACGGTGGCAAGGATGGGCCGACATGTCAGTGCGGACCGCACGTAGCCGAACAGATCACTCGACGGAGGCGTTGCCATGGAATACCGGACGCTCGGGAGCACCGGCGCACTTGTGTCCTCGTTGTGTCTCGGCACGATGACGTTCGGAAGAGAGAGCGACGAGGACGTCGCACACCAGCAACTCGACATCTTCTGCGAGCAGGGTGGCAACTTCGTCGACACTGCCAACGTCTATGCGGACGGGCACTCGGAGGAGATCATCGGACGCTGGCTCCGGGTGCGGCCGGGGATGCGGGACCAGGTGATCGTCGCCACCAAGGCACGTTTCGCCACCGGCGATGCGGTCAATGATATCGGCCTGTCGAGGGTCAATCTGACGAGGGCGCTGGATGCGAGTCTCCGACGCCTCGGCGTGGACGTCATCGATCTCTACCAGGCGCACGCGTGGGACACGCTCACCCCCATCGAGGAGACGCTGCACTTCTTCGACGACGCAGTCCGTGCGGGCAAGATCCAGTACATAGGGGTCAGCAACTTCACCGGATGGCAGCTCCAGAAGGCGGCGCTGCTGACCCAACACCTCGGCCTCGCGCCCGTCGTCACGCTGCAACCGCAGTACAACCTGCTCCAGCGCAGCATCGAGTTCGAGCTGCGCGACGTCTGCGTCAACGAGGGCATCGGCATCCTGCCGTGGTCACCGCTGGCGGGCGGCTGGCTCACCGGCAAGTATCGTCGCGATACCAGCCCGACCGGCACGACCCGGCTGGGCGAGAATCCCGAGCGCGGCATGGAGGCCTACGCGCCCCGGAACGCCGAGGAGCGCACCTGGCGCGTGATCGACGCCGTCCGATCCGTGGCCGACGCGCGCGACGTCTCGATGGCACAGGTCGCCCTGGCGTGGGTGGTGGATCGCCCGGCGGTCACGTCGGTCATCATCGGCGCTCGTACGGTGGCGCAACTGCACGAGAATCTGGGCGCCGCGGGCCTGCATCTGTCCGCTGCGGAAGCCGCGCTGCTCGACGAGGTCAGCACACCGATCGTCGACGACTACCCTTACGGCCCTGCCGGGGTGGGCCAGCGTGAACGCGTCGCCGAGGCTGAACCTGCGTGACATAGATCTCTTGGCCGCC
>DATFBR010000069.1:0-10398 GCA_035253685.1 Jiangellaceae bacterium
GGCACCAGCGTGGCGCCGCGGCGCCGCACGGGTAGGCCGGATGCACTGTACGCCGGCTCCTCGACGACCGGCTCGGGGCTGCGCTGCGGCTCGGGCGACGGCTCGGGCGACGGCTCGGGCCGCGTCACCGGTGCGCGTGCGGCCTCCTCTCGATGGGTGCGCCGGGCGCTTGCGGCCTCCTCGGCAGTGCGCAGCGCGGCGGCCGCTCGGCGCCAGCCCTCGTCGGCCGGGCCGGACCAGTCGATCGGGCCACCACCGCGCCGGAACCAGGCCGACCGTACCGCCTCGTAGATCGGAGCGTCCGCCTCGGGCAGGGGCGGCTCGGGTGCACGCAGCGACCGCTTCGGTTTCTGGTCCGACTCGTCGAAGGACCGAGGCGTCCGCGTGGGCAGTCCGTTGGCACCGACCAGACCGTTGACCGGCTGGACCGGCCGTCCCGGTGGCGCGGCCTGCGACGGTGTCGGCGGCGATTGGGAGCGGTGGGAGGTTTCGATCGCCCGCGCCGGGGGCGACTGCTCGACGGCCCGGCGGACCTGCTCCTCGATCGGGACCCCTCCGAGCAGCGGTGTCGGGGCTTGTGACTCGGCTCGCGCCGGCATGACCCCGTCGGTCGTGTCGAGCGGGGACACGACCAGGTGTGCCGGAAGATCGACCTGGGCAACAGTTCCGTTGGGCTCGCCGCGGACGAGGCGGACGACGATGCCGTGCCGGGAGGCCAGCCGCGCGACGACGTAGAGACCGAGCGTGCGCGACGCCGCGACGTCGATGTCGCCCGGTTCACGGAGCCGCTCGTTGAACGAGGCGAGCTGGTCGAGGGGGATGCCGATGCCAGAGTCGGCGACCTGGATCCGCAGCCCGCCGCCGAGGAGCGGCTGGCTGGTGATCATGACCGGCGTCGACGGTGCGGAGAACTCCGTGGCGTTGTCCAACAGTTCGGCCAGCAGGTGGGCAACGTCGTCGACCGCTGCCGGCGTCACGAGGTCGGTGGGCATCACGCCGAACTTCACCCGTGGGTACTGCTCGACCTCGCCGACTGCGGTACGGACGACGTCGAGGACGGGCGCGGCCGTGCCGGTGCGCCGCATCTCTTCGACACCGGCGAGGACCAACAGGCTCTCGGCGTGGCGACGGACGCGCGTGGCGAGGTGGTCGATGCGGAACAGCGTCCCCAGCTGATCGGCGTCGCGCTCGCGGGCCTCGAGCTCCTCGATCTCGCCGAGCTGGCGGTCGACCAGCGACTGGGTGCGACGGGACAGGTTGACCACGATCGTGTCGAGGTTCTGACGGAGCAGGGCCTGCTCGCCGGCGACCCGCACGGCCGTGGAGTGGACGTCGTTGAACGCGTTCGCGACCTGCCCGATCTCGTCCTTGCCCTCGGGCTGTACGGCGTCGCCGACATTGCGGATGACCGCCGGGCCGTCGCTCTGGATCCGGGACACCAACGCTGGCAGGCCGGTGTCGGCGGTCTGGAGGGCGGCACCGCGCAGCCGGCGCAGCGGACCGATGATCGACCGGGCGACCGCGGCCGCCAGGGCGACCGTGGCGGCCAGGACGACGAGGATTGCGACGGCGGTGGCGCCGGCCGCGATCTGCGCCCTGGTCGCGGTGCCGGAGGCCTCGTCGACGATGGACTCGGCCATGCCGGCCTGGATGTCGCGGAAGACGTCGATACGGCCCGTGGCCGCCTGGTACCACTCCTCGGGTGTCGCGTCGGGCTCCTCACCGGTGGCGAGCGCGCCGGCACGGACGGCCGCGACGGGGCCGAGCGTTCCCGGCACAGTCGAGTAGAACTGTGACCGGACCTCCGGCTCGGCCGTGGAGACGAAGCGGGAGATCAGGTAATCCTGCTCGCCCACGGAGATCGCCTCGCGCTGGCGCTGCTCGTCGCTGAGGGGATCACCGGTCGCCAGGACGTGGGCGAGCAAAGCCCGTTCGACCGAGGCCGTCTCCGTTGCTCGCGCCAGCGCGTCGAGCGTGTCGACCTCGACCACGAGCTCGGCATCGGTGGAGGCCGACCCGCTGGCCTTAACGAACCGGAGCAACGCCTCGACCATCAGGTTGTAATCGTCGACGCCGGGCTCGTCGAACGGCTCGAGCACGATGTCACGCGACCCTCGGTAGGCGTCGAGCAGGCCCAGCTGGACCTCGGTGCTGCGGCGGGCCTCGGCGACGGCCGGGTCGACATCATCGGGTAGCTCGGCCAACTGCTCGTTGAGCGTCGCGATGGCCTCGTCGGTGGCGTTCCGCGCGTCGGCGACCGCACCCTGACCTGTCGCGCCGATGTCGTACAGTCCCGACACGTCACGTTCGTCCTGCAACCGCTCGGCCGCCTCCAGGGCCGTGACCGCGACCCGGGCGTTGCGCTCGACGCCGCTGGCGGCGCTGGCCCGGGTGAGGGCGTCGCGGAAGAGGAACGCACCGAGGACGAGAGCACCCAGCAGAGGGAGCAGCACCAGCGCACCGACCCGCGACCGCACGCTCCGGTCGTGGAGGAACGAGCGCCAGAACGACGACGCCCTCGGTTCACGCTTCGGGCGGCCGGATGCTTCGGGTTGATCAGCAGCGGTGGGGCGCTCGGTCGCGTGCGCCCGCATGGCGACGCCGGTCCTGTTGCTCCGGTGTCCTCGCGGGTTCCGCGTCATCGGTCGGTCCTTTCCTTCTTCCCCCGAACGGGCGTCGTCGACCGCGCATGGCCGCGGCTACGCCGCCACGGCCGTGCAGTGTCACGGCACGAGACGGTAGATGACGCTTCCCATCTGAACCGCATCCTGTCAATAGCTGGACGGTCCGTGATACGCGGGGCGGACGCTCTAGGGTGCCTGACGGCGCGCCAAACCCCCAAACCGGCCATTTCCCCGTGACCGCTGAGGTCCCACGACTGCCCGGATCATGCGCCGGGGTCGACCATGCGGATGGCGCGGTCGACCCCGGTGTCAGAAAGAGATCGGTCGTGGTCTCAGCGCTCGACCTCCCCGGCGATGAACCTCTCGACCAGTTCGCGGCAGACATCGTCGGGGTACTGCTCGGGCGGCGACTTCATGAAGTATGACGACGCGGACAGGATCGGACCACCGATGCCGCGGTCTTTGGCGATCTTGGCCGCCCGGATGGCATCGATGATGATGCCCGCCGAGTTGGGCGAGTCCCACACCTCGAGCTTGTACTCGAGGCTCACCGGAACGTCTCCGAAGTTGCGGCCTTCCAGCCGGATGAACGCCCACTTACGGTCGTCCAGCCACTCGACGTAGTCGGACGGGCCGATGTGGACGTTGCGCGGTGCGATCTCGTCGACGAGCTGAGAGGTGACGGCCTGGGTCTTGGAGATCTTCTTCGACTCCAGCCGCTCACGCTCGAGCATGTTCTTGAAGTCCATGTTGCCGCCGACGTTGAGCTGGTAAGTCCGGTCGACGGTCACCCCCCGGTCCTCGAAGAGCTTCGCGAGCACCCGGTGGGTGATGGTCGCGCCGATCTGCGACTTGATGTCGTCGCCGACGATCGGCACACCCGCGGCGGTGAACTTGTCCGCCCACTCCTTCGTGCCGGCGATGAACACCGGCAGCGCGTTGACGAACGCGACTCCGGCGTCGATCGCGCATTGCGCGTAGAACTTCGCGGCGCGCTCCGACCCCACCGGCAGGTAGCAGACGAGGACGTCTGCTCGCGCCTCGCGCAGGACGGCCACCACGTCGGCCGGCGCGTCCTCGGACTCGGTGATGGTCTGGCGGTAGTACTTCCCGAGCCCGTCGAGGGTGTGGCCACGTTGTACCGAGACGCCCATGGCCGGAACGTCGCAGATCTTGATCGTGTTGTTCTCGCTCGCGCCGATGGCGTCGGCGAGGTCCATTCCGACCTTCTTGGCGTCGACGTCGAATGCGGCCACGAACTCGACGTCCCGGACGTGGTAGTCACCGAACCGTACGTGCATCAGACCGGGCACCTTCTGCGCCGGGTCGGCATCGCGGTAGTAGTGGACGCCTTGGACGAGCGAGGCGGCGCAGTTGCCCACGCCGACGATGGCTACCCGAACCGAGGTCATCGGTTCTCCCTTCCTTCTGGGGGGCGGGACGGCAGGGCGCCGGCCCTCCGGCGGGATGTGTCCGCCCGCCGCGGTGTCAGCGCTGTGCTTTCGGTCGCGGTCGGCTCGTCCCCCCACTGCTGGAAGCCGTCATCCGGGATCGGCTCCTCGCTCCCGCCCCGTTCGGCCCGGCGGGTGGACCGCTCCGCCGGGTCGTCGCCGCGCTCGACGGCGATGAGCTCGTCGAGCCAGCGGACCTCACGTTCGACCGACTCGAGCCCATGGCTCTGTAGCTCGAGCGTGTAGGCGTCGAGCCGCTCCCGGGTGCGTTGCAGCGCGGATCTGAACGTCTCCAGCCGCTCCTGAAGGCGGATCCGGCGACCTTCGAGGATGCGCATCCGGGTAGCCGCGTCGGCTCGGGCGAAGAATGCGAAGTGGACACCGAACTGCTCGTCGTCCCAGGATGCCGGACCTGCCTGTGCGAGCAACTCGGCGAACCGCTCCTTGCCCTCCGGTGTCAGCTTGTACACGATCTTGCTCCGGCGCCCCCCGATGTGCGCGGCGGCGGCTTCGCCGGGCGAGTCCTCGGCGAGGTACCCGCGGCGCACCAGGTCCTTCAGGCAGGGGTAGAGGGTGCCGTACGAGAACGCCCGGCCCCAACCGAGCAACGCGTTGACCTGCTTGCGGAGCTCGTACCCGTGCATCGGCGCGTCGTGGAGCAGGCCTAGAACGGCCAGCTCCAGCGCGTCGGCACGCTTTCCCACCGCGGTAGGCTCCTCGGGCGAGTCTCGAACCGATGTATCGGGTCGATACATCAGACTGATACGATGAGACGATAGTGCGACGGACGCGTGATATGCAAGGACACGTCCGGATGCTCCCCGGCGCCCGGTAATTGGGCGGTTGCGGCGTGGGCCGCGGAGGGGGAAGCGTCGTAGGCTGCCACCCGGTGCCGCCTGACCCGATACGTCCCCTACCGAGCAGAGATCCCCTGTGAGCAACGAACGACGACGCCCGGCCGGTACCCATCGGAGGGTTGCCTCGGCGTCGCGGCCAACGGTGGACCCCGGCGCCACGAGGCGCCCGGCTCGCCGCCCCGCCGAGATCGGACCGGAGCGCAGCGTTCCCCGCGGCTCCGGCCCCGCCGGCTATCGCGCGCCCCGCCCAGGCCGTTCGTCGCCGAACGGTACGACCGGGCGTCGGGCGAGACGATACGCGGCCGACAAGGAACCCACCGGTGGCCGGCGTCGGTGGCTGACCTGGAAGAATGTGGCGCTGGCCGGCCTGGGCATCGTCCTGCTCGGACTCTTGGGTGTGGGCGTCGCGTTCGCCATGACCGACGTGCCCGAGGCCAACGACTTCTCGACCTCGCAGGCAACGATCGTCTACTGGAACGACGGTGAGACCGAGCTCGGCCGGTTCAGCGCCGAGAACCGCGAGAGCGTCGGCATCGAGGAGGTCCCGGAACACGTGCGCCTGGCCGTGGTGGCCGCCGAGGACCGCACCTTCTACGAGAACGACGGATTCGACCCCGTGGGCATCATCCGGGCCGGCTGGGACAGCCTTCGGGGCGGCGAGATTGCCGGCGGAGGCTCGACCATCACCCAGCAGTACGTCAAGAACTACTACCTGACGCAGGAGCGGACTCTCACCCGGAAGGTGAAGGAGCTGTTCATCTCCGTCAAGATCGACCAGCAGCTGGAGAAGGACCAGATCCTGCAGGACTACCTCAACACGATCTGGTTCGGGCGCGGCACCTACGGGATCCAGACGGCGTCCAGGTCGTACTTCGGGAAGAACGTCAGCGACCTCACGCTGGAGGAGGGCGCCGCGATGGCGGCGATCCTGCGCAACCCCGGCAGCTACGACCCGACACTCTCGGCGGAGAACGTCCAGCGCTTCACCGAACGGTTCCGCTACGTCCTCGACGGGATGGTGGAGGAGGGATGGCTCGACCGGGCCACCGCCGTTGCGGCCGTCCCACCGGAGGTCCTGCCGGAGCAGAAGAGCAACACGTTCGGCGGCCCGGGTGGCTACCTGCTCCAGCAGGTCAAGAACGAGCTGGAGGCGGTCGGTATCGATCCGGCCGAGATCGAGACCGGTGGCCTGCGGGTCACGACCACCTTCGATCCGAACGCCCAGTCCGCCGCCGTCGAGGCGGTCAAGTCGGAGGCGCCGACGGAGAATGTCGAGCACCTCCACATCGGCCTCGCCGCGGTTCGTCCAGGCGACGGCGCGGTCGTCGCGATGTACGGCGGCCCCGATGCGGTCGCACAGAGTTTCAACGACGCGGTCGACTCGATCCCGCAGGCGGGGTCGACGGTCAAACCGTTCACGCTGGTCGCGGCGTTCGAGAACGACTTCACCCTGAAGGACCGTTTCTGGGGGAACTCCGGATTCGAGGCCCCTGGCCTCGGCAAGCCGGTGAACAACGAGAGCGACCGCGACTACGGCGACAGCGTCGACCTCCTCCAGGCGACCGAGAACTCGATCAACACCGCATTCGTCGATCTCACGATGCAACTGGGCCCCGAGAAGGTCATGGATGCCATGGTGAGGTCGGGCCTGCCCGAGAATGCGCCCGGAATCGTGGGGGAGAGCGGCGTGCCGAACGGCCGGATCACGCTGGGTACCGCGTCGATCCCGCCGGTCCAGATGGCGGATATGTACGCGACGCTTGCCGCGGAGGGCAAGCAGGCGGACTGGTACACGGTCGCCAAGGTCACCGATGTGTCCGGCACCGTCCGGCACGAGGTCGAACCGGAACCGGAGCAGGTCATCGAGCCCGACATGGCCGCCGAGGTGACATACGCCCTGACCCAGGTGGCCGAGAACGGGACCGGAACCGTCGCACAGGCTCTCGACCGCCCCGTCGCGGTCAAGACCGGTCAGGCCGAGGACCTCGGGTCGTGGTTCTCCGGGTACACCCCGCAGTTGGCTGCCTCGGTCGTCTACTTCAAGAGCGATTACGCCAGCGGTGGGTCGATGCTGTCGCTGGACGGCACCGGGGGTGAGTCGACCTTCACCGGCGGCAAGTACCCGGGGCGGACCTGGACGGCGTTCATGCAGGGGGCGCTGGAAGGTGCCGAGGTGCTGGAATTCCCCGAGCGCCCGGACTTTGCCGAGGACCCGACCCCGACGGCGAGGCCGACGATCGAGGTATGCCCGCCGGGAAACAAGGGCACGCCACCGGACTGCACGCCGATCGAACCGACCCCGGCCGAGGATCCGGGCGTCGACATCCCCAACGTCGTCGGCATGCAGCAGAACGACGCGGAGCGGACCCTGCGACGGGCCGGCTTCGAGGTTGCGGCGCAGACGGCCGAGACCGACCAGGCGCCGCCGGGACAGGTCGTCGACCAGGGTCCGCCGGGCGGGACGGCGGCACCGCGGGGCTCGACGGTGACCATCGTCGTCGCGGTCGAACCCGAGCCGATCTCCGTCGACGTCCCAGACCTCACCGACATGAGCATGGCCGCAGCTGAACAGGCGCTCGACGCCGTCGGACTGGTGGCGAACTTCATGGGGAACCCGAACGGCGTGGTCGTCGATCAGAGTCCCGGGCCCGGCCAATCCGTCGAGGTCGGCTCGACAGTCGACGTCCGGCTGGGGGACCGAGGCTCATAGTCGATCCGGTCTCCGTACGATGGTGGTGCTCGGGTAGGCAGGACCGTCACGACCGGCGGGAGGCCAGGGCGGTCGACCGAGCCGGTCGGTACCGTCGGCCCGATGAACACGCCGATCGCGCTGCCGAGCCGCGACGACCCGCTGGTCAGCGCCGCCAGCGAGGCCGTTGGCGGCCCGGTCGGCGGCCACGCCGCACCCGGGCGAGGGTGGTGGGGCCCGGTTCGGGTCGCACTCGCCGCCGCGTGTGTCGTGCTCGGGCTCGGCGTTCTCGCGGACGCCGGCTGCCACGACGACCGGTGGGAGAACCGGGGCGACCGGGAGATCTGGACCGGCCTGTGCTACAGCGACGTCGCGTTCCTGTATCGCGAGCGAGGTCTCGCCGACGGGCTGGCATATCGCGATGCACCGCTGGAGTATCCGGTGCTGACCGCAGCCGTGATTCAGGTCTCTGCGTACGCGGCCCGCGCTCTCGCGGAAGGCGGAGACACCGCCGACGATCCGGTCGAGGAGGTGCTCGTCGGTGGCGTGCGCTTCTACGATGTCACCGCCGTCCTGGTGGGGCTGGCCGCGCTGGGCGCCGTCGTCGCGACTGCCCGAACGGTTCCGCGCCGACCATGGGACGCAATGCTGGTGGCGGCATCGCCGGTGCTGCTGTTCACTGCCACGATCAACTGGGACCTGCTCGCGGTGGCCCTCACCAGCCTGGCGGTCCTGGCCTGGACCCGGAAGCGGCCGGTTCTCGCCGGCCTCATGGTCGGGCTCGGCGCCGCCGCGAAGCTGTACCCGGTGCTTCTCCTCGGTCCGATGCTGGTGCTCGCCTGCCGGGAGCCCGACCGGCGTCGGGCCGTCGGCGACTACCTGGTCACGCTCGGGACGGCGGTGGCCGCATGGGCAGCGGTCAACCTGCCTGCCTACCTTTGGGCTCCGGACGGCTGGCGCCACTTCTACGCGTTCAACACCGAGCGCGGGGCAGACCTCGGCTCGCCCTGGTATGCGATCGAACTCCTGGTGCCCGACCTGCTGCCGGACCGGATCGAGCCGGTCCTGCTCACCTCGGCAGTGGTCCTGCTGACCCTGGTCGTTCTCGCCGGACTTGCCGCGCCGGAACCACCGCGGCTGGCCCAGTTGGCCTTCCTCGCCGTGGCGGCCTTCCTGTTGGTCAACAAGGTGTGGTCGCCGCAGTACGCACTCTGGCTGCTACCGCTGGCGGCGTTGGCCCGACCACGCTGGCGCGACCTGCTCATCTGGCAAGGCGCCGAGGTGTTGTACTTCATAGCCGTGTGGTGGCATCTGGCGACGCTGTACGACAGCAGTGCGCCGTTGATCGGATCGGGTGGCTTCGCGGCGGCGACGGCGATCCGCATCGCCGGGTTGGCCTGGCTGGCCGGCGTCGTGGTACGCGACATCATGCAGCCGTGGTCGGATCCAGTACGCCCCTACGTTGATCATGGCAACGTGGGTCACTCCGACGCCTCGACTGCCCCTACTTCGCCATGATCAACGCGGAGGAGGAGCGGCAGCAGCAGCAGAGACCGGGCCTGATCGAGCGCGCCCGGGCCTGGGTCGCACTCCGGCCGCCGACCGACCGTGACGCCGTGCTGGTGTGGCTGGCCAGCCGCGCCTCGGTATGGGTCGTGGCCGGCGCGGTGGGCTGGCTGTTCGCGACCGAGGTCGGCGTCCAACCGCTGCTGGAACGCTGGCAGCAGTGGGACTTCCACCACTTCTGGGGCATCGCCCTGTACGGCTACGGCGGTGAACCCACGGGCGTGCCGAACGAGGCGTTCTTCCCCGGGTTCCCGGCTCTGCTCGCGCTCGGCGGCAGCATCGGGCTCGCGCATGTCGCCGCCGGGCTGCTCGTGTCGTTCGTTGCCGGCGGCGTCGCCGCGGTCGCGTTGGCCCGGCTCGGTGACCTCGACGGCGGGCCGGGCGTGGGCATGCGGGCGGTACTCATGTGGGTCTTCGCCCCACCGGCGATCTTCCTGGCCGCGCCCTACACGGAGTCCCTGTTCCTCGGCTTCGCCGTCCCCGCGTGGCTGTGCGCTCGGCGGGGGAGGTGGGCGTACGCAGGTGTGCTCACCGCGGCGGCCTGCACGGTGCGGGTGAGCGGCGTGTTCCTGCTCGCCGCATTGGGCGTCCATTGGCTCACGTCGCGGGAGAAACGGTGGGCGGACCTGCCGTGGCTGCTCGTGTCCTTCGTTCCGCTGGCGGCGTGGACGGCCTACCTACGTGCGACAACCGGCGACTGGCTGGCCTGGCTCGACGCACAGGCGCAGGAGTGGAACCGCGAGTTCACCGCGCCGTGGACGGCGTTCGCCAACACGTGGGAGGCTGGGTTCGGAGGCACCCAGATTCCCGGCTTCGCGTGGATGTTCCGCGCGGAGATCGTCGCGATGGCGGTCGGCGTGGCCTTGACCGCGGGGTTGCTGGTCTGGCGGCGATGGGGTGAGGCGACGTGGGTCGGCCTGCAGGTGGTCGCGTTCGGGACGTCGTTCTGGTACTTCTCCGTGCCGCGGGCGACGCTGCTCTGGTGGCCGCTGTGGATCGCGCTGGCCGTCGTCGCCGTCCGCCGGCGGTGGGTTCTCTGGGCCTATCTCTGCCTCAGCGTGCCGTTGATGACGCTCTGGGCCGCGGCGTTCCTGACCGGTCGCTGGGCGGGTTAGGCACGGTCAGGTCCACACGACGCGGTCGAACGTTGTCGTGGTGAAGCGAACGTCGACGTCGACCTCATCACCGATGGCGGGCGGATCCGTACCCGG
>DATFBR010000070.1:0-13493 GCA_035253685.1 Jiangellaceae bacterium
GGGAAGAGCCGGGACGGCCGCAGGTTGACGTAGTGATCCAGCGCGAAGCGCAGCCTGAGCAGGAGACCACGCTCGAGGACACCGCTGGGAACGCTGGGATCGCCGACGGCGCCGAGCAGGATCGCGTCGTGCCTGCGAAGCTCAGCGAATACCGAGTCGGGCAGCGTCTCGCCGGTCGCGTGCCAGCGGCGCGCGCCCAGGTCATAGGAGGTCGTCTCGATCTTCGTGTCGGTCCCGGACAGGACCGCCTCGAGGACCTTGAGGCCTTCGGCGACGACTTCCGGTCCGATCCCGTCGCCGCCGACGACGGCGAGGTTGAGGCTGCGCGACATGCTGGTCACGGTACGGGCGTGTCCCGCACCCCGGTACGGCCGTCCCGCGATCCGGACAACGATGCAGAGGCCCGCACCTCCCCCGTAGGTGCGGGCCCTGCTCTCGGTTCCGATCGCGTCAGTGGCCGGTCTCGCCGCCGTTGTCTCGGCGGTCCATCGCCTCCTGCAGCGCGTGCTGCGCGTTCTGTTGTTCCTCTGTCATGATCGTGCTCCGTCTGTGCAGATGTCGGATTCGACGGGTGCGGTACCGCCTGGACACGGGCCGGCTCGTGGCGGCGCCGTGAGAGTCGTCCGGCGGAGGCCCGGATCGCGGGTGCTCCCTCGTCTGCGAACGGTCGGCCAGCGGGAACGCCAACACTCCGCGACGAGGAGCCGGCCTAACGGGCCCCGTCGCGGCGGCGAAGAATCCGTACCGGCCACGCCATGACTCTGCGGACCCTATCGACTCGGCGACCGACTGTCGCGGCGGTGGGACAGCAGTCTCGGATGCCGAGATTGCTGTGGTCCGAGGTCATTCCTCGAGGTCGACCGTGCGGCCCCACTCGGCATCGATGGCGGCCACGATGGTCTCGAGCGCCCGGGCGGGAATCGCCTGGTCCACGGTCATCGCGACCAGGGCGTGACCACCCCGCGTGTCGCGGCTGACCTGCATGCCCGCGATGTTGACGTTCGCCTCGCCGAGGATACGGCCGACCGTGCCGACGACGCCGGGCTTATCGTCGTAGCGCAGGAACGCCATGTGTTCGGTGGGCTGCACCTCGACGTCGTAGCCAAGGACCTCGACGATCTTCTCGACGTGTCTGGGACCGGTCAGCGTGCCCGACACCGAGACCGTCCGGCCGTCGCCCAGCGTGCCGCGGACCGTGACCAGGTTGCGGTAGTCGGACGACTCCTCGTCGGTGACCAGGCGCACCGCCACTCCGCGGTCGACTGCGATCACCGGTGCGTTGACGTAGGTCACCGGGTCCTCGACGACATCGGTGAAGACGCCCTTGAGCGCAGCCAGTTCGAGGATCTTCACGTCGTGCTGGATGATCTCACCGCGTACCTCGACGTCGAGCTGCACCGCGACACCGCCGGCAAGCGCGGTGAAGATGCGCCCGAGCTTCTCGGCGAGCGGGATGCCGGGCCTGACCTCCTCGGCGATGGCGCCGCCCTTGACGTTGACCGCGTCCGGAACGAGCTCGCCGGCCAGCGCCAGCCGGACCGAGCGCGCGACCGCGACGCCGGCCTTCTCCTGCGCCTCGGCCGTCGACGCACCCAGGTGCGGCGTGACCACGACGCTGTCGAAGTGGAAGAGCGGCGAGTCGGTGCACGGCTCGCTGGCGAACACGTCAACTCCGGCCCCGGCCACCCGGCCCTCCTTGATGGCCAGCGCGAGGGCGTGCTCGTCGACGATTCCGCCGCGGGCCGCGTTGACGATCCGCGCGGTCGGCTTGACCTTCGCCAGCGCCTGCTCGCCGATGAGGCCGACCGTCTCCGGTGTCTTGGGCAGGTGCACCGAGATGAAGTCACTCTCCCGCAGGAGCTCGTCCAGCGAGACGCTGCGGATGCTCATCTGCGCCGCCCTGGCCGCGGGCACGTAGGGGTCGTACGCGATGACCCTCATGCCGAACGCGGACAGCCGCTGCGCCACCAGGATGCCGACGCGGCCCAGGCCGATGATGCCGGCCGTCTTCTCGTAGAGCTCCGCGCCGGAGTACTTGCTGCGCCTCCATTCACCGGCACGCAGCGCCGCATTCGCGGGCACGATGTTGCGAGCGGTGGCCAGCAGGAGCCCGATGGTCATCTCGGCGGCACTGATGATGTTCGCGGTGGGAGCGTTGACGACCATCACGCCGGCCTGGGTGGCCGCGCGGACGTCGACGTTGTCGAGCCCGACGCCGGCGCGCGCTATCACCTGCAGGTTGCGGGCGGCGGCGATGACCTCGGCGTCGACCGTGGTCGCGCTGCGGATGAGCAGCGCATCGCAGTCGGGAACCGCCGCCAGCAGCGCCTCGCGGTCCGGGCCGTCGCAGTACCGGATCTCGAAGTCGGGTCCGAGCGCCTCGACGGTCGCAGGTGAGAGCTCCTCGGCGATCAGGACGACGGGCGTTCTCACCAGAGATGCACACTCGATTCGCGTTGGGAAGACAGTGGCGGGAGCGCACCAGTGGGCCCGCCCGACCGGCCGAGTTTACCTGCCCGCCAACCAGCGACGACGACAACACGGAAGGCGGCGACGCGAAGAGTTGGCGTGGCGGCGGTGGTGTTCGGTCGGCGTTCCTCTCTCACGGCGAGCGAACACCACCGCCGCCCACCCGAGATCAGCGCGCGGCCGTCCCCTCCGTGTAGTCGTCGTCGGCCGACTTCACCCAGCTCATGAGCTTGCGCAGTTCGCGCCCGGTGGCCTCGATCGGGTGCTGCTCACCCTCGGCGCGAAGGCGTTGGAAGTCGGGGGCACCCGCGTCCTGGTCGGCGATGAACCCGGCCGCCCACGACCCGTCCTGCACCTCGCGGAGGATCTGCTGCATCCGCTCCTTCACCGACGCGTCGATGATCTTCGGCCCGGACGTGTAGTCGCCGTACTCGGCCGTGTCGGACACCGACCAGCGCTGCTTTGCGATGCCGCCCTCGTACATGAGGTCGACGATCAGCTTGAGCTCGTGCAGGCACTCGAAGTAGGCGATCTCGGGCTGGTACCCGGCCTCGGTCAGCGTCTCGAACCCGGTCTGCACCAGCCGGGAGACGCCGCCGCACAGAACGGCCTGCTCACCGAACAGATCCGTCTCGGTCTCCTCGGCGAACGTGGTCCGGATGCCGCCGGCGCGCAGCCCGCCTATCGCCTTCGCGTAGGACAGCGTCAGCGGCCAGGCGGTCCCGGTCGCGTCCTGCTCGACCGCGACCAGCACCGGCACGCCGCGACCGTCGGAGTACTCACGCCGCACCAGATGGCCCGGCCCCTTCGGGGCGACCATGCACACGTCCACGCCGGCCGGAGGCTTGACGTACCCGAATCGGATGTTGAACCCGTGCCCGAAGAACAGGGCGTCGCCGTCGACGAGGTTGGGCTCGATGGCGTCGGCGTATAGATGGCGCTGGACCGGGTCGGGCGCCAGGACCACGACGAGATCGGCCTCCTCACCCGCCTCGTACGGAGTCACGACCCGAAGCCCCTCGGCCTCGGCCTTGGCGCGGCTCTTCGACGCCTCCGGCAGCCCGACCCGGACGTCGACCCCGGAGTCGCGCAGGCTCAGCGCGTGGGCGTGTCCCTGACTGCCGTAACCCAGCACGGCGACGTTGCGGGACTGGACGATCGCCAGGTCGGCGTCATCGTCGTAGAACAGTTCTGCCACGAGGCATCTCCTTCGGTGCGTGCTGCACAGGGCTGCTAGGCGGTGCGGTCGAGCGGACGCAGCGTGCGGTCGGTGATCGAGCGGGAGCCGCGCCCGACGGCGACGACGCCGGACTGGACCAGCTCGCGGATCCCGAACGGCTCGAGGACCCGCAGCAGGGCGTCGAGTTTGTCCGGCGATCCGGTCGCCTCGATCGTCACCGCATCGGCTGCGACGTCGACGACCTTGGCGCGGAACAGGTTGACCGTCTCCAGCACATGCGAACGGGACTCCAGGTCGGCCTTCACCTTGAGCAGGAGCAGCTCGCGCTGCACCGACTGGCCGGGATCGAGCTCGACGATCTTGATGACGTTCACCAGTTTGTTGAGCTGCTTGGTGACCTGCTCGAGCGGCTGGTCCTCGACGTCGACGACGACGGTCATCCGGGACACCGAGGGGTGCTCGGTGGGCCCGACCGCCAGGGAGTCGATGTTGAAGCCCCGGCGTGAGAACAGTGCGGCGATCCGGGCCAGGACGCCAGGCTTGTTCTCGACCAGGACCGACAGCGTGTGCTTGCTCATCGTGGGCCTCAGTCCTCGCGGTCCCAGTCCGGCGCCATGCCGCGCGCGATCTGGATGTCGTCGTTGCCGGTACCGGCGGGCACCATCGGCCAGACCATGGCGTCGCGGTGGACCCCGAAGTCGACCACCACCGGCTGGTCGTCGACGGCCATGGCTTTCTCGATCGTCGCATCGACCTCGGCCGCCGTGTCGCAGCGCAGGCCCACACAGCCGTAGGCCTCGGCCAGCTTGGCGAAGTCGGGGATGCGCCGGCTGTCCAGGTCGGTGTTGGAGTAGCGCGCGTTGTAGAACAGGGTCTGCCACTGTCGGACCATGCCCAGGCTCGCGTTGTTGATGACGGCGACCTTGATCGGGACGCCCTCGATCGCACAGGTCGCCAGCTCCTGGTTGGTCATCTGGAAGCAGCCGTCGCCGTCGATCGCCCAGACGGTCGCCTCCGGCCGGCCCACCTTCGCCCCCATCGCCGCGGGCACCGCGAAGCCCATGGTGCCGAGCCCACCGGAGTTCAGCCACGTGCCCGGTTTCTCGTAGGAGATGAACTGCGCGGCCCACATCTGGTGCTGTCCGACGCCGGCGACGTACAGCGCTTCCGGCCCGGCGATCGCGCCGAGCCGCTCGATCACGTACTGCGGCGCGAGCTCGCCGTCGTCGGGGGTCGTGTAGCCCAGCGGGAACCGCCGCCGCCACCCGTCGATCTGCTGCCACCAGCCCTCGTAGTCACCCAGCCGTCCGGCGGCGTGTTCCGCCCCGATGGCGATCACCAGGTCGGCGATCACCTCGCGGCAGTCCCCCACGATGGGCACGTCGGCGACGCGGTTCTTGGAGATCTCGGCCGGGTCGATGTCGGCGTGGATGACCGCCGCGTGCGGCGCGAAGGACGCGAGCTTGCCGGTGACCCGGTCGTCGAAGCGCGCTCCCAGGGCGATGATCAGGTCCGCCTTCTGCAGCGACGTGACAGCGGTGACGTTGCCGTGCATGCCGGGCATGCCCAAGTGGCGGCGATCGCTGTCGGGGAAGGCTCCGCGCGCCGTGAGCGTCGTCACCAGTGGGATGCCGGTCAACTCGATGAGATCACGCAGCTGCGACCAGGCCCGAGCCCTGATCACACCGCCGCCGACGTAGAGCACCGGCCGGCGCGCACCGACGATCAGCCTCGCGGCCTCGCGCACCTGCTTCGAGTGCGGCCGGCTGACCGGACGGTAGCCGGGCAGGTCGATCTCGACCGGCCACTCGAAGCGGGTTGCTGCCTGCAGCGCGTCCTTGGCGATGTCGACCAGGACGGGGCCCGGGCGGCCGGTCGCGGCGATGTGGAACGCCTCGGCGATCGTGCGGGGGATATCCGCGGCGTCCGTGATCAGGTAATTGTGCTTGGTGATCGGCATCGTGATGCCGCGGATATCCGCCTCCTGGAAGGCGTCGGTGCCGATCGCCGCGCTGGGCACCTGGCCGGTGACGGCCACCATCGGGACGGAGTCCATGTGGGCGTCCGTGATCGGCGTGACGAGGTTGGTCGCACCCGGCCCGCTGGTGGCCATGCAGACGCCCACCCGTCCGGTGGCCAGGGCGTATCCCTCTGCCGCGTGCCCGGCGCCCTGTTCGTGGCGGACGAGGATGTGCCGGATCCGGGTCGAGTCGAGCAACGGGTCGTACGCCGGCAGGATCGCCCCACCCGGGATCCCGAACACGGTGTCGACACCCGCCGCCTCAAGCGAGCGGATCAGGCTCGCGGCACCGGTCATCGTGCTCGGCGTCGACGTCGCGGGTCCCGGTGGCGACATGGATGCCGGGCTGTGCTTCCTGTGCTGTGCCTCCGACATGGCCGGCCTCTTTGTTCCTCTCGACGAGCTGACTGCATGAAAAGACCCCCCGGCCCGGAGGCTCACGAGGGGTCGCGCGTCGGTTCGTGGATCAGCCGACGCGCCGTACGAGTACGAGGGTGCTCGCGTGCACGAATGGCACGGTTCCCTACCGCTTGGCCAAGCGTCAAGGCGGACCCTTTCGCGTCTCGCCATACGGGACGAGCGTCCACATTGCGATGGACGGAAGACGATCAGTCGGGCTTCGCGGCATACATCGCGGCATCGGCCGCGACGACCAGCGCCTCCGGATCGGCGTCGCCGCCGTCGGACACGGCCAGGCCGACACTTGCCGGCCATGACAACGCCCTCACCACCCGGGCGGCGACGTCGCGCGCTACCGGCGCGCCCGCCCGAATCACGATCGCGAACTCGTCACCGCCGTAGCGGGCCACGAAGGCGCCTTGCCCGGCGGCACGCTCGAGGCGGCGGGCGACGTCGACCAGCATTCGGTCGCCGGCGGCGTGCCCGTGCGCGTCGTTGACACGCTTGAAGCCGTCGAGATCGACGAAGACCAGCGCCACCGGCCGTCCGTGCCCCAGGACGGTCCGCAGCCTTTCGCGGAGGAGCACGCGGCCGGGCAGGCCGGTCAACTGGTCGAGATGGACCTGCCGTGCCACCACGAGATGCCGGCGGAGCAACCAGGCCTGCCATCCGACGGCGGCGACGGCCGCTGCGACCGCCGGGGGAAGCGGACCCCCAGCGGCCAGCCACCACGCAGCGCCGACGAGCGCAGCCACCGGAACCGCGTAGGTGACCGACCGCAGGGTCTGCGGCACCATGGGGTCGACGCCAGCACGCACGGATAGTCGCTCAGTCGCAGACGGCTCCGGTGGCGGCCGATCCGACCAGGCGGGCGTATTTCGCCAGAACGCCGCGCTGGTGCTTGGCCGGCGGCGGTGACCACCCCTCTCGCCGGACAGCAAGCTCGGCGTCGTCGACGAGCAGGTCGAGGGTCCGGGCCTCGACATCCAGGCGGACCCGGTCGCCGTCGCGGACGAACGCGATCGGGCCGCCGTCGACGGCCTCGGGGGCGACGTGGCCGATGCACAAGCCGGTCGTGCCGCCGGAGAACCGGCCGTCGGTGATCAGCAGGACGCTCTTGCCGAGGCCGGCGCCCTTGATCGCGCCGGTCACGGCCAGCATCTCCCGCATGCCGGGACCGCCCTTGGGCCCCTCGTACCGGATGACGACCGCGTCGCCTCCGACGACGGTGCCGTCCGCCACCGCGTCCATGGCCGCCTGCTCGCCGTCGAACACTCGGGCGGTCGCCTCGAAGACCGCGGCGTCGAAGCCAGCGGTTTTGACCACGGCGCCCTCGGGTGCCAGTGACCCCCGCAGGATGGTCAGGCCGCCGGTGCGATGGATGGGGTCGTCGAGCGCGTGGATGATCCTGCCGTCGGGGTCGGGCGGCGCAATCGCGGCGAGGTTCTCGCCCATCGTCCCGCCGGTGACCGTCAGGCAGTCGCCGTCCAGCAGGCCGGCGTCCAGCAGCGCCCGCATGACCACCGGCACGCCGCCGATCCGGTCCACATCGGTCATGACGTAGCTGCCGAACGGCTTGACGTCGGCCAGGTGCGGCACCCGGTCACCGATCCGGTTGAAGTCGTCCAGGGTGAGGTCGACGTCGGCCTCGTGGGCGATGGCCATCAGGTGCAGGACCGCGTTCGTCGAGCCGCCGAGCGCCATGACGACGGCGATCGCATTCTCGAAGGCCTCTCGGGTGAGGATGTCGCGCGTGGTGATCCCCCGACGGAGCAGGCCCACGACGGCCGCGCCGGAGCGACGGGCGAACCCGTCGCGGCGGCGGTCCACCGCCGGTGGGGCGGCGCTTCCCGGCAGCGACATGCCCAGCGCCTCGGCGGCACTGGCCATGGTGTTGGCGGTGTACATGCCGCCGCACGCGCCCTCGCCGGGGCAGATGGCACGCTCGATCTCGTCGACCTCCGCGCGGGTGATGAGCCCGCGGGCGCAAGCACCGACGGCCTCGAACGCGTCGATGATCGTCACTTCGCGGTCGCCGACGCGCCCCGGCAGGATCGAGCCGGCGTAGAGGAACACGGCGGCCACGTCGAGGCGGGCGGCGGCCATCAGCATGGCCGGCTCGGACTTGTCGCAGCCGGCCAGCAGCACCGCGCCGTCGAGCCGCTCGGCTCCGAACACGGTCTCGACAGAGTCGGCGATGACCTCGCGCGACACCAGCGAGTAGTGCATGCCCTCGTGGCCCATCGAGATGCCGTCGGAGACCGAGATCGTGCCGAACTCCATCGGGAAGCCTCCGGCCGCGTGCACACCCTCCTTCGCCGCCGTGGCCAGCCGATCGAGGGACAGGTTGCACGGTGTGATCTCGTTCCACGACGACGCGACACCGATCTGCGGCTTCTCCCAGTCGTCGTCGGTCATGCCGACGGCGCGGAGCATGCCGCGGGCGGCCGCACGTTCCAGGCCGTCGGTGACCTCACGGGAGCGGGGTTTGAGGTCGGGGGCGGAGGGGGTGAGCGTCATAGCGGTCAACCTAGACCCGGTCAGCCGCCGGACACCGCCGGGATCACCTGGATCTCGGACCCGTCGGAGAGCGGCTCGGCCAGGCCGGCGCCGTCGCGGATGTTTGCCTCGCCGACGAAGACGTTGACGTGGCGGCGCAGGACACCGGCCTCGTCGCGGATGCGCCGCTCCACGGCGGGCAACTGGGCCGCCAGTGCGTCGAGCACCGTCGCGACTGTTGCCGACCCGTCGTCGCCGAGCTCGACGACGACGGCCTTCTCGCCGCGAGCCAGTTCGCGCAGCGCGCTCGGTAGCCCGACCGTCACATTCACGAGACGGTGGCCGCGCGCACGCAGAGCACGTCGGGGAGGTGACCGATGATCTCGGCCCAGCTCGCGCCTTCGTCGGAGCTGGCGTAGACGGTGCCGTCGCGAGTGCCGAGGTAGAGCCCGGCGGAGTCCGCCACGTCGTCGACGGCGAACGCGTCACGCAGCACCGATGCATAGAAGTTCGACTCCGGCAGGCCGGTCGAGACCGACGCCCACGAGTCGCCGGCATCGTCGGTGCGCCACACCTTCAGCGCCCCGTCAGGAGGAATCCGCTCGCCGTCGGCGACCAGCGGCGCGACCCACGCGGTGCCCCCGCGAGCGGGGTGGGCGACCATCGCGAAGCCGAAGTCGCTGGGCAGCCCGTCGGCGATCGACGACCAGGTGGATCCGCCGTCCTCGGAGCGGTAGACACCGTGGTGGTTCTGCGCGAACAGCCGCTCGGGGTCGGCGGCGTCGCGGGCGACCTTGTGGACGCACTGCCCGTACTCGGGCCACTGGTCCGGCAGGAAGTACGCCTTGATCCCCTGGTTGGACGGGCCCCAGGAGGTGCCGCCGTCCTCGGTCGTGTAGACACCACCGGTGGACATGGCGACCAGCACTCGGGCGTCGTCGGTCGGGTGCGGCAGCACGGTATGGATCGCCTGTCCGCCGCCACCGGGCTCCCAAGTCTTACGGTGCGGGTGCTCCCAGAGGCCCGTCACCAGTGAGAAGGTCTCACCGCCGTTCTCGGAGCGCCACAGCGCCGACGGCTCGGTGCCGGCCCAGACCACGCCCGGCCGCTGCGGAGTGTCCGGTCGCAGCTGCCAGACGGCGGCGACTGCGGCGTCGGCCTCGGCAGGGAACCGGACGGCTCCACCGTCGGATTCATGCCAGCTGGCGCCGAGATCGTCGGAGTGGAACACCGACGGACCCCAGTGCTCGCTGCGGGCACCGGCGAGCAGGCGTGTCCTGCCCTCTCGGGTGTCGATCGCGGCTGCCGGTATCTCCTGCATGAGGAAGTGTGGGCCGTCGAACTGCCAGGTCGTCCGATCGTCGTCGCTGCGGGCCAGCCAGAGGCCCTTGCGCGTGCCGATCACGAGCAACACCGTCATGGCACGCAGTGTGCCCCACCGCTCCGACACAGGGAACCGGAGTCACGCCACGACGTTGACCAGCGGCTCGCCCGCCGCGTACCGCTCGAGCTGGTCGCGGACCAGCCTGGTCGCCCGCGGCAGAAAGGCCGACGTGTTGCCGCCGACATGCGGGGAGATCAACAACCCGGGTGCCGACCACAGCGGGTGCCCGGGCGGCGGCGGCTCCGGATCGGTCACGTCCACAGCCGCGCGGAGCCGACCCGCTCGGAGCTCCGCGAGCAGGGCTTCGGTGTCGACGACCGGACCACGCGCCACGTTGACCAGCAGAGCCCCGTCGCGCATTCGGGACAGGAACGCGGCGTCGACCATACCGCGCGTCTGCTCGGTCAGCGGCACGGTGAGCACCACCACGTCCGCCCGTCCCAGCAGGGACGCCAGTGCCTCATAGCCGGCGACGCCGTCGCGGGGACGCCGGGCCATTCGCAGCACGTCGCACTCGAACGGGACCAGCCGGCGCTCGACCGCGGCGCCGACGGATCCGTATCCCACGATCAGCACCGTGCGGTCGGCCAGCGCCGGCCGGAGCCCGTGCTCCCAGCGTTCTGCGTCCTGCGCGCGTACGTCATCCGGGATACCGCGCAGCGACGCGAGCGCCAGTGCGACGGCCAGCTCCGCCGTGCTCGCGTCGTGCACGCCGCGGGCATTGCAGAACGTCAGCCCCTCGCGGAGGAAGGGCAGGACGTGCTCCACGCCGGCGGTGAGCGTCTGCACGACCTGCAGCGCTGGCATCTGCACGATCACCTCGGCCGTGACCGTTGCGAACGTGTACGGCATCACGTAGAAGTCGACCCGCTCCAGCACACCGGCTGGAGGCAGCCCGGTGCCGTCCCAGGTGGCGACGTCGAGGTCGTCGGGCAGTGCAGCCAGCGCACCGGTGAGCTCGAACGGCTGGAGAACGACTCGGCGATCACCCACCCGCCCGAACCTACCCGGCTCGCGTGAGAGCATCGCCGCCATGCGACGCCCGCGCAACGCGCGCACACGATCCGTACGGTGGTGCCTGGCTCTCGGCGCGCTCCTGCTCGCCGCCGGCTGCTCCGGTGACGAAGCCGAACCGACCATCGCGCCGACGACTCGGACGCCGACGACACCTGCCACTGCTTCGCCGAGCGAGACACCGCCGCCGACGCCGACGGTCGAGCCCGGGCCGGTTGTGCCGTCCGCCACCTTCGAGGACGTCGTGACCGGGCTCGATGTCCCGTGGGGTCTGGCCTTCCTTCCCGACGAGTCGGCACTGGTATCGGAACGGGACACCGGCCGCATCCTGGCCGTGACCGCATCCAGCGACGTCGCCGAGGTGGGAACGGTGCCCGGTGTCGACGCAGCCGGCGAAGGCGGCTTGCTGGGACTCGCGGTCGACCCGGCTGCACCGACATCCGTCTATGCCTATTTCACGGCGGCGGACGACAACCGGGTGGTGCGGATGCCGCTGCAGAACGGCGCGCTCGGCGACCCGGTCGTGGTGATCGACGGCATCCCCAAGGCCGTCAACCACAACGGCGGGCGGATGACCTTCGGACCGGACGGAATGCTCTACGTCAGTACCGGCGACGCCGGCGCGCCGTCGCGCGCCCAGGATCTGGACTCGCTGGGCGGGAAGATCCTCCGGCTGCAACCGGACGGTTCGGTGCCGGCCGACAACCCGTTCGACGGGTCCCCGGTCTTCTCCTACGGCCATCGCAACGTCCAGGGCCTCGCCTTCGACGATGCCGGCCAGCTGTGGGCCAGCGAGTTCGGCCAGCAGAGATGGGACGAGCTCAACCTGATCCAAGCCGGAAGCAACTACGGCTGGCCGATCGTCGAGGGCATCGGGGGTGACGACCGGTTCGTCGAGCCGGTCGCCCAGTGGTCGACCGACGACGCGTCACCGAGCGGCATCGCTTACGTCCGCGACACGGTGTTCCTGGCCGCGCTGCGTGGTCAGCGGTTGTGGCAGGTCCCCGTGCCCGGAGGTGAGGCGGGATCGCCGACCGACTTTTTTGTCGGTGAGTTCGGCCGGCTGCGGCACGCCGCGCTCGCTCCGGACGGCTCGCTGTGGCTGCTGACCGGGAACACCGATGGCCGCAACCCGGACGGACCGCGCGAGGGCGACGACCGGATCCTGCGCGTGACACTCGAACCACAGGCCTGAGGCCCCTAGGTTGGCAGTCGTGACCATCGACTCCCCGCGTCGCCGCCGACCGATCCTACGCATCTTGCTCGTGGTGGCGATCGTTCTGCTCGCTCTCGGTCTGTGGGCCGCCGCGTCGTGGGCGCTGCGCTCCACCGAAAGCGACACGGTGTCCATCGACGAGTCGTACGACAGCATCGCGATCGACGTCAGCGCCGGCGACATCGTGATCGAGGCCGGTTCGGGCGACGACACCACCCTCGAGTGGCGCACCGAGGTGGGACCGTTCCGCGATGCCGAGGTCAGTCACCGGGTGGACGGAGACCGCCTCGTCATCGACACCGGCTGCGAGGGTGGCCTGCTGTCACTTCCGCTCAGCTTCTGTCGCGCCGACCTCAGCCTCACCGTCCCGGCCGACGTAGACGTGGTGGCGGAGAGTTCGGCGGGCCAGGTGAGGGCAAGCGGGCTGGAGGGTTCGGCGGATCTCGAGTCCAGTGCCGGCGAGGTGCGCGTCGACGACCACAGCGGGCGGCTGCGGGCGCACTCGTCGGCCGGAGCGGTCATCGTCGACGGGCTGGCCTCCGACGACGCCGAGGTCAGCTCGAGTGCCGGCCGGGTCGAGGTGACCGCCACCGAACCGCCGCAGAACCTCCGGGCGGAGTCCAGCGCCGGGCAAGTCATCGTGACGCTGCCGGACGAGACCTACGACCTCGATGCGGACAGCAGCGCCGGCGACGTGACCATCGAGGTCCCCACCGACCCGGACTCCCGTTTCCACGTCGAGGCCTCGTCCAGCGCCGGCGACGTCACCGTCACATCCGGCTGATCCTCCCCTCCTCGGAATGATCACGTAAGAGGGTTTCTCCGGCCGATGCGCCCGGCATCGGACCACGTCCGACGGCGGCATCCACAGGCCAGCTGGAGATCGATGCCTTGTCCACAGGGCCAGGTATCCCCTGGCAGACGTGCGTCGAATACCGATGCTCCTACCCATGGACCTTCGCCTCACAGCCGTCGTCACGTCATCCCTTGGCCCGGTCACCCCTTGCCAGGTCTGTGGTGCCTGTGCCATGTCCGCAGACCTGGTGAAGGCCACAGAAACCCCTTGACGTGATCATTCAGCCGTTCGTCGAAGGAGGTGGGGCGGCGGGCGGCGGAGTTCGGGAAGCGTGTTGAAGTCGGGCAGGGCGCTCTTTAGGTTGGCATCCAGGCACTCCGGTAGGGAGCGAGCATGGCCGAGGTCCCTTCGTCTGCCGGCCAGGTCCCCGTCGCGCCCGGCGCCGACGGTGACCGCAACGGCCACGGCGGACCCGTACACGCGCAGGAGTTCATCGCCGAATGGCGCAATGCCGCC
>DATFBR010000071.1:0-5117 GCA_035253685.1 Jiangellaceae bacterium
GAACGCTTCCTTGAGCTTGCGAACGACCGGCGCCTCGATCGTCGAGGAGGCCGATCGGACGAACTCTCCGAGGTCGCCCAGCTTCGCCAGGACGACCTTGCTCTCTACTCCGAACTCCTTGGCGAGCTCGTATACCCGGACCTTGGCCACTGCTCTCCTTCTCGGCCCGGGCGTCGGCTCGGACCGGCTAGGTGGTGCGCGTGCTCATAGCTGCGTGCTCATCGAGCGCCCTTGAGCGTCACGTCGTCTCTCCGTCTTCTCGGCCAGTCGCCGCCGGACCGGGTGCCTGTCCGGCGGCCACCTGCTCCTCGATCCATCGTCGCAGCGCGGAAGTGTCGAGCGGCCCCGTCAGGCGTAACGCCCGCGGGAACGCCCTACGACGCTCGGCGAGGTCAAGGCACCGCGGGTCGGGATGCAGGTATGCGCCCCGGCCCGGGAGCCGGCCACGACGATCGAGGGCGAGCAACCGAACCGGCAAGACCTCGGCGCCGTCCGCGACCGCCACGACACGCAGCAGGTCGGACTTGCCCGCGCGCACTCGGCAACCCACGCAGGTACGCATGGGTGACCGGGTGGCCGCACGGTGTTCCGTCGACAAGTCTACCGCCTGATCAGGTCCCGGCCGAGTCGGGCATCGCGGTGACGTCGTCGGCTCCCGCCACGACCGCCGGGCCGGACCCGGTCCCAGGGTCGGATCCGGCGGTGTCGGAGTGGATGTCGATGCGCCAGCCGGTCAGCCGCGCGGCCAAGCGAGCGTTCTGGCCCTCGCGTCCGATCGCCAGCGAGAGCTGGTAGTCGGGGACCGTCACGCGGGCCGCCCGCGCCTCGGCATCGACGACCTCGACCCGCTGCACCCGCGCCGGCGAAAGTGCGTGCGCCACCAGTTCGGCCGGATCGTCCGACCAGTCCACGATGTCGATCTTCTCACCGTGCAGCTCGGCCATGACCGCCCGGACCCGTGAACCCATCGGTCCGATGCACGCCCCCTTGGCGTTGACCCCGGGCTTGGTGGACCTGACCGCGATCTTGCTGCGGTGGCCGGCCTCTCTGGCGATGCCGGCGATCTCGACCGTACCGTCGGCGATCTCGGGGACCTCGAGCGCGAACAGCTTCTTCACCAGGTTCGGATGGGTCCGCGACAGGGTGACCAGCGGCCCGCGCATGCCCTTGCGGACCTGGAGCACGTAGCACTTGATCCGGCTGCCGTGCTCGTAGCGTTCGCCCGGCACCTGCTCCTGCGCCGGGAGCACCGCCTCCACCTTGCCGAGGTCCACGAGAACGGCGCGCGGATCACGGCCCTGCTGGATGGTCCCGGACAGGACGTCACCCTCCTTGCCGACGAACTCGCCGAACGTGACCTCGTCCTCGGCGTCGCGCAGCCGTTGCAGGATCACCTGCTTCGCAGTGGTGGCTGCGATCCGGCCGAAGCCTTCGGGCGTGTCGTCCCATTCGGACAGGACGGCGCCCTGCTCGTCGACCTCCTGCGCCCACACCGTGACATGCCCGGTCTTGCGGTCGAGCTGGACCCGGGCGTGGGGGCGGGCGCCGCCGGTGCGCTCATAGGCCACCAGCAGTGCCTGCTCGAGCGCCTCGACGACGAGGTCGAAGGAGATCTCCTTCTCCCGCTCCAGGGCGCGCAAGACCGACAGGTCGATGTCCACGGCCTCACACCTCCACCTCGTCGGTGCGGCGGAACTCGACCTGGACCCGGGCCGTGCCGATCGCGTCGTAACCGAGCCGGCGGGCGGAGCCGTCGACGTCGAGCATCACGCCGGTGTCGTCGGCAGCGTCGACGCGGCCCATCAGGTCGCGGCCGTCGCGCAGGCCGATCCGGACCAGCCGCCCCACGTTGCGCCGCCAGTGCCGTGGCATCGTCAGCGGCCGGGACACACCCGGTGAGCTCACCTCGAGGGTGTACGGCGTCTCACCCATGGCACCGGACTCGTCGAACGCAGCGGACACCGCCCGCGAGAGCTCGGCGCAACGGTCGAGGTCGACGCCGCCGTCGGCGTCGACGACCACCGACACGCGCCTGCGCCGGCCGGCCTGAGTGATCTCGACGTCTTCGAGGTCGAGGCCGTGGGCGGCGGTCAGGGGGTCGACGATCTCGCGGAGAAGGTCACGGTTCGGGGAGCCCACCGGTGAACCTCCTCGCTGTCGAGTTGTCGGGCAGCACGAACGCCGGCGCCAGCCCGGCGCCGGTACCGCCAGCCTACCGGTCATGTCCCCGCCTGACGATCAGCACCACGGTCGGCGGGATCGACGCGACGTGGTGCGGAGCCCGGCGTCGCCATGTCCTACGGTGTCCCGGTGCCGCGTGCTCGGGTCGACAGGGCGGCGCGGCCGTCGCGGCGCGCCGTCATCGTGGGAGCGGCGGCGGTCTCGCTGACCGCATGCACCGGAGACGTCTCGCCGCCGGCGGCAGACGACCCGCCTCCGCCGGAGCCCGACGCCGTGCTGCGCGGTCGGGTCGTGAGCGCAGAGCGGACCCTGCTCGCGCTCTATGCGGCGACGGCAGCACGGCACCCCAGCCTTTCGGAGCGGCTCCTGCCCTTCGCCGTCCGCCATGGTCGGCACCTCGCCGTCGTCGAGACTTCCGGCCCGACTGCGCCGCCGGTGCCGTCCACTTCGGCCCCGACCGCATCGCCGGGCCGCACCGATGGATCGCCGACACCGGAATCTGTGCAGACGCCCGATGTCCCGGCCGACCTCGCGACCGCCGTAGCTGTGCTGCGTGCTGCCGAGCGCGCCGCGGCGGACGACCGCATCGCCGACTGCCTGGACAGCGAGGACGGTGCACTGGCCGAGATACTCGCCGCGGTCGCCGCGTGCGAGGCCGCGCATGACGTCCTCCTGGGGCGGCAGGCGTGAGCATCACCGACGCATTGCAGGCGGCCTTGGCCGGCGAGCACGCCTGCGTCTATGGCTACGGCCTGGTCGGGGCCCATGCCGGCACCCGTGACGAACCCGCCGCCCGGGCCGCGTACGAGTCGCACCGGGCTCGGCGGGATCTGCTCGCCGCCCAGCTCCGTGCTCGCAGGGCCGAGCCCGTTGCGGCGCTGCCCGCGTACGGAGTTCCCTTCGCGGTGACCGACGCGGTGACGGCGAGCCGCCTTGCCGGCCTGCTGGAGGAACGGTTGGCCCCCCTCTACGCCGATCTCGTGGCGGTGGCGGCCAACCCGGTGTTACGCGAGCAGGCGGCCCGTGCGCTCGTCGAGACCTCGGTCAGATCCGCCGGCTGGACCGGGGGGATCAGAGCCCTTCCGGGCCTGGACCCGGTCCCGGACTGACGGCTCACATGTCCATGCGGTCGACCGCGCGCAGTTTGTTCGTCGCGTCGAGAGCCGCCACCTTGTAGGCCTCTGACAGCGTCGGGTAGTTGAAGACGGTGTCGACGAGGTAGTCGACGGTGCCGCCGCAGCCCATGACCGCCTGCCCGATGTGGACGAGGTCGGTGGCGCCGGTGCCGAACACGTGCACGCCGAGCAGGTGCCGGGTCGTGGACGAGACCAGCAGCTTGAGCATCCCGTAGGAATCACCGACGATCTGCCCTCGTGCCAGCTCGCGATAGCGCGAGACGCCGACCTCGTACGGGACGGCGTCGTCGGTCAGTTCGACCTCGGTGCGACCGCAGAACGAGATCTCCGGGATCGTGTAGATGCCGATGGGCTGGATGTGCTGCAGCTCGTTGGCGGGCACGCCGAACGCGTGCAGCGCCGCCAGCCGGCCTTGGTCCATGCTCGTCGCCGCGAGGGCCGGAAAGCCGATGACGTCGCCGACGGCGAACACGTGCTGCGCCGGCGTCCGGTACGACTCGTCGACCGCGATCCGCCCCCGTTCGTCGGCGGCCAGGCCGGCCGCGGCCAGGTTGAGCTCGTCGGTGACGCCCTGCCGCCCGGCGGAGTACATCACCGTCTCGGCGGCCACGCGCTTGCCGCTGACCAGGGTCGTGACGGTCCCCTGACTGCCGACGCCGACCTTCTCGACCTCCTCGCCGAACCGGAAGGTCACCGACAGGTCGCGCAGGTGGAACTTCAGCGACTCGACCACCTCGGGGTCGCAGAACTCGAGCATCGTGTCCCGCTTCTCGACGACCGTGACCCGGGTGCCGAGCGCGGCGAACATCGACGCGTACTCGATGCCGATGACGCCGGCGCCGACGACCACCATGGTGTCCGGAATGCGCTCCAGCGACAGGATCCCGTCGGAGTCGACGACTCGGCCGTCGTTGAACTCGACGTGGGCAGGACGGGCCGGACGCGACCCGCTCGCGATGACGATCACATCGGCCGTCAGGTGACGACGCTCACCCGCACCGTCGACCTCCACCGCGTGCGGGCCGACGAACCGGGCCGTCCCGATGACCAGGTCGACGTGGTTGCGGAACAACTGCGACCGCACGACCTCGATCTCGCGGCCGATGACGTGCTGGGTGCGCGCGAGCAGGTCCTGGACGGTGATCTCGGTCTTGACCCGGTAGGACTGGCCGTACAGCTCGCGCATGGACAGCCCGGTGAGGTACAGCACGGCCTCGCGCAGCGTCTTGGACGGGATCGTGCCCGTGTTCACGCAGACGCCGCCCACCATGTGGAGGCGCTCGACGACACAGACCCGCTTGCCGAGCTTGGCCGCGCCGATGGCCGCCTTCTGGCCCCCCGGTCCCGAGCCGATGACCAGCATGTCGTAGTCGTACGTGATGTCGTCCACGGCCGCCCTTTCGCTGGTCGCCCTGCCAGCCTGACCGTTGGGACGGGGCTCCGGCAAGGGCTCGGGGTCAGCGACGTCGTGAAAGCTGCCAGGCCCGGTGGATGACGGCCCGGGCATTTGGGTCAGCCGCGGTCAGCCCTGACGAGGTCGACGAGATGGACGACAGCATCGTCCAGCGGCACGTCGGTCCGCTCTCCGGTCCTGCGGTCCTTGACCTCGACGGTACCGGTCGCCAGGCCTCGACCGACCACCACGATCGTCGGCACACCCAGCAACTCAGAGTCGTTGAACTTCACTCCGGGCGACACGCCGCGCCGGTCGTCGTACAGCACCCGGACACCGGCCTGCTCGAGTGCCGCCGCCAGGCGGTCCGCCACATCGAACACACCCTCGTCGCGGCCGGCCGCCAC
>DATFBR010000072.1:0-16073 GCA_035253685.1 Jiangellaceae bacterium
GCTGTTGGCCGAGCGGTACGGGATCACCGACGAGGCGCTGCGACGGTTCCGCTACGGCGTCCAGGTCAACTCGCTGGGACTGACCGAAGCGCAACCGGAGAACAACGTCGCGCGGATCATCATCGAGATGCTGGCAGTGACCCTGTCGAAGCGGGCGAGGGCACGGGCCGTCCAGCTGCCGGCGTGGAACGAGGCCCTGGGCCTGCCTCGACCCTGGGACCAGCAGTGGAGCCTACGACTCCAGCAGGTTCTGGCGTTCGAGACCGACCTGCTCGAGTACGACGACCTGTTCGACGGTTCGCCTGTCGTCGAGGCGAAGGTCGCCGAGATCGTGTCGGACGCGCGCGCGGAGATGGACCGGGTCCAGGAGATGGGCGGCGCCGTGGCGGCCGTGGAGAGCGGCTACATGAAGCAGCGGCTCGTCGCCGCGCACGCCGAACGCCGGCGGCGGATCGAGGCCGGCGAGGACACGGTGGTAGGGGTGAACCGGTTCACCGAGACCGAGCCGTCCCCACTCACCGCCGATCGCGGCGGGTCCGTCCAGACGGTCGACCCAGCTTTTGCCAAGACCGCGGTGGAGGAGGTGCGGGCCTGGCGGGCCGGTCGGGACCAGCGCGTCGTGGCCGAGGCGCTGGAACGGCTGCGTACGGACGCTGCGGACGACGTCAACCTGGTGCCGGCCTCGCTGGCTTGTGCGCGCGCGGGCGTGACGACGGGTGAGTGGGCGGGCGCTCTGCGGGACGTGTTCGGCGAGTACCGGGCACCGACGGGGCTGACCGGATCGGCTCCGATCGCATCGGGTGACGAGATCGCCGAGGTGCGGGCGGCGGTGCGGGCGACCGGAGACGAGCTCGGCGGCCGGCTGCGGCTGCTGGTCGGAAAGCCGGGCCTGGACGGTCACTCCAACGGAGCGGAACAGATCGCCGTACGTGCCCGTGACTGCGGGTTCGAGGTCGTCTACCAGGGCATCCGCCTCACTCCCGCCCAGATCGTGGCGGCGGCGGTCGCCGAGGATGTGCACTGCGTCGGACTGTCGGTGCTGTCCGGCTCACACATGGAACTGGTGCCGGAGGTTCTGGTCGGACTCCGCCACGCAGGCGCCGCCGACGTCCCCGTGGTGGTCGGCGGCATCATCCCCGTTGCGGACGCAGCGGCGCTACGGCAGCTGGGCGTGGCTGATGTGTTCACGCCGAAGGACTTCGGGCTGACGGCGATCATGGCCCGCATCGTCGAGGTGATCCGGTCGGCTCGTGGCTTGACCGTCTAGGCAGACATCGCTGGTCGTGGAGTGCGGGGTGCGGATTTCCTCTCTTACGGAATCCGTAGCCGCACTCCCGGAAGCGCGTACCTCGTCGTGCGGGTGTCGCTCAGCCGGCGTCCCGGCGCTGCCAGCGGAAGGTCCGGACGCAGAGCACCAGTCCGAGGACGATCCACACTATGAGGACGGCCGCGGTCGCGCCGTGCTGCCACGACCCGGAGACCTCGTTGGCCTCGAACTCGGGCGGCAGGAACACCGACCGCATGCCTTGGGCCATCCACTTGAGCGGGAAGATCTCGGCGATCCGCTGCAGCCACGTCGGCAGGTCGTTGTACACGAAGAAGACTCCGGAGATGAACTGCAGGATCAGGACCGGAGCGGTCACGACCGCCGACGCGCTGCGAGCCGACTTTGGCACCGACGAGAACGCGATGCCCAGCACCGTGCCGGCGGCGGCGCCGAGGACGAACACCCAGGTGAAGGTCAGCCAGCTCTCCGAATCGGTGGGCAGTGCGACGCCGAAGACGACAGCTGCCACGGCCAGCAGGAGTGCGGTCTGCGCGATGCTCGTGACGAGCACCATGCCGATCTTGCCCAGGAAGTACGACAGTGGCGGCATCGGAGTACCGCGAAGCCGTTTCAGGGTGCCGTCCTCGCGCTCGATCGCGATCTGGATCGCCAACGTCTGGAAGCTCACCAGCATGATCCCCGCCGCGACCATGCCCGGCAGGAAGTACTGGACGAAGTCGACGCCGGACCCCTCGCCGTCGTCGAAGACCGTTCCGTCGTCACCGCCGAAGGCCACGGCGAAGATGCCGAGCAGGATGATCGGGAAGAAGAAGGCGAAGATCAGCGCGTCCTTCTCCCGGAAGAAGGCCCGCAGCTCCAGGGCGGCCCGGGAGGCGCCGAGCCGCGGCGTCGATGGCGCGGCTGTGCGGGCCTTCGCGACGGTGGTTTCGCCGGGCGGTGTCACAACGGCTCCGTTCGGTCGACGTGGTCGGGCTCGCCGATGAGGTGGAGGTAGACGTCCTCCAGCGTGGGTCGCGTCACCGAGAGTCCCGGAACCTCACCGCCGAAGCGTGCGGACAGTTCCTGCACCAGACGGGTCGGCTCGGCGGTCGACGTCGTGCGGTACTCGCTCGCCTCGAGCCAGCCGACTGTGGCCTGGGCCTCGGACCGGCCGCCGAGACGCGCGGGTGTGTCCAGGGCGACGATGCGGCCCGCGGAGATCACGGCGACCCGGTCGGCGAGCTGCTCGGCCTCGTCGAGGTAGTGCGTAGTGAGGATGATCGTTGTCCCGCCGTGGGCGAGAGAGTCGATGAGACCCCAGAACTCCCGGCGCGCCTGGGGGTCGAAGCCGGTGGTCGGCTCGTCGAGGAAGAGCAACTCCGGACGGCCGAGTATGCCCAGCGCCACGTCCAGGCGACGACGCTGGCCACCGGAGAGGTGCCGTGATCGGGTCCGGCGCTTCTCGTCGAGGCCGACCGCATGCATCACCTCGTCGGGATCGCGCGAGTCCGGGTAGTAGCCGGCGAAGTGCCGGACCAGTTCCTCGACGGTCAGCTCGTCGTGGCCGCCGGTCGTCTGCAGGACGATGCCGATCCGTGCGCGCCAGTCCGGGTTCGGCTGGCTCGGGTCGACCCCGAGGACACTCACCTCGCCGCCGTCGCGATGACGGAAGCCCTCGAGGATCTCGACCGTCGTCGTCTTGCCGGCGCCGTTGGGACCGAGCAGCGCGAACACCTCACCTGTACCGACCTCGAGATCGACGCCGTCGACGGCGCGCGTGTCCCCGTAGGACTTCTTCAGGTCGCGGACCGCGATGGGGGTGGAGGCGTTGATCGTGACCATGCGGTCAGTCTGCCGTCCCGACACGTCCGCCACAGCATCCGACGCGTCACACCGTGATCTCCAGTCGGCGCACGGGGTACCTTAGACGGTCGATTCGGCTGCTCAGAGGCCATCTAAGGTAGCGCCGCACGGAGGAATGAGGCAGTCGCCCGATGTGGTGACCGTGGCCTCAGGACCACGCTCGTACATGTCAGAGACGAGCAGATGTCCGAGGAGTCCCGCCATGAGCATCACCCACGACTACATTGCCCAGGAACTGTCCAGGGATCGCATCACGCAGCTGCGCGAGGAGGCGGGGACAGCTCGGCTGGCCAGCCAGGCGATACGCCGGCCGAGGGGTCGGCCGGTCGCGAGGCCCTGGTGGCACCGCCTGGGCCGCACCGGATCGACCGCCCAGCCGCGGGCCGCGTGAACCCTCCGCCCGCGATCCCGGCGCCACCGGTCACTGTCAGGCCGACCCTGACGGTGGCCGGTGGCACCATGGGGTCCATGCTCCTTCCGCCGTCCAGTCCGGGCATCGTGGGCCGGGCCGGCGAGCTCGGCCAGCTCCGCTCGGCATTGGCCGCAGCGCGCAGCGGCCAGCCCGTGACGGTGCTCCTGGGCGGCGAGGCCGGCATCGGCAAGACCCGGCTCGTCGGCGAGTTCACCACCGAGGCCGCGGATGCCGGTGCCCTGGTCATCGTCGGCCAGAGCGTCGAGATCGGCGGCGACGGTTTGCCGTTCGGACCAGTCGTCGGTGCCATGCGCGACCTCGTGGGTCACCTCGGCGCGGAATTCGCCCTGGAGAATGCGGGCCCGGGGCGAGGGGCGCTGGCCGGGCTGCTGCCCGAGCTCGGCGTGGTCGCCGGGCCGCCCGACGACGCGCGGGGGCGGCTGTTCGAGGTGGTGACGGTTCTGCTGGAGCGGGCAGCCGCGGAACGCACCGTCGTTCTCGTGCTCGAAGACCTGCACTGGGCCGACGGCTCTACTCGTGACCTGCTCCGGTTCGTGGTGCGCGCGCTCGGCTCGGCCCGGGTGCTCGTCATCGGCACCTTCCGCACTGACGAGATCCATCGCACTCATCCGCTCCGGCCGTTCCTGGCCGAGCTCGACCGGGTGCGATCGGTCCGCCGCATCGACCTCCCCCGGCTGACCCGGTCCGAGGTCGGAGAGCAGCTGCAGGGCATCCTCGGCAGGCGGCCGGGCGCCGACCTGGTGGCCCGGGTCTACCGGCGAAGTGACGGCGTTCCGTTCTTCGTCGAGGAGCTCGCCGGCGTCGAGTTGGAACAGCGGGGCGGAGCGTTGCCCGACTCCCTCCGCGATCTGTTGCTGGTTCGCGTGGAGCGGGTCTCCGACCGGACCCAGGACGTGTTGCGCCTGTTGGCCACGGGCGGCCTCCGGGTCGATCACGCGGTCCTGTCCGCGGTGGCCGAACTGGATGCGGTCGCGCTCGACGACGCATTGCGCGAGGCGGTGTCCGCCAACATCGTCCGGGTCGACGGCGAAGGCTATGCGTTCCGTCACGCTCTGCTGCGCGAGGTCCTGCACGACGACCTCCTGCCGGGAGCCCACGCCCGGCTGCACACCCGGTACGCCGAGGTGCTCGAGGCACACCCCGAGGCCGTGTCGACCGGCTCGGCCGCCGCGGAGATCGCCCACCACTGGTATGCGGCGCACGACATGACCCGAGCCTTCGACGCCTCGTTGCGTGCGGCCGACGAGGCACAGCGGTCGTACGCACATGCCGAGGTGCAGCGGATGCTCGAACGCGCCCTGGCGCTCTGGAACCAGATGCCCGACCCGGTCGCGACCACCGGGGGCGACCGCGCCGATCTGCTGACCCGCGCCGCGTCGGCCGCCTCCGACGCGGGCGAGCTCGAGCGCGCGCTCGCACTGGTCGACGCTGCTCTCGACGAGGTCGATGCCACTACCGAGCCGCTCCGACGCGCCGATCTCCTCGAACAGCGGGCGAAGCTGCTCAGCGAAAACGGGCGGCCCGAGGCCACCGCCGTGGTGCAGAGCGCGCTCGAGCTCGTTCCCGCCGAGCCACCGTCCGCCGCGCGAGCCCGGCTGCTCCAGATGCTGTCGTCACGGTTCCTGATGGAGGGGCGGTTCGACCAGGCCGCAGAGCTCGGGGTCGAAGCCATTGCCGCGGCCCGCGCGGTCGGGGAGGCCGAGGCCGAGTTCCGCGGCCACAACATCCTGGCACCGTCCCTGGTACACATCGGACAGGTCGACGAGGGCCTGGCGACCTTTGACGCCGCTCGAGAGCTGGCGGGCGACGTCCCCCGGAGACTGGTCGGCTACTACATCAACTCCTCCGACTCCCTTCACCTGCTCGGGCGGTACGCCGAGGCAGCACGGGTCGCCCGAGAAGGCCTCGACCGGGCACGCGAGATCGGGCTCGCGCGCAGCATCGGGGCCATGGTCGCAGGCAACACCGCCGAACCGCTGCTGGCGCTGGGTGAGTGGGACGAGGCCGAGCGGTTGATCACCAGGGCGCTCGAGCTCGACCCGCCGGTCCGCCATGTCTGGCACCTGCTGACGCTGCGGGCCTGGTTGTCGACCTGGCGCGGCGACCTCGACGACGCTGCGCTCTCCCTCGACGAGGCGCGTTCCCGGATGACGCGGCGCACTCCCGGGCCCCAGTACGAGCTGTCGCTGGCGCGGGTGGGGGGAGAGCTGTTCCTGGCTCGCGGCGATGCCGATGCCGCCTGGGCCGACATCTCAGCCGCCCTGCAGGAGCCCCGGCAGGGCGTTCCCGGCTACGACCTTCCCCTGGTGTCCGTCGCCGCCCGTGCGCTGGCGGCGCGCTCGGGCAGCGGGTCCGACGTCGATGCCGGCATCCGTCGGGTCCGTGAGGTCGTCGCCGGCATCGGCGAATGGGGGCCGGCGCCGATCTGGCGCTCGGTGGTCGAGGCCGAGCTCGCCGGCGGCACCGGCACCGATCCCACGCCATGGCGGGAGGTCGTCGCACTCGTCGAGTCGATGGCAGGGCCGAGGCATCTGGGCGCGTACGGCAACTACCGTCTCGGCGCAGCACTGGCAGGCCGGGGTGATCGTGAGGCGGCCTCGGAGCCGCTCCGCGCCGCGGCCGCCATGGCCGACGACCTCGGTGCCCGGCTCGTGCGGCAATGGGTCGACGATCTTGCCCGGCGTGCCCACATCCGCCTGCTCGACGAGGTCAGCAGCCAGTCCGACCGCGGCCACGGCCTGACCTCGCGCGAGCGCGAGGTCCTGCGGCTGGTGGCGGCGGGCAGCAGCAACCGCCAAATCGGCGAAGCCCTGTTCATCAGCACCAAGACCGCCAGTGTGCACGTGTCGAACATCCTGGCCAAGCTCGGCGCCGCCGGGCGGGGCGAGGCGGCTGCGATCGCCTACCGGGAGGGTCTCGTCGACCACGTGGCCTGATGGGCGGGGCGCAGGGCCAGGGTTCTCGCGACGCCGGCGGTCAGCGCCGTGGTTCCGACATCGCCGCGTAGTAGGCGCTGGACTCCGGCCGATAGAGCAGCCACAGGATGGCCGCCGCCAGGACGATCGAGATCAGGTTCACGATCGTGCCGATGCCGGTGTTCTGGGTCAGCCCGATCAGCGTGAAGACGATGTTCAACCCGCCGAGCACAGTGGCGACGACCCGCGCCCACGTGCGGCCCTTCCGGTTCATCACGGCCATCCAGATCCAGAGGCCGACCGAGATCAGGCCGATGATCACTGCGAACGCCGTGCCGATGGCTACGGCAGCGTCGAGTTCGTCTGCGGACAGCTCGGGCTGGTCGTCGGCGATCTGGTCGCGCAGCGAGTCGGCCTGCGTCAGTCCGATGATCAGGAAGACGGCCGCCAGGGCGGCGCCGACGTACATCAACCGGACGGCGGTGAGCAGCGGCGGCGGCGGCGTCGCCTGCGCGGCGGCCGCGTCCGAGGACCCGTACTCGAGCGGAGGCGGCGGTGGCATCGACGGGTAGGCGGGCGAGTCGGCAGCGGTGGAACCGGATGGTGGAACCGGCGGAGTCTGCTGGCCGGGGGAGGGCTGGGCGAACGGGTCGGTTGCCGGTTGGTCCGGACGCGATCCCTCGGGCCGGTCGGCGTCGTCGTACGGGCCGGGCGGTGGTGTCGTACTCATGGGGTGAATCGTCCTTCCACTACGAATGTCGTGCCCTGGACACCGGCGTCACACCCTAGGGCACCCTTCGCTCCGGTGGAACGTCAGGACACACCCCTGGCTGCGACGGCGCCGTAGTACTCCGTCGCGTCCCTGCGATAGAGCAACCAGAGGATGGCGCCGGCGAGAACGATCGACACGATGCTGACGACGACCCCGAAGCCCCTGGTCTGACTCACGTTGTACAGGCTCAGGACGACGTTGAGCCCGAAGAGGACGGTGGCGACGATTCGGGCCCAGGCAAGGCCACGTCCGTTCGCCCGAGCCATCCAGAGCCAGAGACCGACCGCGATGAGGCCGATGATCACGCCGACGCCGGTCGCGACGTTGACGGCGCGGTCGATCTCGCCGCTCGTCATGTCCGGGTTGTCCTCGATCACCTGATCACGCATGACATCGCGGGTGGTCAGACCGAACAGCATGCCGAGCAACGACAGGCCCGCGCCGACGTACATGAGCTTCACCGCCGCCACGACCGATGGCGGCGCCCCAGAGGTCGAGCTCGCAGGTACGTGATCCATGTCCGCCGGCAGCCTGCCGTCCGGATCGGGCGGCGTCGTGCTCATGACGTGACCATCTCATACCTTGGCCACGTGACCGAGATCCACGACCTCACGGCCCTGGAACTGGCTTCGGCGATCCGGCGGCGTGAGGTCTCCGCGTCGGATGTCCTCGACCACACCATGGAGCGCGCGGCCCGGCTCGGCGACCGAGTCGGTGCCTTCGTCGTGCTGACCCCGGAACTTGCCCGGCAGCAGGCCAAGGCGGCGGATCGGGCCGTGCTCGCCGGCGATGACCTGCCGCCGTTTCTCGGGGTTCCGTGTCCGATCAAGGACCTGACGATGGTCTCCGGCGTGCCGATCGGCTCCGGCAGCGCGGCCCTGACCGGAACCGTCGCATCGGTCGACGACGGTGTCACCACCTTGCTGCACGCGGCGGGCACCGTCATGGTGGGGAAGACCACGACGCCGGAGTTCGGGCTGCCGTGTTACACCGAGCCTGACGTCGCGCCACCTGCCCGTACGCCGTGGGACCTGGACCGGTCCGCCGGCGGTTCCAGCGGTGGCGCGGCGGCGGCGGTGGCGGCGGGCATCGTGCCGATCGCGCATGGTTCTGACGGCGGAGGCTCCATCCGGATTCCGGCCAGCGCGTGCGGTCTGGTGGGGCTGAAGCCGACCCGCGGACGGGTCAGTGCCGGGCCTCATGGCGTCGACGGAGCCGGGCTCGCCGTGCACGGTGTGCTCACGCGCGACGTCAGGGACACCGCGGCCGCGCTCGACGTGCTCGCCACCGGCTGGCCGGGCGACCTGTACGTGCTGCCACGGCCGGCAGCTACGTTCCTCGAGGCGTGCGACCGTGATCCGCCCGCGCTACACGTGGGCGTCCTGGTCACACCGGTCATCGCCGAGGGCGCCGTCGTCGACCGGGAATGTCTGGATGCGGTTCGGGATACGACCGCGCTGCTCACGGACCTCGGGCACCGGGTGGAGGTGGCGCCGGTGCCGTTCCCGGCCGAGAGGTGGGCGGCATTCGAGGCGATCTGGTCGGTTCTTGCCGCCGCCATCCCGGTGCCGCCGGGAACCGAGCACCTGCTCGTGGCGCTGACGCAGTGGCTGCGGGAAGGCGGGAGCCGGGTCTCGGGTGTCGCCTACGCACAGGCGATCGCGAACATGCAGACCACCACGCGCGACACGGCGCGCGCCTGGGCCGACTACGACGTCGTCGTCTCACCGACGCTGGCCCGCCTCCCGGCGCGGGTGGGGGAGTTGCGCAACGACGCCGATCCGGCCGCCGACTTCGCCGCGCAGAGCGCCTACACACCGTGGACCAGTGTGTGGAACCTCACCGGGCGCCCCGCGGTGAGCCTGCCGCTCCACCGGGCCGAGGTGGCCGGCGTGACGCTGCCCGTTGGTGTCATGCTCGGCGGGCGGCACGGCGGCGAGGCGACGCTGCTGGCGCTGGCGGCACAGCTGGAGTCGGCGCGTCCATGGCGCGCGGTGCGCCCCGCGCTGGTCGGGTGACGCGACCGGACCCGGCCGAGCTCCGCGGCGGAACAGCGGGCCGGCGTACGGGGTTGCTGCGGGAGATCCCAGGAGGTGCTGTCCATGTCCGAGTTCGGTCGCGACCCGAGCTTCGGCTGTTTCCTCGTCCCGAACGCGGCCGATCCCCTGCTCGACACCGCGCGCAAGGTAGAGCGGCTCGGCCTCGATTACGTCGGTGTACAGGACCATCCGTACCAGAGACGCTACGTGGACACGTTCTCCCTCATGGCGGCGATACTCGCCACGACGACGACCCTGCGGGTCTTCCCGGACGTGGCGAACCTCCCGCTGCGCCCCCCCGCCGTGCTGGCGAAGACGGCCGCGACGCTCGACGTGCTCTCCGGCGGCCGCTTCGAGCTCGGGCTCGGTGCGGGCAGCTTCTGGGACGCGATCGAGGGGTACGGCGGCATCCGCCGGTCACCCGGCGAGTCGCTCGACCAGCTCGCGGAGGGCATCGAGGTGATCCGCCGGATCTGGAGCGGCGAACGGAACCTGCGGTTCGAGGGTGACTTCTACCACCTGCGGGGTGTCCACTCCGGGCCGGTGCCCGTGCACGACATCAGCATCTGGGTCGGTGCCTACCGCCCGCGGGCGTTGCACCTGACCGGTCGACTTGCCGACGGCTGGGTGCCCTCCATCCGCCCCGACCTGATCGCCCGGTTGGCGGAGCTGAACGCACGGGTCGACGACGGTGCGGCCGAGGCCGGGCGCGCCCCGGGTGATGTCCGCAGGGTCTTCAACGTGAACGGCTCTATCACCGATGGCCGGTCCGAGGGATTCCTGAACGGCCCGGTCGCACAGTGGGCGGACGAGTTGAGCTCGCTGGTGGTCGACCACCGGGCGCAGATCATCGTGTTCTGGGCCGCGAGTGACGAGGAGCCCGATCAGTTGCGCCGGTTCGCCCAGGAGGTCGTTCCGGCCACCCGCGCCCGCCTGTCCGGCTGAGGACCTGACGGCCTGCATTCGGGGTCGAAGCCCCGCTCGGTCAGGTGTGTCCAGTCGTCGCCGCTTCATGATCACATGCCTGCGCGCGCAGTGCACGATCCAGATCGGCGAGGCCTTCGACGACCAGCCGACGGGGTGCGGGCGGCACCTCGGCGTCAGCGAGCCATGCCCGGACCGTGTCGGCAGTCGCCTGGTCGGACAGGATCCGCGGGAACAGCCGCACGACGATCGTCTTGGCCGTGTCGGTCGTCCGGTGCGACCAGACCCTCGGGACGGCGTCGAGGTACTTGGCGACATATGGCCGGATCAGCTCGTGCTGCTCGGGCTGGGCGAAGCCCTCCACCGTGGCGAGCAGCAGTGCGTTGGGGAGCTCGTCGGAGTCCACAGCCAGCGCCCAGGCCTCTTGCTTCGCGGTCTCGGTCGGCCGCGCGGCACGGGCGTATGCCGCCTGCCGGCGCCCGGTGGCCGTGTCGTCGCGGGCGAGCTCCGCGTCGATCGCGTCCGTTCCGGCCGCGCCGAGGATCACCAGCCGCTGCAGCAGAGTCCACCGGAGGTCGGTGTCGACGTCGAGGCCGGGCAGCACGGTGCCGCCGTCGGTCGTCTCGAGCAGCGCGCGCAGGTCGTCGAGGTGCTCAGGACTCGCGGCCACGGCGGCCCAGGCACGGGTGAACGCCAGCTGGGCATCGCCGCCCGGCTCGGCGGTGCCCGCCATTCGGCGCAGCGCGCTCGCCCAGCGGGCCAGAAGCATCAGCCGGTCCGGCGGGTCGGCGTACTGATGGATGGCCGTCCTGGCCGCGGCGAGAATGGTCTGGACGACTGAGACGTCGGACTCTCGTTCGGCGCCACCGAGGACCAGCTCGACGTAGTCCCGGGTCGGCAGTTCGGCGTCGCGGAGCATGTCGGTGGCCGCTGTCCAGCACAAGGCACGTGCCAACGATGAGGCGATCCGGCCGATTCCGCGGACCACGGTCTGCCGCGAACGTTCGTCCAGCCTTACCTTCGCGAATGTGAGGTCGTCGTCATTGAGCAACAGGAGATCCGGCTGCTGTTCGCCCACGAACTCGGGTACTTCGGTGCGCTCGCCGCTGACGTCGAGCTCGATGCGCCGACGCCGGACGATGCCGTCCGGGCCGTGGTCGTAGAGTCCGACGGCGATCCGGTGGTCGCGCGTGGTCGGGTGGTCGTCGACGGCGCTCTGCAGGATCGTCACCGCCGTATACGCACCCTTACCGTCGAGTTCGACGACCGGGCGCAGCGTGTTGACTCCAGCGGTCTGGAGCCACTGCTCCCCCCAGGCCGACAGATCACGGCCGCTGGTCTTCTCCAGGTGGGCGAACAGGTCCGAGAGCTCGGTGTTGCTCCATGCGTGCTCGGCGAAGTACGCGCGGACACCCGCCAGGAACTCATCGCGCCCGACCCACGCCACCAGCTGCTTGAGGACGGCGGCGCCCTTGGCGTAGGTGATGCCGTCGAAGTTGACCTGGACGTCGTCGAGGTCGCGGATGTCGGCCGAGATCGGGTGCGTGGAGGGAAGCTGGTCCTGGCGCAGCGCCCACAGCTTCTCGGACACGGCAAAAGTGGTCCAGGCCTCCGTCCAACGGGTCGCCTCGGACTGGGAGAGCACGCTGGCCCAGGTGGCGAACGACTCGTTGAGCCACAGGTCGTCCCACCAGCGCATGGTGACCAGGTCTCCGAACCACATGTGCGCCATCTCGTGCAGGATCGTCTCGGCCCGTCGTTCGTGGGCGGCGTCGGTGACGCGGCTACGGAAGACGTAGTCCTCGTGGAATGTGACGCACCCGACGTTCTCCATGGCGCCGGCGTTGTACTCGGGGACGAACAACTGGTCGAACTTCGCGAACGGATAGGCGAGCCCGAAGACGTCCTCGAAGAAGGCGAAACCGCGGCGGGTGACGTCGAAGAGCTGATCCGCGTCGAGATACTCGGCCAGTGAGGCTCGACAGAACAGTCCCAGCGGGACCGTCGCCTCCTTCCCGGCGTACTGGTCGCGCACGACGTGGTAGGGACCTGCGACCAGCGCCGTGACGTAGGTGGAGATGCGTGGCGTCGGTTCGAACTCCCAACGCCGGACCTCGGGCCTGTCATCCACGTCGGCCGGATCGGGCGTCGGCGAGTTCGAGATGACCTGCCAGTGTGCCGGCGCGGTGATGGTGAACGCGAATGTCGCCTTGAGGTCGGGTTGCTCGAAGCAGGCGAAGACGCGTCGCGCGTCGGCGACCTCGAACTGGGTGTAGAGGTAGACCTCGCCATCGACCGGGTCGACGAACCGGTGCAGTCCTTCACCGGTGTGCATGTAAGACCCCTGGGCGACGACGTGCACCTCGTTTCCGGCCCGCAACCCGTCGAGACGGATGCGGTTGCCGTCGAACACAGTGGCGGCGTCGAGCTTCTTTCCGTTGAGCACGACCTCGTCGACGGAGGGCGCGATCAGGTCGAGCCAGGTGCCTGCGCCCTTCTTGGCCCGGAACCGCACGGTGGTCCTGGACGCGAACGTCTTGTCACCGGTGGTGAGGTCGAGATCTATCTCGTAGGAGTCGACCACGATGAGGGCCGCGCGTTCGCGTGCATCGTCGCGGGTCAGGTTGGCGCCAGGCATGCGCCCGATCCTGGCAGATCCGTGCAGGCGCGCGAAGTCCGACATCGACCACTGTGGCTGGCAGGATGGCGCCATGCGCGTCCACCTGGGTTCCGATCATGCCGGTTTCGACGTCAAGAACGTCGTCGCCGAGGCACTGCGGGGGGACGGCCACGAGGTCGTCGACCATGGTGCGTTCACCTTCGACGAGGACGACGACTATCCCGTCTATTGCCTTCGTGCCGCCGATGCCGTCGCACACGACGATGCCAGCCTGGGTGTGGTGCTGGGTGGTTCGGGCAATGGTGAGCAGATCGCCGCGAACAAGGTACGCGGCGTCCGGGCAGCGCTGGCCTGGAGCGAAGACACCGCTCGGCTGTCACGTCAACACAACGACGCGCGCGTCGTGGCGGTCGGGGCGCGCGCCCACCCGGTCGACGAGGTCGTCGGATTCGTGCGAGTGTTCCTGGCGACGGCCTTCTCGGGCGACGAGCGGCATGCCCGCCGGATCGAAATGCTCAGTCACTACGAGCAGACCGGGGAGCTTCCTCTTCTCTCGGGCGATCCTTCTGCATGAACTCGGCGACGAGCTCGTCATCGGGCCGGGAGACATCGCGCGCCCGCAGCGCACCGGAGACACCGACCTGTGACCGTCGGTCGACGTGGTCCATCCGGCGATCGGGCGCCTTCCCACGGCCGGCCATGCACCGACGGTACGTCATGTCTATGGTGCAGCGCGCAACGACCGCTACTGTCACGGCGTGACCACGAGCTTCGACCGGATCGGCAGAAGGCGACCCGCCCGTCGTCGCCTGGCCACCCGGCTGGGGCGGCTGTTCGATCGCGGGCCGGTGGTGCTCTTCTCGCTCCTGCTGGTGATCGTCGTGGCCTACATCGTCCGCATGACGCTGCCCGGCACCATCCCGCTCAGTCTGTACGTCCTTCCCGTCCTGCTCGGCGGCTTCGCCCTGTCGGTCCCGTCGATGTTGGTGGTGGCGGTGGCGACTGGAGTCGCCTTGGTGGCGGAGGGCGTGATTCACGGTGTCGACGAGCTGTTCGTCGGACTCGTGTTGGTAGTCGCGGTCACGGCCATTGTCGCGTTCGGGTCCGCACGGTCACGTGCCCGCCTCGGTGTCAAGGGGACAGTCGGCGAGTCGATGCTCGTCGACCTGCGCGACAGGTTGCGCGCGCAGGGCGAGATGCCCGAACTGCCGCGCGGCTGGGAGGTCGAGGTCGTGCACCGCTCGGCGGGCACGTCGACGTTCTCCGGCGACTTCCTCGTCGCCTCGCGGTCATCCGATGGCCTTGTCCTCGAGGTAGCACTCGTGGATGTCTCGGGTAAGGGCCTCGGCGCGGGAACGAGGGCGCTTCTCCTGTCCGGTGCGTTCGGGGGCCTGCTGGGCTCCCTTCCGCCCGCGGAGTTCCTTCCGGCGGCCAACGCCTACCTGCTGAGACAGGAATGGGCGGAGGGCTTCGCGACCGCGGTCTACCTCGTCATCGACCTCGACACCGGCGAGTACCAGGTCCGGTCGGCGGGGCACCCCCCGGCCGTGCACTTCCACAGCGGCTCGGGTCAGTGGCGGATCCTGGAGGCCACCGGCGGATTGCTCGGTGTGTTCGAGAAGGACGATTACGTGCCGGCCGAAGGTGTCCTGCGTTCCGGCGACGCCCTGCTGTTGTTCACCGACGGCATGGTCGAGACCCCGCGGCGCGATCTGGCCGACGGCATCGACAAGCTTCAGGGCGAGGCCGAGCGGCTGGTGGCACGGGGCTTTCGGCATGGCGCTCGGCGCCTGATCGACGCCGTCGCCTCTTCCGACGCCGACGACCGAGCGCTGATCTTCCTCTGGCGAACCTGACACCCGCGGGGTGCGTCCAGGGCGCGGAGGCCGGGAGTCCGGCAAACTGGACGCAGCTCGTGCGACACGCCGGCGTGTCATCTTCAATCGAGTCCAGTTTGGGGGCACGGGGAAGACCGCCTCTGGGCTCGTGCGGGCAGATCGTGCATTCTTCGAGGAACGGCGCGGGACATCGAGCGCATCGGGTCGACGGCTTGGGGTGACATGGAGGCACTCGACGCATGGGTCAGCCCGCCGGCGCGCGTGGCGGAGCCGGGCGAGGGCATAACCATCGACGAGCTCCGGTTGGCGGCCCGCAATCACGGCATGCCGCTCGAGGCGCTGCGGTACGACGTGACGCCGATCGGACTCCACTACCTGCTGACGCACTACGACGTTCCCCATGTCGAACCCGATACGTGGCGGCTGAGGATCGGCGGCCACGTCGAGCACCCGCTGGTGCTCGATCTCGACGACATCCGGTCACGTGCCACGGTGACGAGGCGAATCACGCTCGAGTGCGCCGGCAACGGCCGCGCGCGGCTCGCCCCGCGTCCGGTGAGCCAGCCCTGGGTGGACGAGGCCGTTGGCACCGCCGAATGGACCGGCACGCCCCTGGCGCCTCTCCTGCGCGAAGCCGGCCTTGCTCCGAGTGCGGTCGACGTCACGTTCGCCGGCGCCGACCACGGCGTGGAGCGGGGTGTCGAGCAGACGTACCGGCGCGGGCTGTCCGTGGCCGAGGCGTTGCGTGATGACGTTCTCCTCGTCCATGAAATGAACGGCGGGCCATTGCCGCCTCAGCATGGCGCACCGCTGCGCCTGCTGGTGCCCGGTTGGTACGGGATGGCGCAGGTGAAGTGGCTGACCGAGATCCAGGTTCTCGATGCACCGTTCGACGGCTACCAGAACAGCACCGCATACCGGATCACGCGTGATCCGGACGAGCCGGGTGAGCCGGTGACACGGATCCGGCCGCGAGCGTTGCTCCAGCCGCCGGGCTTCCCGGACTTCCAGACTCGTGCGCGCATCGTCGAGCGGGGCACCCACCTGCTGACCGGCCGCGCATGGTCGGGCTGGGGTGAGGTGACTCGTGTCGACATCAGCGTCGACGGTGGCCAGAACTGGGACGAGGCCCGGCTGGGCCCCAGACCGGATCGGTTCGAATGGCGGTCGTGGCAGTGGAGCTGGGATGCCCATAGCCGGGGAAGGTTCGAGCTGTGTGTCCGTGCCGGCGACGCCGCCGGCAACGTCCAGCCCCTCGAACAGACGTGGAACCGCCAGGGCATGGCCAACAATCACGTACAACGCGTCGCCGTGATGGTTCGGTGAGGCGGGTCGATTTCGACCAGACCCCTGCACGCCGTCGACACCCGAGGGCCGCGGCTGGCCGGACGGTGGAGGTCTG
>DATFBR010000073.1:0-11685 GCA_035253685.1 Jiangellaceae bacterium
AGACGTCCTTGAGCGCGAGCGGAACCCCGGCCAGCGGGCCGAGGTCGTCCCCGCGGGACCGGGCTGCGTCGACCGCCGCCGCCGCGGCGACCGCGCCGTCGGCGTCGACGTGCAGAAAGGCATGGACGGCCGTGTCGACCGCGCCGATCCGGTCGAGGTGTGCCCGCGTGACCTCGACCGCGCTCGTCTCGCCGGATGCGACGGCCGCGGCGAGGGCGGTGGCGTCCATCCGGGTGAGGTCGGTCATCAGACCTCCTCGTCCAGGATGCGCGGCACGCGGAAACGCCCGTTCTGGGCGTCCGGTGCGGCGGCCAGCGCCGCCTCGGCGGCCAGGCCGGGGCGTGGTTCGTCGGCGCGGAAGACGTTGGTCACCGGTAGTGAGTGCGACGTCGGCGGGATGTCGTCGGCGGCAACCTCGGAGACCCGGGCTACGTATCCGGCGATGGCGTCGAGCTGGCCCGCGAGGTGGTCGAGCTCGTCGGGAGCGAGTTCGAGACGGGCCAGCCTGGCCAGGTGGGCGGCCTCGTCCCGGCTGATCGAGGGCATGCGGGCGGTTCCTCCACGCTCGTGGACAACCCGTCGATCCTACGGTGTACGGCCGTCACCAACGGCCCCGGTGCACCGTCCCGGTCAGGCGCCGTTCAGGCGTGAAAGGCCGCCAGGTCGTGCGCGGCTCGCTCGACCTGACGCCGCACCCCGCGCGGGAGAGAGTCGAACTCGGTCAGGTCGATCCGCCCGTCCACGAACCGCCACGAGCCGGCGACGGCACCGTCCACGAGGAACGTCGGCACCGAATGCGGGTTGCGGCTGCTGAAGACCTTCGGGCGATGCTCCTCGGGCAGGATCCGGGCCCGCCGGGCGTGGACCAGCAGCACGGCGTCCCAGGTGGGGAGGAACCGAATCGGCGCCGGCGTCCCGGCATCGGGCAAGGGGGCTCCCGGAAGGTCGACGAGCGTGGCACCGTCGTCCGCTTCGTGGGTCACGTGGTCGATCCGCGTCAGGGCCTCGGTCACCGTCCGCGCCGGCAGGCCGGCCCAGTTACCGATCTCGGCCGTGGTCGCGGGCCCGAAGCCGCCCAGATACCGGCGTACCACAAGGGCGCGGGCCTCCGATGTCGCGACGTCGGGTGGCCCGATCCAGCTCTCCGCATCGGCGTGCAGGTCTGCCTTGCGCCGCTCCCACGTGCCGGAGGGCGGGATCCGGACGAGATCGAGAACCGTGTTGATCCCGCCCCTGGCCGACCGTCCGACGAGCGCGTCGATCTCGGCCTGACGCAAGGGCCCGTCTGCCAGCGCCGAGCGCACCCGCTTGGCCGCGGCGTCGAGCTCGGTGGCCGCCGGATTTCCCTTGCTCACCCGCAGGAACCACTCGCGCAGCGATTCCCGAATCGCCACCGCGAACGGCCAGTAGTCCTCGCGCGAGACGAGGTGGATGGTCGACCGCAGCAGTGTGCCCTGGACGACGGTCCGGTCCTCCAGTGCTCGCGTCAGCGCCGATCGCTCCAGGCCGCGCATCCGCGACCACAGGCCGACGTACATCGACGGCGCGTACTGCGCCTGGATCCCGCCGACCCGCTCGAGCACCCTCGGCAGCGGGCCGTCGAACGGCTCGAGCAGTTCCTGGCGGGCGAGCACGGCCCGGTTGAGATGCCGCTGCGTCAGCCTCAACCCACGCCTCCCCACCGCCTATCCTCTGTTGATCATGGCGAAACGGGTGGCGCGGATGCTCCTGATGCCCCATTCCGCCATGATCAACACCGAGTGGGCGCTAGTCGAGGATGGAGCCGGTCATCGTCCCGGACATCGAGATGGCTATGCAGACAACCTCGCGGTCGTCGGGCCAGGAGATCTCGAGCGGATAGAGGTAGTAGAGGCCGACCGACTGGTCTTCGTACGCCTCGGGTGCGACGGCGCTCAGCCGCTCGTCGCAGCCGGTTTCGACCTGCTCGATGATCGCGGACTCGCCGGGATAGTCGCCCTCGGGCAGGTCGAACGTCGCATAGACCTCGCCCTCGTGCGGCTCTGCGCAGGGTACAGCCGGCAGCGACCGGACGCTCCCGTCCTCATCCAGCCCGTTGAGGCAGTCGCCGATCTCCAATGACATCGCCGACACCGACCCACCCTCGGTGATCTCACCTTCGGTGTCACGGTCGGCACTGCCGGCGATCAGCAGGACCACAGCGACGCCGATGACGAGCAACCACAGCGCCGACAGCACGAGCCCTGCCACTGCCAGGCCCGTGCCCTTCTGACGGGTCCTGCGGATCTGGACCAGCGCGATGATGCCGAACACGAATCCGAGCAGCCCGCCGAGGATGCCGAAGACGAGTGCGGCCACTGCGAAGCCGTTGGTCGACGTCGCCGTCGGCCGCGGGAACTCGGGCCCCGGTGGATATCCGGTGTACTGCGGGTACTCGGTCCCCGGTACGGAGGCGCCGCCGGGCGACCCGGCGGCCGGCTGGTGCGGCGGCGGGTTCGACGACGGCTGGGCGTACGGGTCGGACATGGCCGCGCACCCTATCCGACGGTGACCTGCGCGACGCCCGCGGCGGCCTGCGGGCCGCCGTCGAGCAGGACGCGGAACCCGTCCTCGTCGAGCACCGGGACGCCGAGTTGGAGTGCCTTGTCGTGCTTGGAACCGGCGTTGTCGCCCACCACGACGAAGTCGGTCTTCTTCGACACCGAGCCCGACGCCTTGCCGCCGCGCAGGATGATCGCCTCCCTGGCCTCGTCCCGGGAGAAGCCGGACAGCGAGCCGGTGACCACGACCGTCAGCCCCTCCAACGTGCGCGGAACGGACGCGTCGCGCTCGTCGACCATCCGCACGCCGGCCTCCCGCCATCTGCGGACGATCTCTCGATGCCAGTCGACCGCGAACCACTCTCGCAGCGACTCCGCGATCGTCGGGCCGACGCCGTCGGCGCCGGCCAGCCGTTCCCGTCCGCCCTCGCCTCTCTCGGCCGCCCGTTCGATCGCGTCGAGCGAGCCGAACTCGGTGGCGAGGGCGCGGGCTGCCGTGGGTCCGACGTGACGGATCGACAGGCCGACGAGAACCCGCCACAGCGGGCGGGACTTCGCGGCCTCCAGGTTGGCCAGCAGCCGCTCGGCGTTGACGTTGAGCACCCGGTCGCCGGCACCGGACTCGGCCTCGGTGCGGGTGGCGGCCCGGGTGAAGAAGGAGATGGTCTGCAGCCGGTCGGCGTCGAGGGCGAAGATGTCGCCCTCGTCGACGACGACGCCGGAGACGATGAGGGCGGCACCGGCCTCCCATCCCAGCGCCTCGATGTCGAACGCGCCCCTGCCGGCCAGGTGGAAGATCCGCTCGCGCAGTTGCGACGGGCACGACCGCGCATTCGGGCAGCGGATGTCGACGTCGCCCTCCTTGGCCGGCGCCAGCGGGGTGTCGCACGACGGGCACCTGGTCGGCATGACGAACGCACGCTCCGAGCCGTCGCGCAACTCGGGCACCGGGCCGAGGATCTCGGGGATGACGTCGCCGGCCTTGCGCAGAACGACGGTGTCGCCGATCAGTACATCCTTGCGTTCGACCTCACGCGCGTTGTGCAGCGTGGCGTTCTCGACTGTGGACCCGGCGACCTGGACCGGTTCCATCACCCCGTACGGCGTGACCCGCCCGGTCCGTCCGACGTTGACCCGGATATCGAGGAGCTTGGTGGTGACCTCCTCCGGCGGGAACTTGAACGCGACAGCCCACCGTGGGGCGCGCGATGTCGACCCGAGCCGGCGTTGCAGGTCGACCTGGTCGACCTTGACCACCACACCGTCGATCTCGTACTCGATGTCGTGGCGGTGTTCGCCGTAGTGGACGACGTAGGACTCGACCTCGCCGAGGTTCTCGACGACGCGGACCCGGTCGCTGACCGGCAGGCCCCAGGCGTTGAGCGCCTCGTATGCCTCGGACAGCAGAGCCGTCTCCAAGCCGGTGCGACGGCCGATGCCATGACAGACCAGGACCAGATGACCCAACGACCGACGTGCCCGGTCGAACTCGGCCTCCAGCCGATGCAGGCTCGCCGCAGAACGGTCGTTCCGGCCGGCCCTCGCGCGTGCCGCGTCGAGCTTGTCCTGGCGGCGGTCCATCCGCTGGCGCAGCACACCCGCGCCGGAGTTGCGCGCATTGGCGAACAGCGGCAGGCCGAGGTCGGCCCGCTCGGCGTTGATCGCCTCGAAGGCGGCTGTGGGGAAAACCACCTCGCCGCGCACCTCGAGCAACTCCGGTACCGGGTGTTGCCCGCTTCCGGTGAGCTCCTTCGGGATGGCGTCGACGAAGCGGGCGTTGTAGGTGATGTCCTCGCCGGTGCGTCCGTCGCCGCGGGTGGCGAGGCTGACCAGCCTCCCGTCGCGGTAGACGACGTCGACCGCAAGGCCGTCGACCTTCAGCTCGCACAGGTACCGGGCCCCGGTCCCGACCTCGCGCTCGACCCGGGCCGCCCAGTCGGCCAGATCGGCCTCGCTGAACGCGTTGTCGAGGCTCATCAGCCTTTCGAGGTGTTCGACCGGCGGCCAGGACGCCTCGGCCTGGCCGGGTTCGGCCACCGGCGCGCCGACCTTCTGGGTCGGCGAGTCGGGCGTCCGCAGTGCGGGGTACTCGTCCTCCAGCGCCTCGAGTTCGTGCAGGAGCGCGTCGAACTCGCCGTCGCTAATCGTGGGCGTGGCGAAGTAGTAGCGCTGCCGGTGCGCCTCGATCTCCTCGGCCAGCACGGCGTGGCGCTTGCGCGCGGCGACAGGCGGGCCGGCGGACTCGGTCGTCACGGCACCAGACGCTACTGGTCGGCACCGACGGAGTCGGCGAAGGCCCTGGCCGTGGCACGGGCGAGCGCATAGGCCCGCCGGGCCCAGTCCGGGTCGGCACCGGCAAGACCGCAGGCGGGTGTTACCACCAGCCCGGCCGACAGTCGGGCCGGGTCCTGGTCGAGGCGACGACACAGCCGCTCCATCCGGTCGGCCAGGTCACGATCCGACGGCGGCGCGACCGGCCGGACGACGGGGACGATCCCGGGCCAGAGCATCAGTCCGTCGTCGACGGACGCAGCCAGTTCGTCCAGGACGGTGCCATCCAGCCGGTCGACGTCCAGGGACGCGGCTACCGCTCCCGCCCGGCGGCCCAGTGCAACAGGGGGGTTTTCGGCACAGCAGTGCAGCACCGGCCACTCCCCCGCCGCCGCGAACACCACGGCGAGCAACGACTCCGCCTCGGCGGGTGCGACGGCCCGGAGCCGGCCGAAGCCGCTCGAGGTCGGTATCGCTGCAGCCAGGACGGCCGGCAGGCCGGGCTCGTCGACCTGCGCCACTACCGTCGCGCCCGGAACACGGCGCGCGACGTCGCTGAGATGCCCGGCGAGGCCCTCGGCCAACGAGTGGGCGAGATCCCGGCGGGCGCCGTGGTCGGCGAGCACCCGGTCGCCCCGCGTGCGGTCCAGAGCGGCCGCCAAGGTCCAAGGACCGCAGACCTGCACCTTCAACGGACCCTCGTACCCGTGCGCGGCGATCTCGATCGCGTCCAGGTCGGAACGCAGCATCTCGACGGCGCGTCGCTCGTCGATCCCCGGCCGGTCGACCAGCCGCCACCCGGACGGTTGAAGGTCGACGTGCATGTCGACGAGCATCGCCGCCGTGCGGCCGACCATGTCCGCGCCGGCTCCGCGCGTCGGCAGTTCGGGCAGATGGGCGAAGTCCGGCAACTCGCCGACGACGACCTTCGCGGCTTCGTCGCGGTCGTCGTACGGCAACGACCCCACTCCGGTCGCGACGCCCACACCCCAGGGAAGCTCCACGTCGCCCGACCCTATGCCCGTCGCTCCCACGCACTTGATGAAACGAACGATCGTGCTATTATCCTCATCATGAGCAAGGGTGCACTGACCCGCGAGGCGATCCTCCACCACGGTGTCGAGGTCGCCTACCACGTGGGCCTCGGCGGCCTGTCCATCGGCACGCTGGCCGCCGGCACCGGCATGTCGAAGAGTGGCCTGTTCGCCCACTTCGGCTCGAAGGAGTCGCTCCAGCTCGATGTGCTCGCGCACGCTCGGGCCGAGTTCGTCGACACCGTCATTCGGCCTGCGCTCGCCATGCCGCGCGGCGAGCCGCGGGTCCGCGCGCTGTTCGAGCACTGGCTGGCATGCGGCCGGGCCCGGCTGCCCGGAGGCTGCCTGTTCGTCAAGGCAGCCACCGAGTTCGACGAGCAGGCCGGGCCGGTCCGTGACCAATTGGTCCGCGACCACCGCGACCTCTACGAGTCGATCGCGCAGATCTTCCGGACCGGTGTCAGCGAAGGTCACTTCCGCGCCGACGCCGACCCGGAGCAATTCGCCGCCGATCTCGACGGCGTGATGCTGGCCTACTACCACAACAACCGGTTGCTGGACGACCCGGCGGCCGAGACCCGGGCCCGCAACGCCTTCGAGGCGCTGTTGAGCGCGGCCCGCGCCTGACCTCACTCAACCCAGGAGCCCACGTGACCACGACGCTCGACACCGGTCCAGAGAATCGTACGATCGTTCGTCCCAAACGCTGGGTGGCGCCGCGGCTGATCCGCGCCACCTTCGCCGCGCTCGAACGCCTGGCACCGGCCCTGGGCGCCCGGTGGGCGGTCCGGCTCTGGTGCACGGTGCCACGGGGCGCCGCCGGGCGGCAGGACAACCGACCTCGACCCGGCAGGTTGTCGACGGTCGACCTGCCCGGCGACCGCGCCGTCGTGGTGGAGTCCTGGGGAGCCGGGCCGCCGGTCTACCTCGTGCACGGCTGGGGCGGTTGGCGCGGGCAACTCGGTGCCTTCGTCGACCCGCTGCTCGCCCGTGGCTACCGGGTGGTCGCGTTCGACGCACCGAGTCACGGCGAGTCCGCACCGGGCAGGTTCGGGCCGCGACGTGGTGCGCTGCCGGAGTTCGCCGACGCGTTGCGGGCGGTTGCCGCCCACCATGGGCCACCTGCGGGTGTCATCGGGCACTCGCTCGGCTGCGTCGCCGCCGCCGTCGCCGTCTCGGACGGGCTCCGCGCGCCACGGCTCGGCTTCGTCGCACCGAGCGTCCAGCCGCTGGCCGCCACGGACCAGATGGCCGTGGCGTTCGGCTTCCGGGAGCGGACCCGCTCCGCGATGATCCAACGGCTCGAAGCGCTCGTGAACCGGCCGATGTCGGACTTCGACCTGCTTGCGCTGGCCGATCGGAGTCACCTTCCGCCCACGCTGGTCGTGCACGACCGCGACGACAACGAGGTCGCCCATGACGAGGCGGACCGGCTCGTGGCCGGCTGGCCGCAGGCCGACCTGGTGACGACCACCGGGCTGGGCCACAGCCGGATCCTGCGCGAGGCCGAGGTCGTCGGCCTGGTCGCCCTGTTCGTCGCACCCTGACTGCGCAGCCCGGCGGGGGAGCCGCCTGCGGTCGAGTTGTCAGGCCGGCTGGTTGTCACCGGCGAGGCCGGCGAGTTGTCCGGCCTGACAGGTCGAGCCACGGGCGGTCCGCTCGATCGTCGCCGAGCCGACGACGCGAGTGCCGTCGTAGAGGACGACCGCCTGCCCGGGTGCGACTCCGTGCTGTGCTACTGAGAAGCGCACGTGGACTCCCCCGCCGGCCGGTTCGGCCCGAGCGGGAACCGGCGTGCCGTGCGCTCGGTACTGGGCGAGGCAGTCCACCGCTCCGGTTGGTGCGGTGCCGCACCACCGCGGCCGGATGCCGACGACCTCGTCGACCGCGAGTGCCTCGGCCGGTCCGACGGTCACCCGCCGGTCGACCGGCGACACGTCCAGCACGTACCGCGGCTTTCCGTCCTGCGCCGGCCGGCCGAGGCGCAGCCCGCGCCGCTGCCCGACGGTGAAGGCGTAGGCACCGTCGTGCTCGCCGACGACGTCACCGGCCTGGTCGACGACCTGCCCTGGTGCGTGGCCCAGCTCGCGGCGCAGGAAGCCGGCAGTGTCGCCGTCGGCGACGAAGCAGATGTCGTGACTGTCCGGCTTGCCAGCGACGGCCAGCCGGCGTCTCGTGGCCTCGGACCGCACCCCGGTTTTCAGCGAGTCGCCCAGCGGGAAGACCGCGTGCGCCAGCTGCTCGGCGGTCAGCACCCCGAGCACGTACGACTGGTCCTTGTCCGCGTCGACCGCCCGGTGCAGTTCGGCGCCGCTCGGGCCCTCGACGATCCGCGCATAGTGCCCGGTGCACACCGCGTCGAACCCCAGTGCCACAGCCCGGCCGAGCACGGCCGAGAACTTGATCTTCTCGTTGCATCGCAGGCACGGGTTCGGCGTCCGCCCGGCCGCATATTCGGCGACGAAGTCGTCGACGACGTCGGCCCGGAACCGCTCGGCCAGGTCCCAGACGTAGAACGGGATGTCGAGGACGTCGGCGGCGCGGCGCGCGTCCCTCGCGTCCTCGAGGGTGCAGCACCCACGGGCGCCGCTGCGGAACGACTGCGGGTTCGCCGACAGTGCAAGGTGGACGCCGGTGACGTTGTGGCCAGCCTCGACGCAGCGCGCGGCGGCCACGGCGGAGTCCACGCCGCCGGACATGGCGGCCAGGATCCGCACGTCAGCTCACCCCTGGCCGGTTGACCAGGCCGGCGGCCCGGGCGCGTTCGACGACCGGTCCGATCGCATGGGCGAGTGCTGTCACGTCCGCTCGGGTGGACGTGTGGCCGAGCGAGAACCGCAGCGACCCTTGTGCTACCTGCGGCGGGATTCCCATGGCGAGCAGGACGTGCGAAGGCTCCGCGACGCCGGCCGTGCACGCGCTGCCGGTCGAGCACTCGATGCCCTGAGCGTCCAGCAGTAAGAGGAGTGACTCACCGTCGCAGCCGGAAAAGGAGAAGTTGGCGATCCCCGGCAGCGCTCCGGCCGGCTCCGGATCCCCGTTGCGGACCGCGTCGGGGACGGCAGCCATGACAGCGGTTACCAGTTCGTCGCGCATCCGGCCGATCCGCACGGCTGCCCGTGCCCCGGATGCCGTCGCGATCTCGACCGCCATGGCCAGCCCGGCGACCGATGCGGTGTCAGGCGTGCCCGATCGCACATTGCGCTCCTGGCCCCCTCCGTGCAGGACAGGGACAACGTCGACATCGCGACGCACGAGCAGGGCGCCGACCCCCGCCGGCCCGCCCAGCTTGTGTCCGGACAGGGTCATCGCGGCGAGACCTGAGTCGCCGAAATCGACCGGGAGGTGCCCGACGGCCTGCACCGCGTCCGAGTGCACGGGCACGCCGTGGCGCCGCGCGACCTGGACGATCTGCTCGACCGGCTGGACCGTCCCGACCTCGTTGTTGGCCCACATCACGCTCACCAGCGCGACCGATGCCGGGTCACGGTCGATCGCGGACCGGAGTGCATCCACGTCGACGCGACCCAGCCGGTCGACGGGCAGCCAAGCGACCTCGGCGCCTTCCGCATCGGCCAGCCAGCGCACGGCGTCGAGGATCGCGTGATGCTCGACCGCCGAGACGAGGATCCGCACGCGCCGGTGATCGGCGGCGTGGCGGGCCCAGTAGAGCCCCTTCACGGCCAGGTTGTCGGCCTCGGTGCCGCCGGCCGTGAACACCACCTCACCGGGTCGGGCGCCGAGAGCTGCGGCGATGCTCTCGCGCGACTCCTCCACCGCCTTGCGCGCCGCCCGGCCCGACGCGTGCAGCGACGACGGGTTGCCCAGCATCCGCAACCGCGCCGCGACGGTGTCCACCACCTCGGGGAGGACGGGCGTCGTCGCGGCGTGGTCGATATAGATATGCGCACCGGTCATGTCGCTCAAGGCTACGTCGCCGACTGCGAGCACAAACCGGGCTCAGCCCTTGCGCTTGAGGATCTCCTCGGCGGCCTGGGGCAGTACCTTGTGGAGGTCCCCGACGACGCCGAAATCGGCCATCGCGAAGATCGGTGCCTCGGCGTCCTTGTTGACCACGACGACGGTCTTCGATGTCTGCATGCCGGCCCGGTGCTGGATCGCACCGGAGATCCCGGCTGCGATGTAGAGCTGGGGCGACACCGTCTTGCCGGTCTGGCCGATCTGGTATGCATGCGGGTACCACCCGGAGTCGACCGCCGCTCGCGAAGCGCCCACCGCGGCGCCGAGCACGTCGGCCAGCGCCTCCACCGGTCCGAAGTCCCCACCGGTCCCGCGTCCGCCCGAGACCACTACCGCCGCCTCGGCCAGCTCGGGCCGGCCGGTCGCCGCACGTGGCTGGCGATCGACGATCTTCGCCGTCCGCGCCGCGTCCGAGAGCTCCACCTCCACCTTCTCCTCGGTCGGCGTCGACGGCGCCGGCTCCGGGTCCACCGCGTTCGGCTTCACGGTGATCACCGGAGCACCATGCGTGACCTTGGCGGTCACCGTATAACCGCCGGCGAACACCGACTGGACGGTGGTCAGGTCGGCGGCCACGTCGGTGGCGTCCGTGATGATCCCTGACCCGAGCTTCACGGCGAGGCGGCCCCCGATCTCCTTGCCGTCCGGGCTGGACGTGAGCAGGACGGCGGCCGGGGAGGCGGACACGGCGATCTGCGCCAGCACCTCCGCCGTCGGCGCCACCAGGTACTCCGACAGCTCCGGCGCGTCCGCCACGTAGACCTTGGCCGCCCCGAACTGGGCGAGCGTGTCCTTCGCCGACTCGTAGTCGGTGCCGATGAACACGGCGGCGGGCTCACCGGCTCGGCGTGCCAAGGTCAGCAGCTCGGTGGTCGTCCGGCGGACCGTTCCGTCGACGTGATCGACGAGAACCAGGATCTCAGCCATGCGTCGTTCCTCTCACCCGGTCAGACGAACTTCTGCACGGCCAGGAAGCCGGCCAGCCGCACACCGCCGTCGCCCTCGTCGGTGACGACCTCACCGGCCGAACGTGGCGGGCGCTTGGTGATCTCCTCGACGACCGACCACGCGGCGGCCAGACCCACCTCGGCCGGGTCGACGCCGAGGTCGGCCAGCGACCACGTCTCGAACGGCTTCTTCTTCGCCGCCATGATCCCCTTGAACGAGGGGTACCGCGGTTCGTTGATCTGGTCGGTGACGGACACGATCGCCGGCAGCGAGGCCTCGACCGTCTCGGATGCGGCGTCGCCGTCGCGGCGTCCGGTGACCGTGCCGTCGGCAACGGTCAGCTCGCCGACGAAGCCGACGTGCGGCAGTCCGAGCCGTTCACCCAGCATCGCCGGCACCACGCTCATGCCGCCGTCGGTCGAGGCCATGCCCGTCAGCACGAGGTCGACGTCGCCGACCTTGCGAATCGCCTTCTCCAGCACCAAGGACGTCGCGACCGCGTCCGAGCCGTGCAGGGCGTCGTCTACCACGTGGACCGCCGACGAGGCACCCATCTGCAAGCCCTTGCGCAGTGCGTCGGCCGCCTGCTCGGGACCCATCGTGAGGACGACGACCTCGCCGTCGCTCCCCTCGGCGATCGTCAATGCCTCCTCGACCGCGTACTCGTCGAGCTCGGACAACAGGCCGTCGACACCGACCCGGTCGGTGGTGTGGTCGGCCTCGGAGAACGTCCGGTCTGCCGTGGCGTCGGGGACGTGCTTCACCAGAACGACGATCTTCATGGCTGGTTGCCGTCCTCCAGTGCTGGTCATGGCGGCGGTGCGCACGCGAATCCACGTGCTGCGGGACCACGTAAGCCTGCCATCCGGTGCCCGGATCCGACGAGCCGGGGTCACGGACCTTCAGGCCGGTGGCTCGGTCCCGCTCGCCGC